>NZ_NJGW02000003.1:0-361047 GCF_002216225.1 Pandoraea sp. CB10b_02
CCGAAGCAGACGCACCATTCATCGAGTGCCCACACTTATCGGTTGTTCAATTTTTAAAGATCAATCGCGCCTGACTTCGCTTCGTCGCCAACTTGCCGCGCCGTTGCTTCGTTTTTCGCGTCGCTGCATCAGCAGCAGAGAAGTGAGATTATGTCGCAGCTTCTCGTCGTCGTCAACAGTTTTTTCGCACTTCCCGCTCGCCGCCGTAGCAACTCGCCCGCTCAAAAACCGCCAACCACCGAGGCCTTTCGGCCCCTCCCGCCCCGTCGCTTCGCTGCTTGCGCCGCGTCGCCGTCGTTGCGAGAGACGAGATATTAGACAGGATCGCCACGACATGCAAGGAGTTTATGAAACTATTTTGAAATCCCGCAATTTTCCAGCGCTCGCTCCCCTCTCGCTGCGGCGCCGTTTTCTTCTATATATAAGGAACGATGCATCACGGACGCGCGCCGGCGCCCCCGCCTTTGGCAAAATATCGCGATGAACACCGACCTCTCTCCCGATCCCTCGGGTCAAGCCCATCCCTTCTCGGCTTTGCTGCCCGATACCGTCGTCACCGCCGTCGAACAGCTCGGCAGCTACAGCGACGGGCGGCTGCTCGCGCTCAACAGCTACGAAAACCGCGTCTATCAGGTCGGAATGGAAGACGGCCCGCCATTGATCGCGAAGTTCTACCGTCCGAATCGCTGGACGGACGACGCCATTCTCGAAGAACACGCCTTCACCCAGGCGTTGGCCGAGCACGAGATTCCGGTGGTCGCGCCGCTCGCTATCCATGGCCGGACGCTCCATCACTACCACGGCTTTCGCTTCGCGCTCTTTCCTCGACGCGGCGGACGCGCCCCCGAGCTGCAAGACCCCGACACGCTGCACTGGCTCGGACGCTTCCTGGGACGCATCCATGCCGTCGGGGCCACGCAGCCCTTTTGCCACCGAATGACGCTCGACGCCGGCACCTACGGCCGCCAGCCGGTGGAGTACCTCTGGCAGAGCGGTCTGATCCCGACCGATCTGCGAGACGCCTGGCGCAGCATCGTGGATCTCGCGCTCGCAGGCATCGAACGCTCATACGAGCGAGCGGGAGACGTAAAACTGCTGCGCGTCCATGGCGACTGCCACGGCGGCAATGTGTTGTGGACCGACGCCGGCCCGCACTTCGTCGACTTCGACGACACTTGCATGGCGCCCGCCATGCAGGACCTGTGGATGTTGCTCTCGGGAACGCGAGCCGAGATGACCGTCCAGCTCGACGAGATCCTGTCCGGCTACGAGGACTTTGCCGACTTCAATCCGCGCGAACTGCACCTGACCGAAGCGCTTCGCACCCTGCGCCTGTTGCATTACAGCGCCTGGCTGGCACGCCGGTGGGACGACCCCGCCTTCCCCGCTGCCTTCCCGTGGTTCAACACGCAACGCTATTGGCAGGATCGCATTCTGGAGCTGCGCGAGCAGGTCGCGCTGATGGACGAGCCGCCACTCGTGTGGCGCTGAATTTCCCCGCTTACCACCATCGCCACATGACGAAGACAAGCGCGGCGGCAACGCACCACTCGGCGGTCGATCCGGTCGTCACATACAGCGGCGAACGAAACCGCGTGCGCAGCGGCCAGCAAAGCGGCACGCCGGCTGGCGTCAGCCAGTCTGCCAGCAGGTGAGAAAGGTAGCCGGCGCATAGCGCGAGCATCCACGGCGGCACCCGGCCCCAGGCATAGAGGCACGCGAGGGCGGCAAGCACGGGCAGCAAAAGCGAATGCGTCATGCCGCGATGCCCGAACACTCCCGAAATAGCGAGCGACAGTGGCGCGATACGTCGCCCCAGCAGACTCTTGGGATGATCGATGTCGGGCAGCAGCGCGCCAACGAGTGTCAAGGGCCAGTCGTGGACGCTCGCGGCCCAGCCGGTGCGATGCATCAACCAGGTGGCGCCGATACCGAAAACGAGATGACTTCTGGCTTGCATGGCAGACGGACGTCGATGGGGTGCCTATGGGGTGCCTATGGGGTGCCTATGGGGTGCCTATGAGGTGGCTATGGAGTGCCCATGGGGCGTCGTGGGCGTCGTGGGCATCGTGGGCATCGTGGGCATCGCCCCACCTCGTCAGACTTCGAAAATGGGGGGCGAAGTCTATCATCGCCCCGCCCGGCCAACACGGAAATACGACACATCGCGTGCCATGGTTGACGGTGTCATGTGCGCCCCGTACGATCCGCCCCACTGATTTTCCGGCTTTCGGACTGCACGAGGGAGTTTTTCGATGAAGAGGATGCTGCTTCTGGTCGCCGCCACGCTCATGCCGTTGGCCGCGCACGCGACAAACCCGCTCGTCACCGACGACACCGGCACGCAGGACACGGGCAACTGGCAACTCGAACTCAACAGCGAATGGATCACGTTGCCGAGCGCACGTCAGCAACAATGGACGAACACGCTGACCTACGGCGTGCTGCCCAACCTCGACGTCGCCATCCAGGCGCCCTATCAGCGCATGCGCCCCGATGGCGACGGCTGGACCAGCGGCTTCACCGATCTGCAACTGCAGGCGAAATGGCGCTTCCTCGAAGGCGAGACATGGAGTCTCGGCCTCAAGCCGTTCGTTTCGCTGCCGACGGCCAGCGAAGACCGCGGGCTCGGCAATGGCCGGGCCACGACCGGCGCGAACTTGCTGATGCAGTACAACCTCGATCGCTGGACGTTCCTGGCCAACGTCGGCTACACATGGAACAACAACAGCATCGGCAACCGCCAGAGTCTGTGGAATGCGTCAACGGCAGCGTTATTCAGCGTGACGGACGCCGTGCGTCTGGTCGCCGACGTGGGACTGGCCACCAACCCCGACACCGCCACGCAGACGAAGCCGGCCTACGCGCTGGTCGGCGCCATCTACAGCCCGACAAAGGATCTCGACCTCGACGTCGGCTACAAGCGCGGCCTGAACCCCGCCTCGCTGAATCACTCCGTGCAGGCCGGCGTCACCCTCCGCTGGTAAGCGCGGTATCGTGACAAGGCAACTGCATCGGTGTGCCAACCGACCCGCGCCCGCGTACATGCCAGGCAGGCGCGTCGAGGGAACCCGACGCCAGCCGGTCCAGCCGGTCCAACCGGTCCCATGACGGCCCCAGTCGTCATTCCCGAGCGCCACGCGCCTTGCTGATCGCGCCCGATGGCCTGCTTGGCCGCCGAGGGCATGCGCCCCGGCTTTGTGCGCGTGACGCGCCCGGAAAACGCTCGCGGCCCGCACGATTTTCATCCGCCCAATAAAGTTAATGTCATAAATGCTTGACACGATGCGCAGAATACCCGTATTATTCCTCTTCTCAGACGCGGGGTGGAGCAGTCTGGCAGCTCGTCGGGCTCATAACCCGAAGGTCACAGGTTCAAATCCTGTCCCCGCAACCAGATTGGAAAGCCCGTCGATCGCAAGATCGACGGGCTTTTGTCTTTCTGGCGCGAGCGGCGGCGTTCCACGCGCTTGCACCACGAGCCCGGTCCGACGGGAGTCATGTTCTCCACCGTCGCCCATGCCAGCGATGCCGACTACTGCCTGTTCACCGTCAAGGATTGCTGCTACGACCCTGACGAGCTCGCGCACGAGCGCCTGTTCGCGACATCGTTCGAATCGCGCACGACCGTGCTCTCGCTCGACGACGCCGTGACGATGCTCGGGTAAGACGCGCCGTGCGCTCAGGCGGCCCCACCGCCGAGCAGGTCGTGCTCGTCGAGAATGGCGTAAGCAATGTCGGGATTGCGATCGAGACAGCGGCGCACGGCCGCCGGAATGGTCTTTCTGGTCTTGCGGCACAGGCCGGGCTGTTGCGCGAGCTGGATGCCGATGCCGCGCACCGTGCGCACCTCGTTCGGCCCCGGCGCGATCTGCAGCACGATGCCGAGCTGCGCCTGCATGAGACCTGCGATGCGCTTGAGCTCCTCGTAACTCGCGATGGCTTCGATCCGCTCGATCAACCGCTTCTCCTCGGTCTGCGTCAATCGCAATACCCGGATGTCGCCGCCCGGCTCGCGCAAAAGCGCCTCGCGCTCGCATGAGCAGGCGCCCGGTGGACATTCGACACGGATAGGGAAAGGAACGGCTGCTGCCATCGCTGGAGTTGGGGACACACTGGGCTTCAGGCCCGGACACCCCAAGAAAATAGCCGAATCCCGCCTGAAACTGAACCGGTATCGCCACTAATTGGTCGCCAGCGCCGCTCGCGCCGACGCACGCCCGAGCATGGCGCCCGCCGCGCGAGCGCCGTTCGCCATTCTCCTCACTTTGCGCAACAGACGTTTTCCGTTTCGACGCTTTATCCGTCCCGCGCCGATCCGTATGCTCATGAGCATGCACTGGGGCGGGACGAGACGCCCGCCTGAAGCCGCCGGCGCACAACGACGTGCGCCGGTTTGCGTTGCGAACCCCACCGTCTCCCCGGCGCGGCAGCAAACCCCCAACGCGGCGCGCCCTCACCACAGCCGACGGTCATGACAAAGAAGATTGCGTTAGCAGCGTTTCTCGCGGTACCCGGGTCGTTCGCGATCCTCGCCCTGGCATGCCTGCATCCCGGCGCGCGCCGCGCGCTGGCCAGCGCCGCCGGGCTAGAGCCGATGCTGGCCAATCTTTCTCGCCACGTCGTGCTCCTCGCGCTCGTCTACCATCTGAACCTGCACCCCCGCCATGGCGCGCGTGCGCTGCGCGCCTGCCGCAAGCACGCCGATGCCCTCGGTGCCATCGAACGCATCAGGGGCATCACCGGCACGCCGGCCTTCGGCTCCCCGATGGAATTCGAGGAATTGCACGACTGCGACGCCTTGGCGGGCTGAGGCCCCACCGCCGCGCCCCACCGCTCCACCGCCACCTCCGTCGCCGCGCTCACGGTGCGCGAATCGCATAGCCGTCGACGTAGGCACGCAGGTCGTGCACGCTCCCCGGCGCCCAGACTCTACCGTCACACAGCACGTCGCCGGCGGGTGTGGCCGCTGCTGGCAACCCCTCGGCACGCGCGGCGGACTCGAACAGCGCCGTCTGATTGATCGCCGCGGCCGTTTGCGCCGCCTGCGCCAGCGCCTCGTCCCCCACCATCGCCCAGCGGCGATATTGCGCGATGAACCAGATGCCGTCGAGCGGATGCGGGTAGTTCACGGCGCCGTCGTCGAAGAAGCTCACGGGCAGCAGCGCATGCCTGCCGGGCAGACGTCCGAAGTCGCCGAGCAGCCGGGCGGCGATCAGGTCGCGCGGGGCGCCGACCCACGCCGGTTCGGCGAGCCATCCGGCAGCCTCGGCCCGATGCCCCGGCATGTCCAGCCAGCGGCAAGCACTCAGCAGCGTGCGCACCAGCGCCTGAGCCGTGCGCGGATAGCGAGTCACGAAATCATGCCGGCAGGCGAGCACCTTCTCCGGATGATTCGGCCAGATGTCGCTCGACACCACGACCGTGCGCCCCAGCCCGCGCGCCTGCGCCACGGCGTGCCACGGTTCGCCGCAGCAAAAGCCGTCGAGCCCGCCTTCGTCCATCGCCGCGACCATGTGCGCGGGCGGAATCACAATGCGCGAAATCTCCGTGAGCGGATCGACGCCCTGGGCCGCGAACCAGTAGTTCAGGAACATCGCGTGCGTGCCGGTCGGGAAGGTTTGCGCAAAGACCGGCTTGCGCCCGAGCGACGCGAGCGCGCTGCGCACGTCGCCCGTCTGCGCCATCGCGTCGGCCAGCGAAGGCGTGACCGTAATCGCCTGCCCGTTGCGGTTGAGCACCATCAGCACGGCCATCGCCTCGCGCGGCCCGCCAATGCCCAGTTGCACGCCATACACCAGCCCGTAGAGCGAATGTGCGGCGTCGAGCTCGCCGGTGAGCAGCTTGTCGCGAATCGCCGCCCACGACGACTCGCGGCTCAGCTCCAGCGTGAGGCCGTGTTCGTGCCCCAGCTCGAGGCGCTTGGCCACGATCAGCGGCGCGGCGTCGGACAGCGCGACGAACCCCACCCGCAAATGACGCTTCTCCGGCGCACCGCCTGTCGTTGGCGCCTGGGGAGTCAACCATGATGACGTGGACATGAGCAGTGTCTATCCCAGTAATTCGGCGATCGAGACGAGCTGGCGCGCCACTTCGGCGAGCTTCTCGCCCTGATCCATTGCCCGTTTGCGCAGGATGGCATACGCCTCCTGCTCGGAAATCCGGCGCCGGTCCATGAGCAGACGCTTGGCGCGGTCGATCAGCTTGCGATCGGCCAGTTCGCTCTCCGCCTTGGCGAGCCGTGCGCGCAACTTCTCCTCATGCGCGAAGCGCGCGAGCGCGACCTCGAGAATGGGCGCGAGGCGGTCGGCCGCGAGCCCTTCGACCGAGTACGCCGTGACGCCGGCATCGACGGCCGCGCGGATGAGCGATTGATTGCCGTCGGCCGAGAACATCAGCACGGGGCGTGGTGCGGCCGCATTCATCACCGCGAGCTGCTCGAGCGTGTCGCGCGAGGGCGATTCCGTGTCGATGATGACCACGTCAGGACGCTCGCTCTCGACCACGCGCGGCAGCGCCTGCGGCTTGGCCACTTCGGCGAGCATCTCGCAGCCCAGGCGAGCGAGCGCTGCGCGCAGTTCGCCGATCGGCTTGTCCGTGTCGGTGACGAGCAGCACGCGCAACATGCCCTGCGCGCCGTCCGGCGCTGCGGGAAAACGCGACGAAGGCGTCGGGACGGATGGGTCAGCCGAAAGATCGATGTCCTCGGCGTCCGTTTTTTTCGGCAAGTTCGTGGGGGCCAGCAGGCCGGTCGTAAGGTTGGGTTCCGGTGCGCCGCGAGTGCGGCTGCATCGAGTCCAGTCGGGTCAAGCGGTCAAATCAAGCAAATCAAGCCAACGAGGCAAGTCAGGCAATCCGGTCAAGCAACGACTTCGAACAACTCAAGCCGCACCTCCACGCCGCAACTTCAAGCCACGACTTCAAGCCACGACTTCGGGCCATTCGAGTATAGGCAGCTACAACACAACGCTTCAGGCGGCCTGGGCGATGACACCGTCTGCCATCGTCATTACGCCGCTCGCGAGCCGGTCGGGCGCCGCCGCGCCAAGCGCATCGCGCCCGTCACGGTCCGCGCACGCCGCCTCACCGACCGCGCCGCCCACGAGCAGGATGGCCGGGCTCGTGAAGCCGGCCGCGCGCACGTCCGCGGCCAGCCGCCCGAGCGACGTCACCATGCGGCGCTCCTGCGGCGTGCCAGCCCATTGCACCGCCGCCGCCGGCGTGGCAGGCGACAGATGCCCGAGCAGCGTCGCGGTCAACGTCTCCACGCGCTGCAGCCCCATGTAGATCGCGAGCGTCGTTCCCGTCGCCGCGAGCGCCGACCAGTTCGGCGCACTGCCGTCCTGACGGTGCGCGGTAACGAAAGTCACGCCGGCGCAGTGATCGCGGTGCGTGAGCGACATGCCAAGACCGGCCGCGGCAGCGAACGCCGCCGAGACCCCGTTCACGATCTCGACCGGCACGCCCGCACGACGCAGGGCCGCCATCTCCTCGCCCGCACGGCCGAACATCAGCGCGTCGCCGCCCTTCACCCGCACCACATGCGCGCCGCGCCGGGCAAGGCGACACATCAGCCGCTCGATGAACACCTGCGGCGTGGACCGGCAGCCGCCCCGCTTGCCCACGGCAATCACGCGAGCCTGCGGCGCGAGCGTGGCGATCTCCGGATTGGCCAGATCGTCGACGAGCAGCACGTCCGCTTCGCCCAGTACGCGCGCCGCGCGCAGCGTGAGCAAGTCCAGCGCGCCCGGTCCGGCGCTGAGCAGGGTGACTTTGCCTGGCTTCATGATCGTTCTCCCTTGGTTCCCCGATATCCTGCATATCGCTTCGCGCGACGAGTCCCGTACTGCCCGCCTTGTGTCTTGCAACTCGTGTGCGCAACATGCGCAACGGGCGGCAGTGAGCCGCGACGGCGCGCGGCGAGCCCTCATGCGGCGCCGCTCGCCATCGGCACGGCCGCCTTCACCCCGGGCGCGGCGCACATGCGCTGCAGCTCGGGCACGCACGATCCGCACACGGTGCCGCAGCCGAGCGTCGCCTTGAGTCCGGCGAGGTCCGCCCCCGCCGCAATCGCCGCCGTAATACGCGATGCCTTGATCTGCTTGCACTGACACACCGTCAGGTCGCGTGGCGCCGCCGGAGCACGGTCGGCGACGAACACGGCGTGCCGCGGGCGCGTCCACGGCGAACCTTCGCGCACCCGCGCCAGCAGCGACGCCGAGCCCGCCACGTCCGCCTCGCTGCCCGCGACGAGCACGCCGTCGATCAGCGTCTCGCGCCATGCCACGCGCTTCGTCATGACACGGCGCGCATCGCGATACTCGAGCAGCGATTCGTCGCGCGGCAGATCGAGCGCTGCGTGCAGGCGCTCGAGCCAGTCGGCATCGGGCTGATCGTCGGCGGCCGTCACCACGATGCGATCGTCACCTTCGAGGCGCACCGTCGCAAAACGCCGCGCGGCGAGCAGCGGCTGCACGGCCGCGTGCAAGCGCAGCGCATCGCCGCGCCGCACGGCCGCCACGCGCCACGGCAACGTAAGCGGATCGACGCGCACGGCCGCGTGCTTGAGCTCCGGCTGCCTCGAGTACGGATCGACCGCTCCCGTCGTGGCGTCGTTCACGCCCCCGCCATTCAGAAACTGTCCGCTCCAGTGCATCGCGGCGAACACCGTGCCGGAGGCCACGTCGTCGCTCAGCGCGAGCGTCAGCACCCGTTCGCCGCGACGACTGGAAAGCCGCACGAAGTCGCCCGGCCGAAGACCGCGTCGCGCCGCGTCGGCCGGATGCATCGTGAGTGTCGGCTCCGGTGCGTGGTCGAAGAGCTGGCCGACGCGTCCCGTGCGGCTCATGCCGTGCCACTGGTCGCGCAGTCGCCCCGTGATGAGCCGCAGTGGATGCCGCGCATGGATGGGCTCGGCCACGGGCCGGTATTCGAACGCATGAAAGCGGGCGCGTCCGTCGGCGGTGGCGAACACGCCGTCTTCATAACGGCGCGCAAGCCCCTGCGAGGCGCCAGCCGGAAACGGCCACTGCTGCGGGCCGAGCTGTTCCAGTCGCGCATAGTCGAGCCCGCCGATATCGAGATCGCGGCCGACGGTGAGCGCGCGATGCTCGTCGAAAATCGCTTCGAGCGACGAGAAGGCGAACGGCTCGGGCGGCGCATCGAGCATCGGCGCAAGGCGGCGCGCGACTTCGCTCGCAATCCACCAGTCCGCGCGCGCCGCACCGGGCGGCGGCACGGCCGCGCGCACGCGCGAGATGCGCCGCTCCGAATTCGTGACGGTGCCCGCCTTCTCGCCCCAGCTTGCCGCGGGCAGCAGGACATCGGCATACGGCACGGTGTCGGTCTGGTGAAACGCCTCTTGCACCACCACGAACTCCGCCGACGCCAGCGCTTCGCGCACCCGTGCGCTGTCGGGCATCGAGTGCACGGGGTTCGTGCAGGCGATCCAGATGGCCTTGATGCGGCCGTCGCGCACCGCATCGAACATCTCGACGGCCGGCAGGCCGGGCCGGTCGGACAGTCCCTGCACGCCCCACAGGCGCTCGATCTCGGCGCGGTGCGCGGCGTTGCCGATCTCGCGATGCGCCGCGAGCATCGTCGCGAGGCCGCCGACCTCGCGCCCGCCCATGGCGTTCGGCTGGCCGGTCAGCGAAAACGGACCCGCGCCGGCGCGGCCGATCTGCCCGGTGGCCAGATGCAGATGAATGAGCGCCAGGTTCTTCTCGGTGCCGTGGCTCGATTGATTGAGCCCCATGCAGTAAAGCGAGAGCGCGGCCGGACTTTCGCCGAACCAGTCGGCCGCCTGACGCAGCGCCGCTTCGTCGATGCCGCAGATGTCCGCCGCGTGTTGCGGCGGATAGTCGCGCAACGTCTGCTTGAGCGCGTCGAACCCTTCGGTATGCGCGTCGATGTACTCCCGGTCGATGCGCCCTTCCCAGATCAGGTGGTGCAGCATGCCGTGAAAGAGCGCCACGTCGGTGCCGGGCACGATGGGCAGGTGCAGATCGGCCATCGCGGCCGTGTCGGTGCGGCGCGGGTCCACCACGATCCAGCGAATCGACGGATCGGCGGCCTTCGCCGCTTCCAGCCGCCGGAACAGCACCGGATGCGCATACGCCATGTTGCTGCCCGCGAACAGTACCGTGCGCGCGGCTTCGAGATCGTCGTAGCACGTGGGCGGACCATCCGCGCCGAGCGCCATCTTGTAGGCGCTCACCGCGCTCGACATGCACAGCCGCGAGTTGGTATCGATGTTGTTGGTGCGCACCAGCCCTTTGGCGAGCTTGTTGAAGACGTAATAGTCCTCGGTGAGCAGTTGCCCCGAGACATAGAACGCCACGGCGTCGGGCCCGTGGCGGCGAATGACGTCCGCAAAGCGCGAGGCGACCGTGTCGAGCGCCTCGTCCCATGCAACGGGCGCGCGAGCGGCATCGCGCGCGGTGCGCAGTTCGGGGGTTAGCACGCGCCCGGTCAACGACTGTGTCGTCATCGGCAGCGTCATGCCCTTGCTGCACAGGCGCCCTTGGTTGGCCGGGTGCGCCGGGTCGCCCCTTACGCCGACGATGCGCTCACCGTCGCTCTCGACGAGCATGCCGCAACCGACGCCGCAGTAGCAGCAGGTGGTTTGCGTGATGGTGTTCATGGACGGCTCCGGCTGTAGCAAGGGCGTGATCGGCAGGGTGACGTTGGCGGCATTGCGAGTGCGTTACCGGCACGTCAGGCGGCGGCCGGTTCCGCCGGTTCCGTGGTCTTTCCGGGCGCCTCGTCACCCGCGTCGTCCACGTCATCCACGCACAGGTACACCTGGTCCGCGTCGATCCGCACGGCAAAGCGCCGCGCACAGCCCACGTCGGGCGCGCATGCCTGCCCCGTCGCCAGATCGATGTTCCAGGCATGCAGCGGGCACGTCACGCGCTCGCCGTGGACAATGCCCTGCGAGAGCGCGCCGCCCTTGTGCGGACACTTGTCACGCAGCGCGAAGACCTTGTCCGCTTCGGTGCGGAACAGCGCAATGTCGCCGCCGGCGTGCGGCATGACGCGCGAGCCCAGTCGCGGGATCGCGTCGATGTCGCACACGTGCAGCCAGATCGGTTCGGATAGCGTCATGGCAGTTTCCTTCAGGCGATTTCCAGCAATTTCAGGCGGTTCCGTCGATTTCACACGGTCGCCGGCTCGACGCGCTGCGGCACGAGCGGACGATATTCATTGGCTTGCGCACCGTCGATGCGCGCCTGCCATGGGTCGGGCAGACCGTCGAGCGAATAGAGCAGCCGTTCGTAGAGCGCGCGACGATTGGCGGCGTCGGCCACCACGCGCTGCTTCACGTAGTCGAGCCCCACGCGGTGTATGTAATGCACCGTCCGATCGAGGTAGTACGCCTCCTCGCGGTAGAGCTGCAGGAAGGCGCCTGTGTACTCCTTCACTTCCTCGGCCGTCTTCACCTTCACGAGAAACTGCGCGACTTCGGTCTTGATCCCGCCGTTTCCGCCAACGTAGAGCTCCCAGCCCGAGTCCACGGCAATCACGCCCACGTCCTTGATGCCGGCTTCAGCACAGTTGCGCGGGCACCCCGACACGGCGAGCTTCACCTTGTGCGGCGACCACATGTTCGCGAGCATCGTCTCCAGGTCGATCCCCATCTGCGTGCTGTTTTGCGTGCCGAAGCGGCAGAACTCGCTGCCCACGCACGTCTTCACCGTGCGGATCGACTTGCCGTAGGCGTGTCCCGAGGGCATGCCCAGATCGCGCCACACGTTGACGAGGTCTTCCTTCTTCACGCCGAGCAAATCGATGCGCTGGCCGCCGGTGACCTTGACCATGGGAATCCGGTATTTGTCGGCCACGTCGGCAATGCGGCGCAGCTCGCTCGGGTTCGTCACGCCGCCCTTCATCTGCGGCACGACGGAGAACGTGTTGTCCTTCTGGATGTTGGCGTGCACGCGCTCGTTGACAAAGCGGCTCTGCGGATCGTCCACCGCCTCCTTCGGCCAGGTGCTGAGCATGTAGTAATTGAGCGCCGGGCGACAGGTTGCGCAGCCGTTGGGGGTGCGCCACTCGAGAAAGTCGAAGGCGGCGCGGTGCGTGGTCAGGTGATGCTCGCGAACGGCGCGACGCACCTCGGCATGCGAGAGATCGGTACAGCCGCACACCGCCTTTTCCTTGGGTGCGGCGTCGTAGGTCGAGCCGAGCGTGCTCATCAGAATCTGCTCGCACAGCCCCGCGCACGAGCCGCACGAGCTCGCGGCCTTGGTGTGCTTCTTCACCTCGTCGAGCGTGAACAGGCCCTTCTCGGTGATCGCCTTGACGATGGTGCCCTTGCACACGCCGTTGCAGCCGCACACCTCGTCGCTGTCGGCCATCGCCGCCGCGCGGTTCTGCCCTTGCGTGCCGACGTCGCCCACGCTGGATTCGCCGAACATGATGCGCTCGCGCAGCTCGCCCAGTGCGCGCCCTTCGCGCAGCAGCTTGAAGTACCACGCGCCGTCGGCCGTATCGCCGTAAAGGCAAGCCCCGACGAGCTTGTCGTCGCGTATCACCAGCTTCTTGTAGACGCCGCCGGCCGGGTCGGACAGTACGATTTCCTCGGTGCCCTCGCCGCCCTGGAAGTCGCCGGCGGAGAACAGGTCGATGCCCGTGACCTTGAGCTTGGTCGAGAGCACCGAGCCGCGATAGCTGCCAATGCCCATGAGCGCAAGATGGTTCGCGCAGACCTTCGCCTGTTCGAAGAGCGGGGCGACCAGACCGTACGCCACGCCGCGGTGGCTCACGCACTCACCTACCGCGTAGATGCGCGGATCGTAGGTCTGCAACGTGTCGGAGACGACGATGCCGCGCGAGCAATGGAGGCCCGCCGCTTCGGCGAGCGCGGTGTTCGGGCGGATGCCCGCGGCCATCACGACGAGCTCGGCCGCGATCTCGTCGCCGTTGCTAAAACGCACGCCGCTCACGCGCCCGTGGCCGTCGTCGAGAATGGCCGAGGTCTGATGCGAGAGGCGGAACGCCAGACCGCGCGCCTCGAGCGACTGCTGCAGGAGCTTGCCGGCCGTGCTGTCGAGCTGACGCTCGAGCAGCGTGTCGGCCAGGTGCACGACGGTCACGTCCATGCCGCGCAGCTTGAGACCGTTGGCCGCCTCCAGCCCCAGCAGGCCGCCGCCGATCACCACCGCGTGGCGCTTCACGCGCGCCGTCTCGATCATGATCTCGGTGTCGCGAATGTCGCGGTAGCTGATCACGCCCTCGAGGTCGTTGCCCGGCACCGGCAAGATGAACGGGCTCGAGCCGGTGGCGATCAGCAGCCGATCGTATGGCGCTTCGGTGCCGTCGGCGCAGCGCACGACGCGGCGGGGCCGGTCGATCTGCGTGACTTCCTTGCCCAGATGCAGCGTGATGCCCTTGCTCTCGTACCACTCGAGCGGGTTGAGCACGATGTCGGCGAACGACTGCTCCCCGGCAAGCACCGGCGAGAGCAGGATGCGGTTGTAGTTCGGATGCGGCTCGGCACCGAATACGGTGATGTCGTACTGATCCGGCGCGATCTCCAGCAATTCCTCTAGCGTGCGGATGCCGGCCATGCCATTGCCGATAACGACCAGACGAGGTTTGCGCATGCTCTCTTCTCCCATTGCAATGCCTGCTGCGCCCGAAAAACAAAACGGCGTCCGTCCGCGCCGAAGCACGGAGGGACGCCGTTGTCCTGTGGCGACGTCGCAGACCATTGCGCCCCAACGTCGCCTTCGAATTCGTTGCCGGCGACGCCTTTGCCGCTGGCCTTTACGCTAACGCAACAAGCGTGCCAGGCCGGGGGAAATATCGGGAAAAGCGCGACAGGACAAGGCTGGAGCGGCGCATCCCCCATAGGGAGAATCTGAAATTGCTCGGAAATTTTCCGCACCGCAGCAGTGCAAGATGTTCTGCATGCCGCAGCGGGCGCACCACGATGAAGCGCCCGGCGGGGCGCGAATGCGCCCCCGATGGGCGTCGCGGGCGCCGCCTCAGTCGTCCTGCATGAGCGCGCGGCCGATGATCAATTGCTGGATTTGCGTGGTGCCTTCATACAGCCGCAGCAGACGCACGTCGCGGTAGAACCGCTCGACCTTGTACTCGTTGATGTAGCCCGCGCCGCCGTGGATCTGCACACCGCGGTCCGCCACGCGCCCGACCATCTCGGTGCAAAACAGCTTCGCGCAGGAGGCGCGCATGCTCACGTCGGTGTCGCGCCTGCCGGCGGGACGCGCGTCGTAGCGCTGCGCACAGTCCTGCACCATCGACCAGCCGGCGTAGAGCTCGGCCTGGCTGTCGGCGAGCATCGCCTGCACGAGCTGGAAGTCGCCGATGCGCTGGCCGAACTGCTTGCGCTCGCGCGCGTAGGCGACCGACTCGTCGAGAATGCGCTGCGCCATGCCGCAAGCCAGTGCAGCCACGTGCAGGCGCCCACGGTCGAGCACTTTCATGGCCGTCTTGAAGCCCTTGCCCGCTTCGCCGCCGATGATGTTCGCAGCCGGCACGCGCGCGCCGTCAAGAATGACATCGCAGGTCCTGGTGCCGCGCTGGCCCATCTTCTTGTCCGGTTTGCCCAGCGACAGACCGGGCGTGTCGGCCGGGACGATGAACGCCGAGATGCCGCCCGCGCCTTCGCCGCCGGTGCGCGCCATCAGCGTGAACGCCCCCGCGCGCGGAGCGTTGGTGATGAAGCGTTTCACGCCGTCGATGACATAGGCGTCGCCGTCGAGCACGGCCCGTGTCTTGAGCGCCGCGGGGTCCGAGCCGGCATCCGGCTCGGTGAGCGCGAACGACATGATGAGCTCGCCGCTCGCCACGCGGGGCAGCAGCTCGCGCTTCTGAGCTTCGGTGCCGTCCATCAGAATGCCCTGCGAGCCGATGCCGACGTTCGTGCCGAACACGGAGCGAAACGCGAGCGAGGTCTGCCCGAACTCGAACGCAACGCGCGCCTCCTGCGCCATCGACAGCCCGATGCCGCCATAGGCTTCCGGAATCGACAGGCCGAAGAGCCCCATCGCCTTCATCTCGTCGACGATGGCCGGCGGCACTTCGTCCTGCTCCTCGACGTCGTTCTCGGCCGGCACCAGCCGCTCGCGGATGAAGCGCTGCACGGCCGCGAGCAACAGGTCGAACGATTCGCTATCCAGTCCCTTCGATGTCATCTCTGTATTCCTTGAACTTCCGAGGCGAGGCGCCAGGCGCATTCGTTCGCGCCCCCGACTGCGGCGTCTCGCGCAATTTGAATTTCTGTATCTTACCCGCGGGTGTACCGGGCAGCGAGTCACGCACCTCGGCGCACCTCGGCGCACCTCGGCGCACCTCAGCGCACTTCGGCCAACACTACCGCGCCCCGCGACGCCCCGTGACCGGTCGCGCCGAGCCCGGCCATGTCACCCCTTTCAAAAATAAAACGGGCGAAGACCGCCGCAAACGTGCATCCGAAAGCGCTTTGCGCGACCGTTTTTCGGCCCAAAACCCCAATCACGACAAGGACTTATCGGAACCTCGCCGTCTCGTGCAACACGGCATTAACTAGCATGCTAATTATTAGTTAACATATAATCTTTCTCCATGACCTCCCTGGAATCCCTCCGCTTCGCCTTCACCAGTCATCTGCTGCTCGCGGGCAAACAGTGGCGCCAGCTCTCGCAGGGCGCCATCGGTGAATACGGCATTTCGGCGGCGAGCGCTGGCCCGCTGCTGTTCATCCGCCGGCTCGGCCAGGGCGTGCGTCAGGTCGAGCTCGCCGAATACGTCGGCCTGGAAGGGGCGTCGCTGGTGCGGCTGCTCGATCAGTTGTGCGCCGCCGGCCTCGTGCGGCGCGAAGTGGACGCCAGCGACCGGCGCGCCAACGCCCTGCGGCTGACCGAGGCCGGCGAGGCGCTCGCCGAAAAGCTCGAAAGCGAACTCAGCCAGTTGCGCGCGAAAGTCTTCGCGAGCGTCTCGCGCGAGGATTTCGAAGCGGTGCTGCGTGTGTTCGAAGCTCTCTCCAGCGCGGCCGGTCCGGATGCGACCCTCCTCGCGATGGAGCCTCCCAAGAAGTAGACCGTGCTCAACTGGCCTTCCTCCCGCGACTGGATCTTCTCGATCAAGGCGTTCGCCGCTTCCATGCTGGCGCTCTACATCGCGCTCGCGCTCGGCCTGCCGCGCCCGTACTGGGCCATGGCTACGGTCTACATCGTGTCGCACCCGCTCACCGGGGCGACACGCTCCAAGGCGCTGTACCGTGTGCTCGGCACGCTGCTCGGCGCCGCCGCTTCCATCGCCTTCGTCCCGGCGCTGGTCAACACGCCGGAACTGCTGATGGCAGCCGTGGGGCTGTGGACCGGCACGCTGCTCTATATCTCGCTGCTGCATCGCTCGCCGCGCAGCTATGTATTCCTGCTCGCCTCGTACACCCTGCCGCTCATCGCCCTGCCCGCCGTGAACACGCCGGACGTCATCTTCGACATCGCCATCGCGCGCGCCGAGGAGATCATTCTCGGCATCGTCTGTGCGAGCGTGGTCGGTGCGGTCGTCCTGCCCACGAGCGTGGCCAAGGTACTGCACGACCGTTCGGCGCGCTGGCTCGCCGACGCCGCGCGCTGGACGGCCGACATGCTCTCGGCCGACCCCGACGGCAAGGCGACGCGCCACATGAGCCGGCACCGCATGGCCGCCGACATCCTGGCGCTCGACCAGTTGATCAGCCAGCTTTCGTATGACGCCGACACGTCCGCACGGGTGAGCGACGCACAGGAGCTGCGCGGCCGCATGACGATGATGATGCCCGTGCTCTCCACGGTGGCGTCGCTCGTACAGACGCTGCGCCAGCATCCGCAAGGGGTGCCCGGCGCACTCGAGGCGAAGATGGCCGACGTGGTCGCATGGCTGCGCCGCGGCGCCCCCTCGCCCGCACCGGCGCACCTGCTCAGCCCGCCGCAGGCCGCCGGCGAAGCGTCCGACTGGTACGGCGCGCTGGTCGCCGCGACCGAGGACCGCCTGCGCTCGCTCGTGCAGCTCTGGCAAGACTGCGCGACGCTGCAGCGGCGCTTCGGCCAGCCCGACGACGCTCCCGAATGGTCGCCCGCGTTTGCCCACTGGGAGCTCGGCGGCGCGCGTCACTATGATCATGGCCTGCTGCTGTTCTCGACGCTCTCCGCCGCGCTGTGTACGTTCCTGATGGGCATGGCGTGGATCTACACCGGGTGGAACGACGGTGCGGCCGGCGTGTCGCTCGGCGCCGTGGCGTGCTGCTTTTTCGCGGCGATGGACGAACCGGCGCCCTTCATCCGTTCGTTCTTCTGGGCGACGGCCGTGTGTGTCGTGTTCGCCGCCGTGTACGTCTTCTTCATCCTGACGAACGCCCACGACTTCGGCCTGCTCGTCGCGCTCTTCGCCGTTCCGTATCTGTTGCTCGGCACGCTCATCGTGCAGCCGCGCTTCACGATGGTGGCCATGCTCGTGGCCGTCAACACGGCGAGCTTCGTCGGCATTCAAGGCGGCTACAACGCCGACTTCAGCGCGTTCCTCAACAGCAATCTTGCCGGGCTGGCCGGCGTGCTGTTCGCGCTGCTGTGGACCCTGCAGACGCGCCCCTTCGGCACGCGCGTGGCGATGCGCCGCCTCATTCATGCGAGCTGGCGCGACATCGCCAGGAACGCGCGCGGGCGCTCGGTTGCCGAGCACGGGCGCCTGCGCTCGCGCCTGCTCGACCGACTCGGCCAACTCGTGCCGCGCCTGGCCGCGAGCGAGAGCGAGACGTCGAGCGACGGCTTCACCGAAGTGCGCGTCGAACTCTCCGCGCTCGCCTTGCAACGCGAGCTGCCGCATCTGAATCCCTCGCAGCGCAGCGCCATCGAGGCGGTGCTCAACGACGTGGCGCGCTTCTACCAGGCGCGTCTCGACGAAGCGGTGAGCCGCCCTGACGCCACGCTGCAAGACAAACTGCTGGGCGCGGTGCGCTCTCTGGTGGCTCACGGCGATCAGGCGTCGCGCAGTGCGCGCGCATCGCTCATGGACATCCACGTCGCACTGTTCCCGGCCACACAACCCCGGAGTGCTCAATGAGCGCAGAGATCGATATCTATGGCGTGTTCGTGCCGATGCTGCTGGCGCTGATGGTCGTTGCCTTCGTGGTGACCGGCGTGCTGCGCTTCGCGCTCGCGCGCCTGGGCTTCTACAAGCTCGTCTGGCACCGTTCGCTATTCAACCTCGCTGTGTACATCATCGCGCTGGGCGGCATCGTCGCCATCGCGCGGGCCTGCCAACCATGAAACTGAAACTTCGCTCCATCGGCTCCGTCGTCCTGACGCTCGCGGTATCGTGCGTCGCGATTTTCGTGCTCCTGCACCTGTGGGATTACTACACCGTCGCCCCGTGGACGCGTGACGGTCGCATTCGCGCCGACATCGTGCAGATCGCGTCCGACGTCTCCGGCCTCGTCACCGACGTCGAGGTCAAGGACAATCAGCCGGTGCATCGCGGCGACCTGCTCTTCGTCATCGATCGCGATCGCTACGCGCTTGCGCTGCAGCAGGCCGAAGCCAATGCCGCCGCCCTGCGCGCCACGCTTGCACAGGCCCGTCGCGAGAACGCCCGCAATCGTCAACTGACGGAAGTCGTCGCCAGAGAAGTGGTGGAAGCCGGCCAGGCCAAGGTCGAGTCCGGCGAAGCCGCCGTGGCGCAAGCCGAGGCCGCCGTGCGGCTGGCGAAACTCAATCTCGAACGCACGCGTGTGCTCGCGCCGGCCGACGGCTATCTGAACGACCGCGTGCCGCGCGTGGGCGACTATGTCAGCACCGGCCGCCCGGTGCTCTCGATGGTCGATGCGAACTCGCTGCACGTGGAAGGCTATTTCGAAGAGACGAAGATGCGCGGCATTCACATCGGCGACAAGGTCGAAGTGCGCCTGATGGGCGAGCGCGACGTGCTGCACGGCCACGTGCAGAGCATCGTCGCCGGCATCGAGGATCGCGACCGCACGAGCGGCGCGTCGATGCTGCCCAACGTCAACCCGACCTTCAACTGGGTTCGCCTCGCGCAGCGCATTCCGGTGCGCATCGCGCTCGACGACGTGCCCAAGGACATGCGGCTTGTGGCCGGGCGCACGGCCACGGTAACCGTCATCGAAGGCCGACACGAGAAGACCGCGGATGCCGGCCGGGCGGCGCACGCCGCGCCCGCCGCCCAGGTCGCCCACGTCGCCCTCCTCGCGCGCCGGACCGGCGCCCAGTCCGGAGCACGGCAGTGAAAGCGCGACTGTTCCTGATGAGCGCCGTGGCCAGCGCCGCGGCGCTGGTCGCCGGGTGCACGACCGTCGGCCCGGACTACCATCTGCCCGAGGCGTCCATCATGCGTTCGCCCGAGGCGAACGGGCCGCTCGTCGACGGTTCCCAACGCGCGGTCTCCGCCGCCGCCGTGCCCGACGACTGGTGGCAAAGCTATGACGACCCGCAGCTCGATGCGCTCGTGAAGCAGGCGCTCGCTGCCAACATGAACGTGCGCGTGGCGCTGGCCAATGTGCGGCGCGCCATCGCGACATATCACGAGGTCGAGTCGGAGAACCTGCCGCAGGGCGGCGTGGAAGCCAATGCCGCGCGCGCGCAGCTCTCCGGCGAGAGTTTCCTGAAGGAAGAGAAGCTGCCGGTGATCAATCTGGCCGCCGCCGCATTGTCGGTCTCGTACCAGATCGACTTCTTCGGCAAGCTCGCGCGCGCGGACGAAGCCGCGCTGGCGGCCGCCGAAGCGAGCCAGGCTGCGCTCGACGTGGCCCGCGTGAGTGTGGCGGCCGAGACCGTGCGGGCATACGTGCAAAGCTGCGCCGCCAATCACGAATACGACATCGCCAACGAGCAGCTCAGGCTTCAGGAAAAGAGCGTGGCCATTACGCGCAAGCTCGTCGACGCGGGCCGCGATCAGCCGACCGATCTGCTGCGCGCGCAGGCGCAGGCCGACACGCTGCGCGCCGCCCTGCCGCGCTTTCAGGCGCAGCACGAAGCCGCGGCCTATCGGCTCGCGGTAATGCTGGGCAAGGTGCCCGGCACGCTCGACGCGAGCGCCACGCAATGCCGCCGGATCCCGCAACTGCGCCAGCCGCTTCCCGTCGGTGATGGCACTGCGCTGCTCAAGCGCCGCCCCGACATACGCCAGGCCGAGCGCGAACTCGCCGCGGCAACGGCGAAGATTGGCGTGGCGACGGCCGACCTGTACCCGTCGATTCGCATCGGCGCCTCGGTCGGTGCGAGCGGCGTGCTGGAGCACTTCGGTCAGGCTCGCACGGAACAATGGAGCGTGGGGCCGATGATCACCTGGTCGCTGCCGACCAACGGCGTGCGCGCTCACATCAAAGGCATGGAAGCCGGGGCCGACGCCGCGCTCGCGCATTTCGACGGCGTGGTGCTCAAGGCGCTCCAGGAGACGCAAACGTCACTGTCCGCCTATACGCGAGCGCTGGAGCGCGACGCCGCGCTGCGCGATGCGCGCGACAAGTCGCGCGCCGCGGCACAACAGAACCAAAAGCTGTATCGCGCAGGCCGGGCGCCGTATCTGACGAGTCTCGACGCCGAACGCACGCACGCGAGCGCGGAAGCCGCGCTGGCCGCCTCGCAGACACAGGTCGCGATGGATCAGATCAATCTCTTCCTCGCGCTGGGCGGCGGCTGGCAATCGGGCGCCGCGAGCGACAAGGCGTCGTTCGTCCCAACGGGCGCCGCGCAGCATGCGCCGCCCGAGGCCGGAAGGTCCGATAGGGCCCGATAGAGCCCGATAGAGCCAATAGGGCCGGTGGAGCCGCTCAAACCGCGGCTCGCTGAAATTGGAAGACGGGGTCCGCGGCGGCGCGAGTCGTGAAGGCGCCGCGCCTGCGGAAACACACAAGCCCCGTCGGGACGCGATCCTCGGGCGGGGCTGTGGTAAGTGACGCGCGACAGGCGTCGGTAAAGCGGGACTCGGTGGTGTAGGCGGCTCCGTCAGCAGATCGGGCGAGCCGTCGGGAAGTCGGGTGCTGTGGGTGCTGCGTCGATAGCCCTGAGGCCATCGTCGCGGCGACTCAGTTGGCGCTCGGCGCCTGCGGCGCTGCGCCGCGCTGCATTGCTTCGATTTCGGCCGTGCGCTTTTGCAATTGCACCGATTGCTCGAAGGTATACGGGAAGTTGAACTCCGTCACCGGCGAGAGGCCGAGCTCACGCGCCGCTTGCAGCTCGGCGCGCACATGCTCGCGGCTCACGCCGCTCGTTTGCGAATCAGCCGCGAATGCCGAGCCGGCAGCCATCGTCAGGCCGACGAGCGCAACGGCGCTCAACAGGTTCTTTTTCATGGAAAACTCCTTTTGTCGTTTATGTGTCGCCAGAAGGCGCCGAAACCGGCAGATTTCGATTTCGCGCCCTGAGTAAATTATAGTTTTCCCTTAGTTTTGAACCAGACCGAATGCGGCAACACACTGTTTCGGAAAGTCGTGAAATCGGCCGGAGATCGCGCCCACGCAGCGTCGGAATATGGGGGCGAATGGCCCTGAATGGCCCTGAATGGCCCGGAAGGGCTCGGAACGGCGGAAACAGCAGAAACGGCAGGGGCAAGCGCGGCGGGCGCGCCCGCGCTTATGGATTCGCAAGCGCAATCAACAGGGCGTCAGTACCGGATCACGGGGAAATCAGTCCTGTGCTGATGGCCGCCGCAATGGCCTGATGCCGATTCACGGCGCCGAGCTTGCGCTTGGCGTTATTGATGTGAAACGTCACGGTATGCTCGGAAATCTTCAGGATCAAACCGATCTCCCACGCCGTCTTGCCGCGCGCGGCCCACAACAGGCTCTCGAGCTCGCGAGGACTGAGCTTGCCGGCACTGCGGCTTGCGACCCATTGCATGTCGAGTTGCTGAATCGCCTGATGAAAATACACGGCGCTCAGATAGATCTCGCCCAGCATTCGCGTTTCATGCTCGGCCGATTCCTCGGGAGACTTCCCCGTCGCGGCACAGAAGATCGCGCGCTCGCCTGCCGCCCCGTAGATCGGAATCGACACGCCACTGGCCAGTCCATGGGCGCGGGCGTCGGCGAAGATGGGATGCGGCCGCTTCTGCGCCAGAAACGTTCGCCAGCGAATGGGCAACGGCGACAGATTGGCCGCCACCAATACCGGATCGTGGTCGGCATATCCGGCGCTTTGATAGCGCTCGATCCATGACGCCGGATACGTCGTGAAGATGTGGCGGCTCGGCATTCCCTGCGCCGTAATGCGCTGGTCGTCGATCTGAAACGCCGCGGCCTCACGTTCGCGTCTCGGCAACAAGGGGGCGTAAAACAGCGCGTCGTATCCGAGCGTCTGCGTCAAATTCCGGAACTCGGCGTCCAGCGCTTCGACCGAGCGGGCATTGAGCAGCCCCTCATATCGGTAAAGATTGTGATGCATTGCGAGTTGCACTTTCTTGTTGATTGCCGATGGAAGGCCGTTATCCGCGCATTGTAGTCCTAGCTTTACGTTTTGCGGACAGTAATTTCTGCCGATGGAACAGCGCCTTGCATTCACGTGGACTGCCAATCATTTGCGCGGCGAGTGCCCGGATTCGGAAGGCTCGTCCCGCCTCGGCCCAACGCCTCGAGCGCCGTGAGCACCTTGCGCAGTCCCGGCGTCAGCGGCTTGTCCTGACGGACGACCACTGCCAGCGTGCGCGAGAGCGCCGGGGCCAACGTGCAGACGCGCAGACCTCGCCGGTGGTGCGCCGCGCTCACCGACATGCGGGGCACGATGCTGCAGCCCAGCCCTGCCGCGACCATTTCCTTGATCGCCTCGATGCTGCCCAGCGCCATGACGGGACGCACGCGCAATCCTGCCTGGAGAAACCACTCGTCGATCAGAAGCCGCGTACTGCTGCCCGACTCGAACGCCACCATGGGCGCGGCAGCCAGCCCGGGCGGCGTGAGTTCGTCGGCCCAATGCGTATCGCTCGCCGGCGCAATCGCGACGAACGCATCCTGCAGCACGGGCGTGATGTGCAGGCTGCGTCCGGCAGCCGGCAGCGTCACAAGCCCGACGTCCAGTCGGTTTTCCGTCACCGCCGCGACGACGTCGTCTGTGTTGCCGGTGCTCACCCGAATATCGAGCGCGGGGTAGCGGCGGCGCATGGTGCGCAGCATTGGCGGCAGCAAATGGATGCATGCCGTGGCGCCGGTGCCGATGGCGATTTCGCCCGCAACGCCCTGCGCATGCGTGCAGAGCGCCTGCATGGCGTCCTCGACGGCGGCGTCGATGCGCACCGCGTGCTCGAGCAGCGCCGAACCCGCCGGCGTGGGCTTGAGCCGCTTGCCCACGCGCTCGATCAGGCGCACGTTCAGGCGCTGCTCCAATTGGCGCACCTGCAGACTCACGGCGGGCTGGGACAAGCCGAGCCGCGCGGCAGCCGCCGAAAAGCTGCCCGCATCGACAACCTCGGTAAACGTCTGCAACTGGTCCAGATTCAGACGCCTCATCTCAAAGTTTTCCTTATGAACGCGATAAGATGCCAAGACTTTACCAAGAGATGCGGCCGGCGCACCATGCACGCTCCCGTTCCGTCATCGCGTCTCGCCCCGGCCCGGCCGCACGGCGCCGCCCCTGGCGCCGCTCCCCGTACATGTCCACACTCCGCACCAGCCTCACGCTTGGCCTCGCGCAACTGATCAACTGGGGCGTGAGCTTCTATCTGCCCGGGGCCTACGCCTGGCGCATCGTTCACTCGACCGGCTGGCCGCCGTCGTGGGTCTTCGCCGGCCCGTCGCTGGCCATGCTCGTCATGGCTGCCATCTCCCCCCTCTCCGGCCAGTGGCTCGATCGCATGGGCGGGCGGCGCGTCATGTGCACCGGCACGCTGCTCTGTTCGGCGGGGTGCGCGCTGCTCGCAACGAGCACGACGCTCGCGCAGTGCTATGCGGCGTGGGGCCTGCTCGGCGTCGGGATGCGGCTATCGCTCTACGACGCCGCTTTCGCCACGCTGGCGTCGCTCTATGGCGGCGCGGCACGCCGGCCGATGACGCAGATCACGCTCATGGGCGGGCTGGCCACGACCGTCTTCTGGCCGCTCGGCAACTGGCTTGGCGACACATGGGGATGGCGCGCGGGCGTGCTCGTCTATGGCGCCTTCAGCCTGCTGGCATGGGCACTGTTGCGCACGCTGCCGCCCACCCCGCCGAAGGCGCCGAAGACACCGTGTACGCTGAAAACCGCGACGACGGCGGCGACGGCGGCGAAGACGCCGAACACGCCGAACACGCCGAACACGCCGCAGGCGCCCGCACGACTCTACGGCGCGACCATGGCCCTCGTGTCCATCCTGTCGTCCGGGCTCGCCGCGCACCTGACGGCATGGCTCGGGGCGCAGGGCCTGCCGGTCACGCTGGCCGCGCTGTGGGGACTGGGACAAGTGTGCGCTCGCACGCTCGAATGGCTGCAGCCGCGCCAGGCCAGTGCGATCCGGCTCAATGTCGTGGTGGGATGCGGTTTGCCGCTGTGCTTCGGGCTGGCCCTTGCCGGCATGTCGTCGCCGCTGGCCGCCGGCATCTTCATCTTCGCTTACGGCGCGCTCAATGGCCTGGCAACGCTGCTGCGCGCCAGCCTGCCGCTGGAGCTCTTCCCGCACGACGCCTATGCCCGCGCGCTCGGCACGCTGCTCACGCCGGCGTTCGCCGTGTCGGCCGTCGCACCGTGGGGCTATTCGCTTGCGCGCCAACAGTGGGGCGACACGGCGATTCTGTGGGTTTCGCTCGGCGTGGGCGTACTCATTGCGGCTGCCTCGCTCGCGCTGCAGCGCCTGGCGCGGCGGGCGCCCGAAGGCGCGCATGACGGGCAGTGATATAAGCACGTGCCGCGATATTGGTTGGGCGTGCCTTGCCGGCACGGTATCCTGGCGGCCCGAGCACCATTGCCCGACACATTGACGTTCCCTATTGCACGAGACATCCGCATGACCGATACCACCGCACGCCAGGCCGATCATCCGATCGACCCGCAGTTCATCGCCCGCTGGTCGCCGCGCGCGTTCACCGACGAAACGCTGCCCGAGGCCACCTTGCTGTCGTTCTTCGAAGCGGCGCGCTGGGCGCCGTCGGCCTACAACGCGCAACCGTGGCGCTTCGTGTATGCGCGCCGCGGCACGCCGCACTGGGAGCCGTTCCTCGGCTTTCTCAACGAATTCAACCAAAGCTGGGCGAAACACGCGGCCGCCATCGTGATCGTGATCTCGAAGGCGACGCTCAAGCCGCCGGGCGCCGATCAGGAAGCCCCCTCGCCGACGCACGCGTTCGACACGGGCGCCGCGTGGGGCTATCTGGCGCTGCAGGCCTCGCTCGCGGGCTGGGCCACGCATGCCATGGCCGGCATCGAGCACGACAAGATCCGCGACGCGCTCGATCTGCCGCCGAAGTACACGATCGAAGCCGCCATCCCCATCGGCCGCCCCGGCGACCCCGCAACGCTGCCCGACGGCCTGCGTTCGCGTGAAGCGCCGAGTCCGCGCGAGCCGCTCCCGAAGATCGCCGCGGAAGGCCGCTTCGCGTTCTGACGGCGAGAGGCCGTCCACGCGGCGGCATCGCCACGAGCCAACCCCCGCCGGGTCAACGCCCGGCGGGGGTTGGCGTTTCAGGAGGCGCGCGGCGCTTCCCGTGGGCCGACACGCCGCACGTATCGCGATGCGCCAGGTCGCGTCAAGTGGCGTCCGTCTGGCCCCGCCATCCCCCGCCGAGTGCGCGGTAGAGGGTGACATGGTTCACGAGCACCCGCTGCTTCACGTCGATCAGCTGCTGTGCGGCATGAAACTCACTGCGCTGCGCATCGAGCAATTCGAGATAGCTCGCCACGCCGTTGGCGTAACGACGCTGCGCCAGACGAAGGCGTTCGCGCTCGCCCTCCCACACGCGCCTTTGCGCCTGAAACTGGCGTGCGAGCTGCTGCTGCGCGACGAGCGCGTCGTCCACTTCGGCGAACGCCGTCTGAATGGTCTGCTCGTATGTCACCACAGCCATCTCCTTGCGAACATTCGCGAGATTCAGGCCCTGCACGTTACGGCCCCCCTCGAAGATCGGCACGGTAATCTGCGGCACGAACGACCACACGCCGGTGCCTGCGCTGAACAGATCGGCAAAGCGCGAACTGGCGGTGCCGATATCGGTCGTGAGCTTGATCGACGGGAAGAATGCCGCGCGCGCCGCGCCGATATTGGCGTTCGCCGCGCGCAACTGCGCCTCCGCGCGACGAATGTCGGGGCGTCGCATCAGCAGCGACGACGGCAACCCCGCCGCCACCGGCGCCACGAAGGCGTCGTCGAGCCGGGCCGCGGCCACCGGCTTGGCGCCGACCTCGCCCGTGAGCAGCTGCAGCGCGTGCAGGATCTGGCTGCGCTGGCGCTCTCGCTCGGCGAGCGCCGCGCGGGCGACTTCTACCTGCGTGGTCTCCGTATTGAGATCGAGGTCGTCGACCAGCCCGCGCTCTGCCCGCAAGCGGATGACGCGTATGCCCTCCTCGCGCGCGGCCAGCACTTCACGCGCATACGAGATCTGCTCGTTGATGGCGACGAGCCCGATGTAGGACGTCGCCACCTCCGCGACCAGACTCACCTGCGCCGCGCGCTGCGCCTCCTCGCTCGCGAGGTATTGCTCCAGCGCCGCGTCGCGCAGGCTGCGCACACGCCCGAAGAAGTCCAGCTCGAACGCGCTCACGCCGACGGTCGCGCGCAGTTCGTTGGCGACATAGCCGCCGGGAGCGCTGCCGCGCCCGTCGAGCTGCGCGGCTGGACCGGACGTGCCAGACGAACCGGAGTAGCGCTGGCGCGAAAACGAACCACCTGCCTGCACGCTGGGCAGCAGGTTGGCTCCTTCGATGCCGTATAACGCACGCGCTTCCTGCACGCGCAGCGAGGCCAGTCGCAAATCGCGATTGCGCTCCAGTGCACGGCGAATGAGCGCCTGCAGCTCCGGATCGGTGAACACCTCGGCCCAGTCGGCGTCGGCCGCCAGCGGCTCGGCCAGCGCAAGATTCACGCCGCTTTGCGGCGCGCCCTCGAACGCCGTCGCAAACTTCGTCGGTATGGGCGCGGCCGGCCGCTCGTAGGTCGGCGCAAGCGTGCACGCACCCAGCGCGAAGACACTCGCGAGCGCCAACGTCATCCCGCGCAAGCGGGCTCGAAACATCGTCATACCTTCCCCTCGACGGCCGGCGCGGCATCGCCCGACGCGTCCCTATTGTCCGGACACGGCCGGCGAACGAAGCGGCCGACCAACACGAAGAACAGCGGCACCAGGAAGATCGCGAGCACGGTGGCCGTCACGATCCCGCCGAGCACGGCCACGCCGATGGCGCGCTGCGCCCCCGAGGCCGGCCCCGAAGCGATGGCGAGCGGCACCACGCCGAAGCCGAACGCAAGCGAGGTCATCACGATCGGGCGCAGGCGCAGGCGAGCTGCCTCCACGGCAGCGTCGAACCACGCCATACCCTGCTTCACCAGATCGTTGGCCACTTCCACGATCAGGATCGCGTTCTTCGCCGACAGGCCTATCGTGGCGATCAGGCCGACCTTGAAGTAGATGTCGTTGGGCATGCCCAGCAGACTGACGGCGCCAAGCGCGCCGATGACGCCAAGCGGCACCACCATGATCACCGCCGCCGGAATCGCCCAGCTTTCGTACAGCGCGGCGAGCGCGAGGAACACCACGAGTACCGACAACGCGAACAGCATCGGCGCCTGCGCGCCCGAGATGCGCTCCTCAAGCGACTGGCCGCTCCACTCATGGCCGATACCCTTGGGCAGATCCGCCATCAACTGCTCCATGCGCGCCATCGCCTCGCCGCTGCTGCGCCCCGGCGCGGATTCGCCCTGGATGGTGAACGACGGGTAGCCGTTATAGCGCTTGAGTTGCGGCGAGCCGAGCTTCCATTTGAGCGAGACGAAGGCCGAGAGCGGCACCATGTCGCCATCGGCGTTGCGCACCCGAAGGTTGCCGATGTTCTCGGGCGAGACGCGATGGCGACCGTCGGCCTGCACCAGCACGCGGCGGTTCTCCGAGCCGAGCATGAAGTCGCCGACGTAGTCGGAGCCGAACATGGTGGCGAGCGTGGTGTTCACTTCGTCCATGCCGACCTTGAGCGCTTCCATCTTGCGGCGGTCGATGCTCACGTCGATCTGCGGCACGTCGCCCTGACCGGCAAAGATCACGTTCCTGAGAACCGGATCCCCGGCGGCCTTCCGCAGCAGTTCGTCGCGCGCGGCGATCAGCGTTTCCTTGCCGACGCCGGCGCGGTCCTGCAGCCGCAGATTGAAACCGTTCGACGAACCGAGCTCCGGCAGCGCCGGGCTGTTCATCGCGATCATCATGCGATCGGGCTGGCCGCCGAACTTCTCGTTCACGCGATCGACGATCGCGTTCACGCCGTCATGCTTCGAAGTGCGCGTGTGCCAGTCCTTGAGCGTGACGTACAGCATGCCGCCGCCGGGCCCCGCACCGAACTCGTTCCATCCGCCCAGCACGAACACATGCTTGACCGGCTCGTTCTCCACCAGATATCGCTCGATGCGCTTGAGCGCGGTCATCGCCTCCGGCAAGGTGGCGCCCTGCGGCTCCGAGGCCATTACCATGAAGCTGCCCGTGTCTTCCTCGGGAATGAACGCCGAGGGCAGACGCATGAACGCCAGCGGCACCGCGATCAGCACCAGGCCATACACGACGAGCGCGCGCCACGGACGGCGCAGCGTGTTGCCGACCGTGCGCGTGTAACGCTGCGTGCCGAGCGCGAACGTGCGATTGAACCAGCCGAAGAAGCCGCGTTTGTCGTGATGATCATGCGCGATCGGGCGCAACAGCGTGGCGCATAGGGCCGGCGTGAGCGAGAGCGCCAGGAACGCCGAGAAACCGATCGACACGGCCAGCGTGATCGCGAACTGCCGGTAGATGTTGCCCACCGCGCCCGAGAAGAACGCCATGGGTACGAACACCGTGACCAGCACCACCGTAATACCGACGATGGCGCCGCTGATCTGCCGCATTGCCTTGACCGTGGCCGCATAGGGCGAGAGGCCCTCCTCCACCATGATTCGCTCGGTGTTCTCCACGACCACGATGGCGTCGTCCACCAGAATGCCGATGGCGAGCACCATGCCGAACATCGTGAGCGTGTTGATCGAATAGCCCAGTCCCAGCAGTACGCCGAACGTACCGAGCAGGGCGACCGGCACCACGAGCGTCGGGATGAGCGTGGCGCGCAGGTTCTGCATGAACAGATACATGACGAGGAACACGAGCACCACGGCTTCGAGCAGCGTCTTGATGACCTTCTCGATCGACACTTTCACGAACGACGCCGTCTCGTAGGGCAACTGGTATTCGACGCCCGCCGGGAACAGCGCGGCCTGCTCGTCCATCGTCTTGCGCACCGCCTTCATCACTTCCACGGCGTTCGAGCCGGCCGCGAGCTTGATGCCCATGGCCGTGGCGGGGCGCCCGTCGACGCGCGACGAGAAGTTGTAGTCCGACGCGCCGAGTTCCACGCGCGCGACGTCGCCCAATCGAATGGCCGAGCCGTCGGCGCGCACGCGCAACGGGATGTTGGCGAACTCCTCAGGCGTGGACAGGGCGCTGTCGGAGACCACGTTGGCGTTGATGGGAGCCGATGCGGGCGTGCCGCCCGCGCCCAGGTCGCCGACGGTCACGCGGGCGTTGTAGGCGCGCACCTTCGAGACGATGTCCGAGGCGGTGAGCTCGACGGCGACCAGTCTGGCGGGATCCGGCCAGATGCGAATGGCCTTCTCGGTGCCCCAGAACTGCACCTGCCCGACGCCGGGCACGCGTTTTAACTGGTTCATGACCTGCGAGGCGGCGATCTCGCCGAGATCGAACTCCCCGATGGCCGGGTTGCGCGACGAGAGCGTGACCACCATCTGCACGTTGTCCGCCGCGCGCTCGACCTTCACGCCGTAGCGGCGCACCACTTCGGGCAGACGCGACTCGACCGTCTTCAGACGGTTCTGCACTTCCACGGCTGCCAGATCGAGGCTGGTGCCCTGACGGAACGTCAGGTTGACGGACGACTCGCCGTTGCCGCTCGTCGCCGACGTGTACATGAGGCCCGGAGCGCCGTTCATCTGGCGCTCGATAATCGCCGTGACCGAGTCCTCGACGACCTTGGCCGACGCGCCCGGATAGGTGCTCCACACGCTCACCATCGGCGGGGCGATGTCCGGGTACTGCGCCACGGGCAGCGCCCGGATCGCGAGTACGCCGACCAGCGTGATCAACAGGGAGATCACCCAGGCGAAGACCGGGCGATCGATAAAGAAACGAGCCATTGTTATTGCGTCTCCGCTTTGGAGCCCGGGCCGGCGCGAGCGGGCTCGGCCGGCCGGTTGCCGGGTTGGGCGACGGCGTCGGCCTTGATCCTGACCTGCATGCCGTCGGAGAACTGCGCGACGTTTTGCACGATGACCTTCTCGCCGCCCTTGAGCCCTTCGGTCACGAGCCAGTCGTGGCCTTCGATGGCTTCGGCGCGCACCTGGGTGTCATGCACCTTGCCTTGTGCATCGACCACGCGCACGACAGCGCCTTCGGTCGTTCGGGTCAGCGCCTCGCGCGGCACGCGAACGACGTTCGGATTCACCGCCCCCTGCATGCGAACCTGCACGAACGCGCCGGGCAGCAGCACGCCGTCCGGGTTCGGCAGGAGCGCGCGCATGGCGATGGTGTCCGTGCCGGGATCGACCGCCAGATCGGTAAAGAGCAACTTGCCGGGCAGTGCGTACTCGCGCCCGTCGGGCAGCGTGACGTGTACCTTCGGGGCGGCCGCCTCGTTGCCGTGCCGCAGCTTGCCCGCGCGCAAGTCGCGCGTCATCGCATAGACCTCGGCGGCCGGCTGCGAGAAGTTCACGTAGATCGGGTCAATCTGCTCCACGCGCGTAAGCAACGTGGGGGAGTCGAGCCCCACGAGGGCGCCTTCGGTGACTTCCGCGCGACGCACGCGGCCGGCAATCGGTGCGACCACCCTGGTGTAGCCGAGATTGAGTTCCGCGCGACGGACTTCGGCGCGAGCGGCCAGCACTTCGGCCCGGGTACGCGCCTCGGCGGCACGGGCCTCGGCGTCCTCGCGCGCGCTGATGGCTCGCTCGTCGAGCAGTCCGCGATAACGCTCGATCTTGTCGCGAGCGGAGTCGTGTTCGGCCTGGGCCTTGGCGAGCGCACCGCGAGCGGCGTCGAGGGCGGCCGACAGCGGCTGCGGGTCGATGCGAAAGAGCACGTCACCCCGGGCCACCGTCTGTCCTTCCTGATAACGGCGCTCGAGGATGACGCCACCGGCGCGCGCGCGCACGTCGGCGCTGCGATAGGCCTCCAGACGCCCCGGCTGACGGGTGGTGATCGGCTCGGCGCGGCGCTCCACGGTGCGCACGACCGCCTCCGGCGCGGCATCGGCCTTCCCGTCCTTTGCGCGCTCGGAGCAGGCGGCAAGGACGAGCACACTGGCGACCAGACTGGCGGTCACACCCGTTAGCACCCCGAAGCGGGTTCGGTAATCGATATTCGATGACATGTATTAGCGTTGGATTGACAACATCCGGTCAGAGCGTCGGGTCGCGTTCGGTGCGCGACGACGACCTATGGCTGAGCCAGCGATGCGGGAACCGGGGAGTCCGCATCTCTCCGGGAGCGCCGTGGGTAGCAGGGTGCGCGTTGCGCGAAGGAGGTCTTTGCCCGAGACCGCCGCACCGGTGGGATCCGGTCGTCTGCTGCCTCGCCTATGCTGGCGTTTCAATTCGGCGTTTTATTTGGAGAAACGCGATTCTGACGCGAAATTCATGTTAGAAAAAGTTGGAACCTATCTATAAAATGAATGGATGAACTGGACCATAGAACAATTGCGCTACTTTGTGGCGGCGGCCGAGGAAGGCTCGATATCCGCTGCCGCCCGACGCCTCGGAAAAGCCCAGTCGGCGGTGAGCACGGCGATTTCGCTGCTCGAAGCCGATCTGGGTTTTGAGCTATTCGACCGAAGCCGCCGCAACGCCCGGCTGACCGACCAGGGCGAGGTGATGCTGCTCGAAGCGAAGGAGCTGCTGCGTCAGGCGGAAGGGTTGAATCACCGGGCGAACGCGCTGGCTTATGGCGAGCAGCCGCAGCTCTCGCTGGCGCTCGACGAGGCGCTGCCGTATCAGGCGGTGAGCGAGCTCGTGCGCGATCTGGCCTATCAATTCGCGTATCTGGAGCTCACACTGCTCAACGGTACGTCGACGGAAGTGGCGGAATACGTGGAAAAGCAGCGCGCGGACATCGGCTTTCATGTGGACCGCGGACCGATCTCGTCGGCGTTCGGACAGAAGTACGTCGGCTCCGCCGTGCAGGGTGTGTTCGTGGCCGGCGACCATCCGCTGGCCTTTCGCGATCAGGTCACGCGCGGCGATCTGGCCAAGTACCGCCAGATTCTGCTGCAGATGGACGACATCACGCCGCTGCAACTGAGCCCGTCGATCTGGCGGGCGGACAGTTCATACGTGATCGCCAGCATGGTCGTGGACAAGCTGGGCTGGGCGGTGCTGCCGATCGATATTGCGGAGTACGAAGACCTGCACGAGCTTCGCTGTGACGACCTCGGACTGCCGCAGTTGCCGGTGCGCATGCTCTGGCGCTTCGGACGCGAACCAAACGATGTCATGCGGTGGTGCGAGGCTCGCTTTGCAGAGTTGCTGCGGGCGAGTTCGGAGCCGGGCTGATCCCTGGTTGCGCGTTTGCGCGAGCGGGGCCCCGGGGACGGTGCGCAGGCACCGCTCCCGGGCCGTCACGAGGCCGCCGCGGGTTTCGCCTTGGCGCGCAATAGCAAGGCCGCCGCCGTGCAGCCGAGCATGGCGACCCCGGCGATCAGGAACGTGTCGCTGTACGCCATGAAAAGCGCCTCGCGCATCACGCGCTGCTCGATGAGGCCGAGCGCGGCGTCGCGCGCCTGCGCGCCGGCTACGCCCATTTTTGCCATCCAGTGCTCCATGGCGTGCATCCGGTCACGAAATGCGTCCGCATACGGCGTCACTGCCTCGCCGATGCGCATGGCGTGGAGCTTCTGGCGCTCCACGACGATCTGGCTGGCCACCGCAATACCGATGGCGCCGCCGACGTTGCGTACCATCGCGAACAGCCCCGAAGCCGAGCCGACCTGCGTCTTTTCGATGCCCGCTACGGCCATCACCGACAGCGCGACCACCACCAGCGACTGACCGACGCCGCGCACGATCAGCGAGGGCTCGATCACGTTGACGCCGGCGTCGATGTTGAGATGCACGTTCATGAGACACCCGGCCGCCACCAGCGCAAAGCCGGCGACGATCGTGGTGCGTGGCCCGATGCGGCGCATCAGCGGCGGGGTGAGGAAGGACATCACGAACTGCACCGCCCCGTATGGAATCATCGTCAGGCCAATGTCGCGCGCGCTGAAGCCGTGCAGCTCCGCGAAATAATTCGGTACCAGAAACACCACGCCGAACACCACGGCGCCGAACAGGAACTGCATGAGGCTCGCCACACCGAAGTTGTAGCGCGCAAGCAGGCGCAGGTTGATGAAGGGCTCGGCGCGGCGCCACTGCGTCCAGGCAAATGCCGCCAGGCCGATGGCGGCGACGATCGACAGTTGCACGATTTCCGTCGAGGCGAACCAGTCCTTTCGCCCGCCTTCTTCCAGCACGATCTGCAGCGCGCTCAGCCCGATGGCCATCGCGCCGATGCCGAACCAGTCGGCGCGCTTGAACTGTTCCAGATGGACCGGCGTCGGCTTGATGGACCAGCCGATGGCGGCGAGCAGTACGACGCCGGGCGGAATCTGGAGATAAAAGATCCAGCGCCACGAGTACATTTGCGTGAGCCATCCGCCCAGCGACGGCCCCGCGGCCTGCGCCACGTTGTTTGCCACGGCGAAGAGCGCCATCCCGAGTGGGTGCCGGGATGGCGGCAGCTCCGAGACGATCAGTTGAAACGACAACGGAATCAGCACCCCGCCGAACGCGCCCTGCAGGGCCCGGGCCACGATCATGGTCGAGATGTCCGGAGCGAGCGAGCATGCCAGCGAGAACACCAGAAAGCCCGCGGTTCCGACCAGCAGCACGCGCCGTGCGGAAAACACCTGGACGAGCCAGCCCGTGAGCGGGATCACGATGATCTCCGCGACAAGATACGCTGTCGTGATCCACGACCCTTCCTCAAAGCTCGCCCCGAGCGAGCCTCGGATGTCGGGCAGCGAGGCATTGGTCACATGCACGTTCATGCCGGCCATGAAGCAGCCGAACACGCCGCCGAGCACGGCGACCCACGCGCGCAGCGAAACGCCGTCGGATTCGCGGGCGTGGGCGGGCGAGGAAGCCGCGGTGCTCATTGGCTTGCCTCCCGCGCTCCCTCGCGCCCATCGCCCCCATCGCCCCCATCGTTCCCATCGCGCCGATTGCGCGTATCGACCTGCGCGATCACCGACATTCCCGGGCGCAGTACGGGCCCGCGATCCGGCGCATGGTCGATGCGGATCTTGACCGGGATACGCTGTACGATCTTGGTGAAGTTGCCCGTCGCGTTATCCGGCGGCAGCAGCGCGAACTGGGCGCCCGAGCCGGGCGAGAAGCTGCTGACCGTGCCGCGCAGCGAGTGCTCGGGGTAGGCGTCGATATCCACGCTCACCGGCTGGCCCTGGCGCATTCGGCGCACCTGGGTTTCCTTGAAGTTGGCGATCACGTAGACGTCCGCGAGCGGCACCAAGGCGAGCAGCGGGTCGCCCGCCTCGACGTACTGTCCGACGCGCACGCTGCGCTGCCCGACGACGCCGTCGCTCGCCGCTCGCACCACGGTGTGCGAGAGCGTGAGCTCAGCCTGCGTAAGCGCCGCCTGCGCTGCCGCGAGCCGGGCGTTCGCCTGCGCGATGGTGGCCTTGCTCTGCTCGCGCCGGCGCTGCAGCACCGTCAACTGTTCGCACTGGGCCTGACTTGCCGCCTTCGCGTGCACCAGCGACGCGCTTGCTTGCAGCGCCTGGGCTTCGGCCTGCTCGAAGCGCTGGCGGCTCGCCGCCCCGTCGCCCAGTAGCGCGCGATAGCGTTGCGCGTCTGCGGTGTGCCGGGCGTATTGCGCCTGCGCGCCATCCACGTCGGCTTGCGCCTGTGCAATGAGACTGCGTTGGCGGACCCATTCGGCGTCGAGTGTCGCGGCCGCATCGATCTGCACCTGCACGTCCGCGGCCGCGGACTGCACCGTCGCCTTCGCGTGCAGGACGCCGGCCCGGGCGTCGCGATCGTCGAGCCGCACCAGCACGTCGCCCACCCGCACGTGCTGATTGTCGTCGACTTCGACACGACTGACGTATCCTGCGATTCGCGGGCTGACACGCGTGACATCGGCTCGAACGTAAGCGTCGTCGGTGCTCTCGATGAAGCGGCCGACGAGCCACCAGTGGCCAGCAGCGGCGATAGCGGCCACGCTCAGCGCGACGCCCGCGGCGACCATCCACGTCTTGCGACTCGCAAAGCGCAGCCGGCTCGGCAAGGCAACAGTACTCATAACAATCTCTCGTCAGATAACGGAAAGGAATGCGACGCCGCGCAACCGTGCACAGCGACGCGTGTTGAGGCGCAACCGCGGACAGCCGCGCGATGAACTGCGCCGCACCGGCGTGCGTCAGCGGGCGGCTGTCCTGTGGGATAGGGTTTCGTCGCGTGCGACCGAAGGCTCGACGGACGTATCGAGCGGCGAAGCCCATGCGGCCGATGAGACCGAGGGGGCGGATGGGGCCAATGAGGCAGAAGAGCCGGAAGAGGCAGCCGAGGCGTCGGCGCGCCGCCATCCGCCGCCCAGCGCCTTGAATAGCGTGACCTGGTCGATTCCGATCTGCAGGGCGCTACGGGCGAGCGCGGCGTCGGCGTGCGCAAGCGAGCGCTGCGCGTCCAGCAGGTCGAGAAAGTCGGCGGCACCCGCCTGGTAACTGCGCTCCGCCAGCACGAGCGCGCGTTGATGATTGGCGCGCGACGCTTCGAGCGAGCGGCCCCTCGACCAGTCGGCGCCGTAGTGCGCCAGCGCCTGCTCGGTCTCCTTCACCGCGACGAGCAAGCGTCCCTCAAAAGCCGCCAGGGCCGCATCGCCGTCGGCACTCGCCGCTCGCAACCGCGCCCGCGCGGCGCTCAGGTTCGGGAATTGCCACTGGATCAGCGGCCCGACGCCCCAGCTCACCGCGTAGCGATCACCAAGCGACGACAGGCGGTTGTCGCTCGAGAGCCAGTCGACGGAGCCGCCGAGCGTGATGCGCGGATACAGATCCGCCGTGGCGACGCCCACCCGAGCCGTAGCCGACGCGAGGCGCCGCTCGAGCGCGCGCAGATCCGGGCGGCGCTGCAACAGTTGTGCGCCGTCGCCCACGGGAAACGGTTGCGCCAGCGTCGGCACCGTCCGGCATTGCGCGGTCTCGCGCGGCAGTTCGGCCGGCGCGCGCCCGGTCAGCACAGCAAGTTCGTAGAGCGCCGACTGCCGATCGCCCTCGAGCGCGGGCAGGCTGGCTCGCGTGTCCTCGACGAACGCCTCGGAGCGCGTGACTTCGAGGTCCGAAACGAGCCCGTCCGCCTGTTGTCGACGCGTGAGATCGGCAATGCGCGTAGCAATGTCGAGCGTGCGCCGCGTCACGCGTGCCTGTTCGGCCAATCCGCAGACCCGCAGGTAGGCGGCAACGGTCTGTGCAACGACGCTTACTCGCATGGCATCGCGCTCGGCGGCCACGGCCTCGGCATCGGCGCCCGCCGCCGCGCCAAGACGGTCGACGCGCCCCCAGAGATCCACCTCCCAGGACAGCGCGAACGATGGCGCCCATCCCCATCGAGCCGACGGACTGTCGGTGCCGCGGCTCGCGGCGACGATCTGGTCGGGCGCCGGTTTGCCGTAGCGCGGTCCGAACGATGTGGACGTCTGCGGCAACCGTTGCGCCTCCTGTTCTCCGAACGCGGCGCGCGCGCGACGGATGTGTGCGGCCGCCACCGCGAGATCCCGGTTCTCGGTCAGGGCTCGCGCGACCAGCGCGTCGAGCACGGGATCGCGATAGAGCCGCCACCATTCGTCCGGCGGCGTCGCGGCACTCGTCGGCGCGGCGCTCTCGGTGACGAAGCCGCCCTGCAATGCTGCCGGCGGCTGCGGCGCGTGGTACGTCGGCCCGACGCCGCAGGCGCTCAGCGCGCAGACGGCAAAGACGACCGGCAAGCGCCGCCGGCGAGATGGCGTTCCCGGGTATTTCAGGCATTTCACGCGCTCCAGGCGGTCCGGGTGTTTCGGGCGTGTTGGATGAACCATGGCGGACTTGCTCGTCTGACAAATCAGGAAGTTCGATGGTATGGTGATGTGCCTGCACCAATCGAACGCAGACTGCACAATCATCGTCGCAAAATGGACAGTTTCATCAACGCCTTGCATGCCGGTGAGGCGAGCGCCCCTGTCGCCGTAGTCGCCACCGACTCCCCTTCGCGCACGGCCTACCCGACACACGCGCATCGTCACGGACAATTGATTCACGCCATCGCCGGCGTAATGATCGTGCGCACGGCCGCAGGCAACTGGGTCGTGCCCACGGGGCGCGCCGTGTGGGTGCCAGGCGGCACGGAGCATGCCATCGAAATGGCGGTCGACGTCGCCATGCGCACCGTGTTCGTGGCGCCCGGCACGCGCGCCACGCTGCCCGAGCGCTGTCGGGTCATCCCCGTAAGCCCACTGCTGCGCGAGCTGATCCTGACGGCGGACGAAGCAGGCGACCGACACTCGCGGCCCGAGGACGTCAATCGCGACGGCCGCGTGCTCGCCCTCATTCTCGACGAAATCGAACGCGCGCCCGAGCTGTCGCTGCATGTACCGATGCCGCATCATCCGGCGCTCGCGAGCCTGTGCACCGCCTTGCTGCGAGACCCTTGCGTGCCCGCGACGCTCGCCGAATGGTCAGCGCGCGCCCACATGAACGAGCGCACGTTCGCGCGCGCCTTCAAGCGGGAAACCGGCATGACGCATGGCGCCTGGTGCCGCCATGCCCGCGTGCTGCTCAGTTTGCCGAAGCTCGCGGCTGGCACGCCGATCCTGGCGCTCGCGCTCGAACTCGGCTACGACAGCCCTAGCGCCTTTGCGGCGATGTTTCGCAAGACGCTTGGCGTGCCGCCGAGCGAGTACTTCCGCGCGCGCTGAAGAAAGGCGAGGGAGGCAAAGAAGGAGACAGCGCACAACGAGGGCGAGGAGCGATGTCCGGATCGCGACGACGGTTGCGCACATCGCGCGCGCGAATCGCACGGGCTTTCCAATAGACTGAAGACCACGGCAATCCGCGGCGGGCGCCTGCGCCCGCCAATCTGCAACCGATGGACCTTCTTCGATGCATGCGCACGTTCGTCCTGCTCGTGGACGCGGGCAGCTTCGCCCGCACCGCGGAGCAACTGGACCAGACCCCGTCTCAGATCACCCGCGCGATTTCGTCGCTCGAGGCGCATCTCGGCATCCGGCTTTTGCACCGAACGACGCGCGCCATGTCGCTCACGCCGGCGGGCGAGCAGTATCTGCGTCGCACACGTGAAGTCATTGCGGCGATCGACCAAAGCGAGCGCGAAGCCAGGGGCACGGGCGTACACGCGCGTGGTCGGCTGCGCGTGCATTGCAGCGCGAGTATCGCGAACCGTCTGCTGATCCCGCTGGTGGAGCCGTTCGGGCGCGCGCATCCGGAAGTGGCGCTGGACCTGACGATCGGGCCGCGTGCGCCCGACCTCATCCGCGAACCCTTCGACGTGGCGTTCGTCGCGGCGCGCTCCCTGGCCGGCTCCGAGCTCGTCGGCATCGAACTCGGACGCATTCGCAACGTGCTGTGTGCCGCGCCCGAATACATTGCACGGCACGGAACGCCGGCGCAGCCGCCGGATCTCCTGCAACACCGGTGCCTGCAACTGATGGCCCCGGAATACGACGACAGCCTGTGGTGTTTCGGCGACGCCCGGGACGCGCCGCTGAAGATCGACCCGTTTCTCACGGTCGACACCTCGGCATCGCTCGTGATCGCAACGCGGCAAGGCACCGGTATCGCGCTGCTGCCATGGTTCGTCGTCGAGGATGATCTGGAGGACGGACGCCTCGTCGAACTTCTGCCGCAATTCCCCCCGGCGTCGCTCAGTCTCTACCTGCTGTATGCCTCGCGCCGGCACCTCGACGCAAAGATCCGCGCGTGGGTGGACTTCATCCGGCCGGCGATTCGACGCCGGCTCGCGCCGGAGGCAGACGCCATGCCGAGCACGCGCGAGCGGGCGCCCTCGTGAAATACCCCCACGGCGGCGGCTCTCGAGCCGGAGCCGGTGCGATCGAATTGTTGCCGTCGACGCAACACCATGGTCCCTCCACCGGCGCTTCCCTTGCGCCGCGGGCGATCCTACGATGGACGTGTCGTCCCAGTCTGCGACGCCGGTCCGTTCTGCCGGTTCGCGCCAACCCATCGAGGTCACCACCATGAGTCAACGTCTGAACGCCTTTGCGCAATCCCCCGAACTTTTCAAGAAGTACATCGAATTCAGCACGCTCGTGAAGTCGGGCGCCATCGAACCATCGATCCTGACGCTCGTCGAGATTCGTGCGTCGCAGATCAACGGTTGCGCCTTTTGCCTGGACATGCACGTGAAGGAAGCCAAAATCCACGGCGAAGGCGAGCTGCGCCTGCATCACATCGCGATCTGGCGCGAGTCCGACCAGTTCTCGGCACGCGAGCGCGCCTGCCTGGCGTGGACCGAAGCGCTCACCACGCTGGGCGTGCATGGCGTGCCCGACGACGTGTACGAGCACGTGCGCGCCGAACTGTCGGAGAAGGAAATCTCCGATCTGAGCTTCGCCATCATGGCGATCAATGGTTGGAATCGTCTGAACGTCGGCTTGCGCACGGTGCCGGGCTCGGCCGACAAGGCGTATGGGCTCGACAAGGCCAGGTTCGGCTAAGCGACGCCTACGCCCGCATCAACAGCGGGCGGTCCGATATCTGCAGGTCCAACGCACGAATGCGCTCGGTCATGTAGTCGATGAACACGCGCATTCGCGCGGGCAAATGCTCGCGGCTCAGGAAGCACAGGTAATGGCCGCGATCGTCGGGCGCATAGGGCGACAGGCATGCAACGAGCGCGCCGGCTCGCAAGTGATCGCACACCTGATAGGCGGCCATCTGCGCAATGCCGTGGCCGTCCAGCACCGATTGCAGCACCAGGTCGGCGTCGTTGAACGTGAGCGAGCCGGCCGGCGCGAATTTGCGCAATTGTCCGCCGAGGTTGAACTCCCACTCGTACACACGGCCCGACGCGAGCCGGAAGTTCACGCAATCGTGCCTGGAGAGCTCCTCCACGCTGTCCGGCAGGCCATGCCTTGCGGCGTAGGCCGGCGCGGCACACAACACCATCTGCATCGGAATCACTTTCTTGGCGATCACGCGGCTGTCTTCCATGCGCCCGTTGCGGAAAGAGACGTCGACACGGTCGGTCGTGAAGTCGGTAGGCCCGTCGTCGAGCAGCAATTCGATCGAGATATTCGGATGGATGTCGCGAAAGCCCCGCAGCAGCGGCGCCACGACCTTGCGGCCGAAGCCCACGGTCGAGCATACCCGCAATCGCCCCGACGGCGGGCCTTCGCGCAGCTCGCGCATGTCGTCGAGCGCCTGGACGATCCGTGCCACGCCCGGCTGGCATTGCTCGTAGAAACGCTGGCCCTCGACGGTGAGCGTGGTGCTGCGCGTGGTGCGCACGAAGAGCCGCGTGCCAAGTTGATCTTCGAGCTTCTGCACGCTGCGGCTGATCGCCGATCGGCCAATGCCGAGACGGTCGCCGGCCCGCGCGAAATTGCCTTCGGCGGCCACGGCGATAAAGGCCACGACGCCGGCGTAGCTCGTGGCAAAGCTGTCGGCCAGGGAGTCGGCTCGCCTGGCCGGCGCGGGTATGGCAGGCGGAATGAATAGCGGTGTGGACATGGTGGCAGATCCCCATTTCGTTGATCCTGCCCTTAAGACGGCCCGCCCCGGGAATCTGTGACATCGGACTCGAAAAAAATCCGCATTTGCGCTGAAAAGCCTTGCTCCAAGCCTCTCCCGGGTTGGCGGGGCAACGTGGCGCCGGCCCGGAATCAGTACCGCTGCGGGCGTCCGGATCCGGGCCCTGCAAGCGCCTGCGCGATCCGCGCGAGCTTGTCGGGATTGCGTTGCACGAGCACCCGGGTGAGCCGTTCACCGTCCGTCTCGTATGACTGCGCGGACTCGAGTTCGCCCGCGATGAAACGCAGCAACGCCCACTGCCCATTGATCTGCAGCACTTCGACGTGCAGGGCGTCACCATGGCGGCGCTTGCCTGCGTAGAACAGTTGCGCCAGACGCCTGCCGCCCACGAGGCGGCGGAAGCTGGGCACCTTGCCTCCGCCGTCGCCGATGAGTTCGGCGTCGTCGCTCAGCAAGGCGTGCAGGCCATGAAAGTCGCTACGCTGCATGGCCTGCGCAAAGGCGAGCAGCAGGCGGTGCAGCGTCGCCCGCGGCACTTGCTCGCGCGGCGTGCCCTCGCGCAGTTGCAGGCGGGCGCGCCGCACGAGTTGGCGGACGGCGGCCGGCGTCTTTTCCAGCGTGAGGGCGATGTCGTCGTAGTCGGCGTCGAAGACGTCACGCATGAGAAACGCGGCGCGAGCGTCCGGCGACAGGCGCTCCAGCGTGTACAGGAAAGCGACCGAGACGTCGTCCGCGAACTCATGGACCTGTTCCGGTGTGCTGGGCGCAGACATCAGCACCGGCTCCGGCAGCCAGACGCCCGTGTAGGTCTCGCGCTCTGCCTTGGCAGCACGCAGGCGGTCGATGGACAGGCGCGTGGTGACGGTAACGAGCCATGCCTCGGCATTCTCCACGGCGTGATGGTCGCTGCCGTGCCAGCGCAGCCATGCGTCCTGCACCACGTCCTCCGCTTCGGCGACCGTGCCGAGCATACGGTACGCAATCGCATGCAGACGCGGGCGGTGACGTTCGAAGAGGTCCACGGAGTCGGGCATGTCGGCGGCAACGCGAGGGATCGGAAAATGGCACCGGGGCAGCATGAGACGCGGCCCATTTTGCCGCACCCCCACGCTCACAACAAGCCTCGGGCTCGCCCCTGTGGGTCTGGACCGTTCGCGTTACGCCCCGGTGGGCCCGGCCGGCGCATGCGGCGGGCCCAATGCGCTAGGCGAATCGATCCATCGGATGGGCTGCACGGGATGGCCTGCACTGGATGGCCTGCCCAGAGGGATTCGAACCCCCGACCGTCGGCTTAGAAGGCCGATGCTCTATCCAACTGAGCTATGGGCAGTGCGTGACGGCAACGACCGGATGTCGCTGCCGGAGATGTCTCGGGAGAGCGATGCGCCAGCATTCTGCACCGCTGGTGCTTTCATGCCGTCACGCGCCAGTCATGCGTCAATCACGCGCCAATCATGCGCGCCGCGCCCGAGGAATCGGCGATTATAGCGCACGCGCATGCCAATTTCATTGGCGCGCCCTCAGGGAGTTGCCCTCTTGGCGCGCCCCGGCGTTCGCATCTAGACTGCAAGCGTGGAGGGCCGCGATCATGAACGAGATCGAACGCGAAGAACGATATGGCGCCCGCAACTACGCGCCGCTGCCCGTCGTGCTCTCGCACGGCAAGGGGGTCTGGGTGTGGGACGTCGACGGCACCCGCTACCTCGACATGATGAGCGCCTACTCCGCCGTCAGCCACGGTCACGCGCACCCCCGCCTCGTCGCCGCGCTCACTGCTCAGGCGCAGCGCCTCGCCGTGGTCTCCCGTGCTTTCTACTCCGACCGGCTCGGCGCCTTCCTCGAACGCCTCTGCGACCTCACCACGCTGGGCGGCGCACTGCCGATGAACACCGGCGCCGAAGCCGTGGAGACCGCCATCAAGGCCGCGCGCCGCTGGGGCTACAGCGTCAAACGCATTCCTGCCGGGCGGGCCGAGATCATTGTCGCCGAGGGCAATTTCCACGGGCGCACCACCACCATCGTCGGCTTCTCGTCCGAGCCCGCCTATCGGGCCGACTTCGGTCCGTTCGCCCACGGCTTCGTGCGCGTGCCTTTCGGCGACATCGACGCGGTACGCGCGGCCATCACGCCCAACACCTGCGCCGTGCTGTTCGAGACCATTCAGGGCGAAGGCGGCATCATCGTACCGCCCGGCGGCTTCCTGCGCGAACTCCGCCAGCTATGCACCGAACAGAACGTGCTCCTGCTGCTCGACGAAATCCAGTCAGGGCTCGGCCGCACCGGCAAGTGGTTTGCGTATCAGCACGAGAACATCGTGCCCGACGGTGTCATGCTCGGCAAGGCGCTTGGCGGCGGCCTGCTACCCGTGTCGGCCTTCGTGGCGCGACGCGACGTGATCGACCTGTTCGAACCCGGCAGCCATGGCTCGACGTTCGGCGGCAACGCGCTCGCGGCTGCCGTCGCCCTCGAAGCGCTCGACGTCATGGCCGACGAAGACCTGCCCGGGCGAAGTGCGGAAATGGGGGAGTATCTGCTCTCGCGCCTGCACGCGATCCACTCCCCCGTCATTCGGGAGGTGCGCGGACGCGGGCTATGGGCCGGCATCGAAATCGATCCATCCTTTGCCAGCGCACATGAACTGTCATTGCAGCTGCTGCGGCGCCACATTCTCGCCAAGGAGACGCGCACGACGGTGCTGCGACTCGCGCCGCCGCTCGTCATCGGGCGCAGCGAAATCGATCTTTGCATTGCCGCGCTCAAAGCAGTATTGGCCGAAGCCGAAGACCGCCCTTGAGTCGCCGCGGCGCCGCGCCACCATGGGCTCCACACGGGCTCCACACGGGCTCCACACGGGCTCCACATGGGCTCCACATGGGCTCCACATGAGGTCCACACGCGTTCCACACGCGCTCGGCACCTGCTCGATACGGCGCCGATCGGCGCATCGATGAAAGCGTTTCTTGCTGCACGTCGGCGCGCGAAGTCCGTGGCGCCCCCTTGCATCGGCGCACCGCGCCGGACTCAATGCGCCGCCGACTTCGAGCAGAGATTCATGACGAGCACGCCGGCGATGATGAGCGCCATGCCGAGCATGGCGGGCGCGTCGAGCTTCTGGCCGAACAGCACGCGCGCGGCGACCGAGATCAGCACGATGCCCAGGCCCGACCACATGGCATAGGCGACGCCCACGGGAATCGTGCGCAGCGTGAGCGACAACATGTAGAACGCCGAACCATAACCGGCCACGACGATCGCCACCGGCCCCACGCGCGTGAATCCTTCCGATGCCTTGAGCGCCGACGTGGCGATCACCTCCGCCACGATCGCGACCAGCAAGTACATGTACGCCATCCCCTCTCCTTTTGCCTGTGGACTCGCGAATCGCTCATCTTAACCGACGGCCTCGCCGGGCCCGCGTCCAGCCCCGGCGCCCCGGATCGGCCGCGCACGGCCTCGCCACCTCAAGCAAAAACCGCTTGCGCATTTGCGCCGCGCCGCGCTACAGTCCCCGTCACGGTGTGGCCAGCACGCCGGCGTCGCTCGGACGGTTCCGGGCGCTTACGTTCCAGGATCATCATGTCAGGCTCCCAGAGCTCGCGCAGCTTTGCGCGCATCAATCGCCTTCCCCCCTACGTTTTCAACATTACCGCCGAACTGAAGATGGCGGCGCGCCGACGCGGCGAGGACATCATCGATCTTTCGATGGGCAACCCCGACGGGGCCACGCCGCCGCACATCGTCAACAAGCTCGTCGAGGTGGCGCAACGTCCCGACACGCACGGCTACTCGACCTCGCGCGGCATCCCGCGTCTGCGCCGCGCCATCACGCGCTGGTACAAGGACCGCTACGACGTCGAACTCGATCCGGAGCGCGAAGCCATCGTCACCATCGGCTCGAAGGAAGGTCTCGCCCACCTGATGCTCGCCACGCTGGATCAGGGCGACACGGTGCTCGTGCCGAATCCGTCCTATCCGATCCACATCTACGGCGCGGTGATCGCCGGCGCCAATATCCGCTCGGTGCCGATGACGCCCGGCATCGACTTCTTCACTGAACTGGAGCGCGGCATACGCGAGAGCCATCCGAAGCCGAAGATGGTGATTCTCGGCTTCCCGTCGAACCCGACGGCGCAATGCGTCGAGCTCGAGTTCTTCGAGCGCGTGGTCGATCTCGCCCGCAGGCACGACATACTCGTCGTACACGATCTGGCCTACGCCGACATCGTCTACGACGGCTACAAGGCACCCTCGATCATGCAGGTGCCCGGCGCGCAGGACGTCGCCGTCGAGTTCTTCACGCTGTCGAAGAGCTACAACATGGCCGGCTGGCGCATCGGTTTCATGGTCGGCAACGCGGAACTGGTGGCCGCCCTCGCGCGTATCAAGAGTTATCACGATTACGGCACCTTCACGCCCGTTCAGGTCGCCGCCATCGCCGCGCTCGAAGGCGATCAGCAATGCGTGGAGGAGATTCGCGCGCAATATCAGCGTCGCCGCGACGTGCTCTACAAGGGATTGACGGAAGCGGGCTGGGTCGTGGATCTGCCGCGTGCGTCGATGTACATCTGGGCGCGCATTCCCGAGCCGTATCGCGCCCTGGGCTCGCTCGAATTTGCAAAGAAGCTGCTCGCCCAGGCGAAAGTCTCGGCCTCGCCCGGCATCGGTTTCGGCGAGTACGGCGACGAATACGTGCGCTTCGCGCTGATCGAAAACGAATCACGCATTCGCCAGGCCGTGCGCGGCATCAAACACATGTTCCGCGAGGACGGACTCGTGCAGCCCGCGCTCGCCTGAGCGGCGAGCGCATCGCCGCGCCGAAACGAAAACGGGGAGACGTGCGTCTCCCCGTTTTTTCACGTCACGCGGCGCCCTCGGCCGGCGGCGTCTGCCTCACGCCGGCAACCATTCCTGCAGCGTCACCTCGATGGTGATGAACGCGAGATTGCCGCCGCGCACGAAACGCCCTGCGAACATGCGTCCGTCGGTATCGGCGACCATGCCGTGGAGCATCGGCAATTCGCGCGAGGCGTCGGCCCGCGCGTCGACCTCGCCGAACACGTTGAGGATCTCCACGCCCGGGCCGGTGACGATCTGCTCGCGCCAGCCGTCGCCTGCGCGAAACGTGAGCCGCGCGTCGATCAGGCTGCCGACCGCGCCACGCACGATGGCCCGCGCAATGCCGTGCTCGGTGCACAACGCTTCGATGCTCTCGGTGAGGTCCTGATTTGGCTTGAGACGGGCCACCACCAGTCGGCCCAGCGTGCCATTTTCGATGGCGACGGGAATGTCGGCTACGTCGGCTGCTGCGCTCATGACAGATCTCCGGCAACGGGATGGAGCAGATGGAAGCGTGTCTCCTCGTCCTCGGCGGTCACATAGCCGCCATGCTCGAACAGGCACAGGCGGATGACCACGGGCTCGTCGCCGGCCCATGTGTGATCGAGGATGAGGTGCCCGCCATGCAGTTCGCCGCCAGGATCGGAAAATCCCGCATGGCAATGCATCAACGTGGCACCGTCGGCCGTCCGGCCTACAGTGATCGCGCCGCCGATCAGATCCACTTCCCGGGTTTCGTCGACCGGCGCCCCATAGCCGAAGGGGCGCTCCTTGTCCGCGGTGTTCTCGATCATGTGATACCGCAGACCTCGCGCGGTGCCCGCGCAAAAACGGCCGACGCCGCCGCCATGCGCATAGCGGGATAACGCCGCGCGTAACGACTCGCCGAGATTCGCACCAGACCGGATCGTCACGCGCAGTTCGTGCTGCCCGCTCAACACGCAGTCTTCCACACGGGGTAACGTGGGGGCGCCTGCATGTCGATAGATCCGTGAAAGCGCAGGTTTCATAGTCGATAGTCTCCTTGCTCTTCGAGCATCGTCTTGATTTGCTTTTTCACGATCTTGCCGTAGCCCGACTTGGGCATGGCATTCCAGAAGACGAAGCGACGCGGCCACTTGTAGCGGGCAATACGCGCTTCGAGATGTCCGAGCAGTTCATCGGCCTGAGCGGCCATGCCTTCCCGGGGTACCACCACTGCGAGCCCGCTCTCGCCCCACTTGGGGTCGGGCACGCCCAGCACCGCGCACTCGGAGACCGCCGGGTGCGTGAGCAGCGCTTCCTCGATCTCGCGCGGATAGACGTTCGAGCCGCCCGAGATGTACATGTCCGACGCACGGCCCGTGATGTACAAAAAGCCCTGCTCGTCCACGTGTCCCAGATCGCCGGTATGGAACCAGTCGTCCTTGAACGCCTTGGCGTTTGCCTCCGGATTGTTGTGATACCCCATGAACACCGCCGGCCCGCGCACGCAGATCTCGCCGGAGGCGAACGGCGGCTGACGCTGTCCCGACTCGTCCAGAATCGCCACCTCCATGCCGGTGCGCGGCATGCCGCAGGTGCCTACGCGCGCATCGGGCGCGTCGTCGTCCTCGCTGTGCAGCCACGGCGGCAGCACGGTGATGTTGCCCGTTACCTCGCCCAGGCCGTAGTACTGCACGAGCACGCGGCCCAGCTTCTGGAGCGCGTACTTCTGATCGGCGCGATACATCGGCGCGCCGGCATAGATCACGAAGCGCAGCGAACTGTGGTCATGGCGATCCACGGCAGGATCCTCGACCAGCATCTTGACGATGGTCGGCACCGTAAACATGTTGTCCACACGGTGGCGCTCGATCGCCTGCCAGACCTGCTCCGGGTCCATCTTCTCGCCGGGCAGCAGCACGCTCGCCGCGCCGCGCGCGGTGTTGACGATCGCGTGAATGCCCGCGCCGTGCGAGAGCGGTGCCACGACCATCGAACGGCTGCGATAGGTGATGCCGGGCATCAGGTCGGCCAGATGGTTCGTCACGACGAAGGCCATTTGCCCGTGCGAGAGCACGCCGGCCTTCGGGTGCCCGGTCGTGCCCGACGTGTAGAAGAACCACAACGGGTCTTCGTACTCGACTTCCGCCTCGTAGGCCGGTGCGCCGTGATGCTCGGTTACCAGCGTCTCGTAGTGCAGCTCGCCGGCGCGCGGCGCGCCCAGCGCGATCACATGGCGCAGCGCGGGCGAGGCGGCGCGCACGGCGTCCACGTGGCCCTCGAAGCCCGCGTCGTAGATCATGGCGCACGCCCCGCTCGACTGACCGAGGTACGCCGCCTCGGGCGCCGTGATGCGAAAGTTCGTCGGCACCCAGACCGCGCCCAGCCGGAATGCGATCCACGCGCTCTCGAAGATCTGCAGGTTGTTGCGCGAGTGCACCAGCAGCTTGTCGCCCTTGCCCACGCCCAGCTCGCGCAGCGCGTCGACGACCGCGTTCACGCGTGCGTCGATTTCGCCCCAGGTGTGTACCTTCTCGCCGATGATCACACCGGGCTCGTCGGGATGCCGCCTTGCAACGTCGGCCAGCAGACGGCCGAGATTCATCACCTTCTTGAGCATTTCGCTCGTCTCCTAATTCTTATTGCTCAGTCTTGCTGCCTGTCCTGCGCCCGGTGCGTCCGCCGTGCGGCGCGCGCACGGGCATTTGCAGGACGTTCTCGAAACGCCGCCGGGACGCCCGGCTCGCGTTGTCGCGAATCAGCGCGCTTCGAGAATGCTCACGTAGTTCGCCACGGCGGCGCCGCCCATGTTGAACACGCCAGCGAGCCGTGCGCCCGGGATCTGCATCTCGCCGGCCGTGCCGGTCAGCTGCATCGCGGCCATCACGTGCATGGACACGCCCGTCGCCCCGACCGGGTGGCCCTTCGCCTTCAGGCCGCCCGAGGGGTTGACCGGCAGGAGCCCGTCTTTCTCGGTAATGCCCTCGGCAATCACGTTCGCCCCCTGTCCGGGCTTGGCAAGCCCCATGGCTTCGTACTCGATGAGTTCGGCGATGGTGAAGCAGTCGTGCGTCTCGACGAGCGAGAGGTCCTTTAGCGACACGCCCGCCACGCCCAGCGCCTGACGCCAGGCATGCTGGCCGCCTTCGAACGCGAGAGGGTCCCGGCGCGAGAGCGGCAGGTAGTCGTTGACCTGCACCGCGGCGCGAAAGCCGACGGCCTTGGGCATCGAGCGCGCCACGTCGGCCTTCGAGATCACGAGCGCGGCGGCGCCGTCGGAAACCATCGAGCAGTCGGTGCGCTTGAGCGGGCCGGCCACGTATGGGTTCTTGTCGGAGACGTTGCGGCAGAAGTCGTAGCCGAAGTCGCGGCGCATGTGCGCATACGGATTGACCGAGCCGTTGCGATGGTTCTTCGCGGCGATGCGCGCGAGCGCGTCGGACTGATCGCCGTAGCGATCGAAGTACGCCTGCGCGATGGTGCCGAACACGCCGGCGAAGCCGCCCGGAATGCCGGCCTCCTCGCGCGCGTAGGAGCATTTGAGCAGGACTTCGCCGACCTGTGGCGTGGCCAGTTCGGTCATCTTCTCGAAGCCGATGACGAGCACATGCGTGGCCTTGCCCGCTTCGATGGACTGCAGGCCGCCATGCACTGCGGCCGAGCCCGTGGCGCACGCGTTCTCATAGCGCGTGGCGGGCTTGAAACGCAGGCCGGGAATGCGATTGAAGACGAGCGACGACGGGAAGTCCTGATACAGGAAACCGCCGTTGAAAGTGCCGACGTGAACGGAATCGATCTGCTCGGGCGCGAGGCCCGCGTCGTCGAGGGCGGCCTGTGCGACATCGGCCAGCAGAACCTCGGCGTCGACGTTATCGAGTTTGCCGAACTGGGAGTGGGCCCAGCCGGTAAGGCATGCAGCAACCATGAAGTGTCTCCGGGAAGTGGGGTCATCCGGACTCCGGTGAGCAATTTCGATGCCAGACATGCGTGCGGCATGGCAACGACGCGCGGGTAGTGGTCATCGACTGCGAATTGCGCCGCCACGGCGACCTCGCGCGCGGGTGGCGCGCGTGCAATTGACGTAAGCGTAAAGCCGGTTTCCCGACACCATCAAGTGAATTCGGATGCGCACGTGGTGAGAGGAATTTGCTGTGCCGCAACACGGCAGGAACGAGACACCTGCGTGCGACACCTGTCGCACGGGTGTCGCGCCCGGGCGGCGACACCTGTCGCAGCATGCCGCGCCGGTGCGACAGGTGTCGCATGGCCGGCCCCCGCCGGCCGGCCGCCGGCCGTTTCGGTGGACGAAGCGCTTTTCGCCTCGCATCGCCCTACATACCCGTGCGGCGCGCGGTCGGCGCGGACCGAGGGGCGTCGGCCCCGGGATTTCACTAATGCTTAACAACGTAAGGGTTTTCCCGTCCAGCCTGCGATCTGGCATTCGATTTGCGTAAGATAGCCAAGCCACTTGCGAGTCGCCCAGCGCGCGAATGCCGAGTTGGCCGAAACGTTGCAAGGCAACACGCGCAATCGCTTTGCGCTTCAGACGCAGCCACAACACCTATAACAGGAGACATGCAGTATGAGCACTATGGATCGTCGCCACTTCATCAAAGTCGTGGCCGCCACTTCGGCTGCCGCCGCCACGGGGTTGTATCAGACGCAGGCCCGCGCCGCCGAATTCACCCTGAAGTTCGCCAACAACCTGCCGATTAGCCATCCGATGAACATCCGCGCCAAGGAAATGGCGCAGAAGATCGCGGAGCAGTCCAAAGGCCGTATCGACTTCCAGATCTACCCGAACAATCAGCTCGGCTCCGATAGCGACATGCTCAGCCAGATTCGCTCGGGCGCCATCGACTACTTCACGCTCTCGCCGCTGATTCTCGGCACGCTCGTGCCGGCGGCGCAGATCTCCGGCGTGGGCTTCGCGTTCAAGGACTACAGCCAGGTGTGGGCGGCCATGGACGGCGACCTCGGCGCGCACGTGCGCGGCCAGATTGCCAAGACGTCGGTGTTCGCGTTCGACAAGATCTGGGAGAACGGCTACCGCCAGATCACCACGAGCAGCCGTCCGATCAATTCACCGGCCGACCTCAAAGGCCTGAAGATCCGCGTGCCGACGAGCCCGCTGTGGACCTCGATGTTCCGCGCGTTCGACTCCTCGCCCACGTCGATCAACTTCGCCGAAGTCTATTCGGCCCTGCAGACGCACATCGTCGAAGCGCAGGAAAACCCGCTCGCGCTGCTCACCACGGCCAAGCTTTACGAAGTGCAGAAGTACGTGTCGATGACGAATCACATGTGGGACGGCTTCTGGTTCCTCGCCAACAAGCAGAAATGGGACAAGCTGCCCAAGGACCTGCAGGCGATCGTGACCGCCAACGTGAACGCGGCCGCCGTGGCTCAGCGCGAAGACGTGCGCAAGCTCAACGACGGCGTGATGGCCGAACTCAAGCAGAAGGGGCTCGTGTTCAACGCACCGAACAACGAGCAGTTCCGCGAGAAGCTTCGCTCGGCCGGCTTCTATGCCGAATGGCACAAGAAGTTCGGCGACGAGGCATGGGCCATGTTGGAAAAGTACACCGGGAAGCTCGCGTAAATGGAAACGTTGACGATGACGGCCGAGCCGACGCACGCGCTCGCCCGCCTCTTCTGCCACGTCAACCGCGCGGTGATGAAAGTCACCGAGGCGGCTGCCGTGCTGCTGGTGGTGGCGGAGACTCTCATCCTGCTCGCGGGCGTGGTCTCGCGTTACGGGTTCGACAATCCGCTCACCTGGTCCGACGAGCTCGCCCAGATTCTGTTCATCTGGCTGTCGATGCTCGGCGCCGTGCTCGCCCTGGATCGCGGTGAGCACATGCGCCTGTCCGCCATCGTCAACAAACTCCCCGTGGCGTGGCGCGACTGGTTCCAGACGATGGCCGCGCTCACCGTGTGCGTGTTCGTCGCGCTGATCATCATGCCCGCCTACACGCATGCCATCGAGCAGATGGACATCACCACGCCCGCGCTGGAAATCCCGGACGGGCTGCGCGCCGCCGCCCTGCCGGTGGGCGCGGCGCTCATGCTCATCGCCGCGATCTCGCGCATGGCGCGCTGCTCGACGATGCGCCAGTTCGGCCTGGGGGTGCTCTTCGTGGCCGCGCTCGGCGCTGCGCTGTGGCTCGGCCGTCCGGCGCTCATCGCCATGGGCAACTACAACCTGCTGATCTTCTTCGTGCTGATCGTGGGCGGGTGCGTGGCCGGCGGCATTCCGATCGCGTTCGCCTTCGGCACCGCGACGCTCGCTTATCTGGCGCTCGTCACGGACGCCCCGCTGCAAATCGTCGTGAGCCGCATGGACGAGGGCATGTCGGGCCTGATTCTGCTGTCGGTGCCGCTGTTCGTGCTGCTCGGCGCCCTCATCGAGATGAGCGGCCTGGCGCGCAGCCTGATCGAATTCATGGCGTCGCTGCTCGGCCACGTGCGCGGCGGGCTGCAGTACGTGCTGCTTGGCGCGATGTTCCTGGTCTCGGGCATCTCGGGCTCGAAGGCGGCCGACATGGCGGCCGTCGCGCCCGCGCTCTTTCCCGAGATGCAGCGACGCGGCTCGAAGCCGGAAGACCTCGTGGCGCTGCTCTCGTCGACCGGCGCCATGACGGAGACGATTCCCCCGAGCCTCGTGCTCATCACCATCGGCGCCGTGTGCGGCGTGTCGATCACGGCGCTTTTCGTCGGCGGCCTGCTGCCGGCGGTCATCGCCACGCTGGCCATCGTCGTGGTCTGCTTCGCCCGCTCGCGCAAGGAAGCGCCGAACGCGGCGCGTCGCGCGCCGTGGAGCGTGATCGCCAAGACGTTCGTCGTGGCGCTGCCCGCTCTCGCACTGCCCGTGCTGATCCGCACGGCGGTCATCGAGGGCGCCGCCACCGCCACCGAAGTGTCGACGGTGGGCATTGCCTACACGATCGTGATCGGGCTGATCGTTCACGCGTTCCGGAAACACCTGGACTTCAAGCGCCTGTACCCGCTGCTCACCGAGACGGCCGCACTCTCGGGCGCCATTCTGCTCATCATCGGGATGGCGACGGCCATGGCCTGGGCACTCACGCAGTCGGGTTTCTCGGCCAAGCTCGTCGGCCTGATGCACGGCGTGCCGGGCGGACAGGTTGGCTTCCTGCTCATCTCGGTGGTCGTGTTCATCGTGCTGGGCAGCGTGCTCGAAGGAATTCCGGCCATCGTGCTGTTCGGCCCGCTGCTCTTTCCCGTGGCGCGCTCGATGGGCATTCACGACGTGCACTATGCGATGGTCGTGATTCTCTCGATGGGCATGGGCCTCTTCGCGCCGCCGCTCGGCGTCGGCTTCTACGCCGCCTGCGCGATCGGCAAGACCTCGCCCGACAAGGTATTCAACCGGATGTGGACCTACATGGGCGCCCTGCTCGTGGCACTGCTCGTGGTGGTCTTCATTCCCTGGATCTCGATCGGTTTTCTGAAGTAGGACAAACCGCCAACGGTTTCTCGATTCACCGACGGGCTCCGCCGCATCGCTGGCGGCGGGGCCCGTGCTGTAGATGTCAACAAATTTAGGAGTCCATAGCATGACGGAGAAAGTTGCAGTAGTGACGGGTGGTGGCATGGGCATCGGCGCGGCGATCTGCGAACGGTTGGCCAGCGATGGCATGACCGTGGTCGTGGCCGATCTCAACGAGAGCGCGGCGCAAGAGACGGTCGCCGCGCTCAGGCAAGCGGGCGGCAAGGCGTCGGCCCTGGCGATGAACGTGGGCGACGAGGCGTCGATCGCCGAGGGGTTCGCGAAGGTTGCGCAGCAGTACGGGCGTTGCGACGTGCTCGTCAACAACGCGGGCATTGCCAAGACGTTCCCCTTCCTCGAATATCCGATCGATCACTGGCACCAGGTCATGGCGGTGAATGTGACCGGCACGCTGCTGTGCGCTCAGCACGCCGCGCGGCTCATGCGCGAGCAGCGTTGGGGACGGATCATCAACATGGCCTCGGTGGCCGGCATTCTGGCCAGCGCCGGGCGCACGGCCTACGGCACGTCGAAGGCGGCCGTCATCGGCTTGACGCGGCAGATGGCCATCGAGCTCGCCCCATACGGCATTACCGCCAACGGCATCGCGCCCGGCCCCATCGATACGCCGCTCACGCAGGTGCTGCACTCGGACGTCTCGCGTCGCAACTATACGGAAACGACGCCGCTTGCCCGCTACGGGCAGCCGCGTGAGATCGCCGGCGCGGTGAGCTTCCTCGCGTCGGACGATGCGTCCTACGTGACGGGCCACATCCTGCCGGTCGACGGCGGTTTCGTGGCCGCCGGGATTCTGGAAATCTGAGAATCGGCCGGCATCGAGGCCCGGCGGGGCCTCGTGCGCGGTTTCACTCCCCGCCGGTGTCGGGCATGTCCGGCACCAGCCTCGCCCCCGGCGCGCGCTGCATCTCGCGCCATACGTTGCGCGCATTCTCCACGAAGGTCGCCACACACGGATTGTGATTGTCGCGGCTCCACAGCAGCGCCACCTCCGCGACCGGCGCGTCGCGCAGCGGTTTGAACACCGCATTGCCCGACGCGCTCGCGCTGCTCATCGACATGGGCACCATCGCCACGCCCAGCCCTTCTCCCACCAGGTTGATGATCGTCTGCTGCAGGTTCGTCTCGAGCCGGATATGCGGCGAGAAGCCCGCACGCCGGCAATGCACCACGATCAGGTCGTAGACCAGCGGCGCAATCTCGCGCGGAATGCTCACGAAAGATTCGTCGGCGAGCTGCCTGGCGTCGAGCACCCGCACTTTGGCCAGCGGGTGCGTGCGCGGCAGCACCGCCACCATCTCCTCGCGAAAGACCGTTGCCGTATCGAGCCCCGTGAGGTCCTCGGGGCGATACATGATGCCGACGTCCGTCTTGCCGGCCCGCACGGCTTCGGCGAGCAGGTTGGGCAGCGTCTCCGCGAGTTTCATGTCCACGCGCGAGTACGCCGCCGCGTAGGTGCGCGTGAGTGCGGGCAGGATGTTGTAGGCCGAGGACATCATGAAGCCGACCGTAATCGCGCCGTCTTCGCCGCGGCTGGCCGCCACCACGTTGCGCCGCGCGCGATCGACGGCGTTGAGGATTTCGACGGCGTCCTGGTAGAAGCGGGTGCCGGCGCGCGTGAGTCTCACGCTGCGGCGCGTGCGCTCGAAGAGCTGCACACCGAGCTCCGCCTCCATGAGCGCGATCTGGCGCGACAGCGGCGGCTGGGAGATGTGCAATTGCTGGGCGGCACGGCCGAAGTGGAGCGTTTCGGCGAGCACGACGAAATACTGCAAATGACGCAGTTCGATCATCTTATACCCCGAAGGTATTAATGGCGCATCTATATTGTATTGGATGTTATGACTGAGCGGACGTATCCTGCATTGGCGGTCGCTACCCGAGCAGGCCGCAACATAAAGAAACGTCAGGAATCGCCAGGCCACAAGCCACCGACGGCGCCCTTTCGTACCGATACGAGAAGGAGACAAGTCATGCCCGCTCACCTTGCTGTAGCGCCTGCCCCCGCTCGACCTGTCGGCCAAGGCCAACGCGCCACGGCCAGCGCCAACACCGCATTCGGCAACATTGCCGCCCTCGCCGAACGCCTCGCCCGTGCGCCGTCCCCCACGACGCCGGCAATGCAGGCGGCCGCCAGCCGGATGCGCCCCGACTACCTCGCCATCGACGACCTGTGCGGCACCGACGCTCGCATGCGCGAACTGCTCGCGCGCGGCAAGCGCTTCGTCGATCGCGGCCTGCCGATTCTGATCCTCGGCGAGACCGGCACAGGCAAGGAGTTTCTTGCCCGCGCCCTGCATGAATACAGCGAGCGCCGCGCCCAATCGTTCGTTGCCATCAATACGGCTTCGCTGCCGGAGCATCTCGTCGAGAGCGAGCTGTTCGGCTATCAACGCGGCGCGTTCTCCGGCGCGCTGCCCGGCGGCATGAAGGGCAGGCTGCAGCAGGCCGACGGCGGTACGCTCTTTCTCGACGAGATCGGCGACATGCCGCTCGCGCTGCAAACACGCCTGCTGCGCGTGCTCTCCGAGCGCGAAGTCACGCCGCTGGGCGCAAGCCAGCCGGTGCCCGTGGACGTCCAGCTCATCTGTGCGACGCACCAGGATCTTCCGGGCGCTGTCGCGCAGGGCGTGTTTCGGGAGGATCTGTATTACCGCATCGCGGTCGGCGTGCTCACGCTGCCGACGCTGCGCGACCGTGACGACAAGGTTGAACTGATCGGCCGCATGCTGTGCGACGAGTGGCCGGGTGTGCATGTGGACGAGGCGCTCGAGCGCGTATCGCCGCAGGCCATGACGTGCCTGCTCTCGCATGCATGGCCGGGCAACCTGCGCCAGATGCGCGCGGCGCTGCGCTATGCGTGTGCCGTCATGAACGCAAACGTGCTGCGGGCAAGCGATTTGCCACCTGAACTGACCGAAGGGTCGATGTCGCGTGGCTCGGCGTCTTCACCGGTGTCGCCGTCTTTTTCCCGGCTCGACGAGGCGCCTCGCCTGCCGAGCGCGAGTCCGATCGGCGGCGGGCGTGCCGGTGCTTTCGGTCCCGCCCACGGCAGCGCGTTCGTCGGCGCGCGTGGACCGGCGTCGCCTCGAACGCAGGAGCGTGAGCGCATCCTGCAGGCGCTCTCGCAGCATCGATGGAATATTTCCGCTGCTGCCCGATCGCTCGGGGTATGCCGCGCATCGCTCTATCGCAAGCTCAAGCAGTTGAGCATCCCGCACGTGCGCGATTGCGGCGAAGCGTTGCGCGCGGGATATTGCGCGTAGCCGCAGGGTCGGCCGAAAGTACAACGAAAGGTGCGATGAAGTTCGGCCGAAAGCAGCACCGGAAGCGCCGCGGAAATCGCGGGCAAAAAAAAGCGCGGCCACGCAGGCCGCGCCAAGGTTTGGAGACTTTTCACTCAACGCAAAAGTCTACTTCTCGCGGAACGTAGTATAGGTGCGCAGCCCGAAATCATTGTCATCATTCGACGCAATGCATTATTCGGGGACTTGCAATAGTCGCGTAACACTCCATAAACAAAGGCCTTTTTGCCATGGCCTGCGCCACCTGTGCTCGAGGGGGACGCCGTGAGCGCGACACCGGTCGCCACATGCCGTTCGCCGCGGCTTGCGCGCACCGCTCGGCTGCGACACGATCACGCAGCGCCGGAACTATCTCCCAAGGGACCTGTCGCGCGCAAGACCACGCTCGGCAACGCTTCTCACGCGCTTCGACAGGCACTTCATACTGTGTCCCAAGCGCAACACACGGCACTTGCATTGCCGTTTCTCGCCTAGGCTTAACTAAGCCAACCCCTTGTGCGGCAACGCTTTGCGGCACATGCGCGGGATTGTTCTCATATCTGAAATAGATTCTTGCGGATTCTGAAATAGGCGGGAGTACCGCCCACTCATACACTGCCCCCTGTCAACAGAGCAGTGCCGATACTTGATCGGGTCCGCGAATGACAAACCGTCACCTCGACATGTTCTGTTTCGCCGCGTTCTGTTTTCACGCGAATTCTGCGATTCGTGTCACGTTACTGGAGCTTAAACCATGAAAAAAACTCTTCTTGCCGCGGCCGCCATCGGCGCGTTCTCGGTGGGCGCGCACGCACAAAGCAGCGTCACCCTGTACGGCTTGATCGACGCCGGTGTTTCGTACACCAGCAACTCGACCAACACGATCGGCGCATCGGGTTCGAAGAACTTCCGTGCAACGAGCGGCCTGGTCAACGGCAGCCGTTGGGGCCTGAAGGGCTCGGAAGACCTGGGTGGCGGCAACAAGGCCATCTTCGTGCTGGAAAACGGTTTCTCGATCAACAACGGTAACCTGGGCCAGAACAACCGCATGTTCGGTCGTCAAGCCTTCGTCGGCCTGCAGAACGACAAGTTCGGCGCGCTGACGTTCGGCCGTCAATATGACTCGGTCGTCGACTACCTGGCACCGCTCACCCTGAACGGTTCGTCGTTCGGCGGCACGATCGCATCGCACCCGTACGATAACGACAACACGAACAACTCGTTCCGTGTGAACAACTCGGTCAAGTACTCGAGCGCCAACTACAACGGCCTGACCTTCGGCGGCCTGTATGGCTTCTCGAACAAGGCCGGCGACTTCGCCAACAACCGTGCATTCAGCGCCGGCGTGAACTACGCAAACGGTCCGCTGACGGTGGCTGCCGCTTACCTTGAGCGTCAAGGCAACCCGGGCAACAACAACACGAGCGGTGCAGTCGACACGTCGGCTGGCGGCGACTCGGTGTTCAACGCATCGAAGCAACGCGTCTGGGGTATTGGTGGTAACTACGCCTTCGGCCCGGCAACCGTCGGCCTGGTGTACACCCACACGCAAATCCAGGGTCTGTCCGGCATCAACTACAACAGCACCGCAGTCGGCTTCAACAACGACGGTCTGAAGTTCGACAACTTCGAAGTCAACGGTCGCTACATGCTGACCCCGGCAGTCTCGCTGTCGGCCGCGTACACCTACACGATGGCCAAGCAAGACTCGACCGACAAGAAGCCGAAGTTCCACACCGTTACGCTGCAAGCTGACTACCGTCTGTCGAAGCGCACCGATGTGTACCTGACCGGTTCGTACCAGCACATCTCCGACAACGAAGGTACCAACCTCGCAGCGGGTATCGGCGCGGCCGGCGGTATGTCGTCGAACAACTCGCAAACCGTTGTGGGCACGGGTATCCGTCACCGCTTCTAATCCAGGCGGCGTGAACACCGGGGCCGTTTTCCGGTGTTCTTGACGAAAGAAAGGCTGAGTTCCCCGGAACTCAGCCTTTTTTCATTTGCACGATGCTCGTTAGCGAGCTGGCCGGCAATGCCGGCCGGCGGCGTGCCGAGGATCAGAAGCGCGTCTCGCGCGCCGCGCGCAGGAAGTTGTCGAGCACCGGCGTGCAGTCGAGGAATTCCGGGCCGCCCGCGCGGTGGAATTCCGGGTGCCACTGCAAGCCCATCACGAACGGCGCCTTGCGATAGCGGATGGCTTCGACCACCCCATCTTCGGCACACACCGCCTCTACGCTCAGATCGCGTCCCAACGTCTTCACGGACTGGTGGTGAATCGAGTTCACGATCGGCACATCTACCGGCCCGAGCATCTGCGCGAGCGACGACCCCTCGGGGAACGTCAACGTATGGCGGTTGTGCTCGTATGTTTCCGTCACATGCGGGATAGCTTCCGGCAGATCGGTCGCAATGTCCTGGTGCAGCGTGCCGCCGAACGCCACGTTGATCAACTGGCAGCCGCGGCACACGCCGAGGATCGGCTTGCCCTGCTCCACGAACTCGTGCAGCAGCTCGAGCTCGTACATGTCGCGCATGCGGTCGCCCTGCCACTCGTGGCGCGTCGCGACTTCAGAGTAGGTGAGCGGCGACACGTCGGCGCCCCCTTGCAGCACCAGTCCGTCCAGGTGCTTCGCGTAATCGTGCAGGCGGATGTGGCTGGGGTGGAGCAAACCCTGCGTGTCGACGGTCGGGATCATGAACACCAGCACGTCGCGCGACATTACCCAGTGCGCGATGGACTCTTCGAGGTATTGCAGCGTCTTGCTGCGCAGCCCCTTCGAGCCGGGCTCCGGGTGGAAGATGCGCGCCGAGATGCCGATCTTCAGCGTGCGCTGCGTGATGCGCTGTCCGGCACGGTCGTACCAGGCGCGAAAACGCGCGGACATGATGCGGCGCAGGACCGACCACGGCGAATCGCCCGCCTGCAGGTACGACGGCTGGCCGCCCATCGACGACGGACTGCCGGGCCGCGGTGTGGTGCCAAATGCTGGCTGATGGGGCGGCTCGCCACCGCCGCCGCCAGCGCCCTGCCCGGTGCCGCGACTGGCGCCGGCGGCTTCGTCCGCACCGCTGCCGACGGCGTCCGTTCCACCGATGCTGCCGCCCGCGCTACCCGTGCCGGCAGCCTTGACGTCTTCTCGCGACGCGGGTGCCGGCTTGCCGATGGGGTTGCTGTCGGAGGCCACTTCGGCGGCCGGCCCTCTCGTCGTGGCCTGTGTTGAGCGAGTGGGCTGTGACGCGGACTGCGAAGTGGGCTGTGAGGCGGACTGCGAAGCGGACTTCGCCTCCCCGGCCGCCGCCGCGCCCGACGAGGCGGCAGGCCGTGTGAGCGTGTCGGGGTTCGGCGGCATGCCCGAGGAGCCCTCCGCCGTGCCGGCGACCGGTTTGGCCGTCGGATGCGCCGAGCTCGACGACGCGGGCTCGACATAATCGGATCCTTGCGCGGGCTCCTGCGAAGCCTCATGCTCAGGCGACGCGGAACCGGAATCGGTCGCCGGGCGCTTTTCCGGCGGGGTCGCGCTCTTGCTCGTCTCGTTGTCAGGTTTCTGGGACTCGGGGGGCTGCTGCGGCGATTTCGGATCTTGAGCGTCGGTCATGATGGCGTTGTGATGGCGTCCGCGAAGGGGAAAAAAGAATTGACCATTGCGGCTGGGAAATTATCCCGCCGCCCCGACCCCGCCGCAACCGGGAAGCCAGGGGGCGTTAAGGGGCATTAAGGGGCATTAAGGGGCATTAAGGGGCGTTAAGGAGCGTTAAGGAGCGTTATGGGGCGGCAAGGGTGGCAAGAGCACGGCAAAGCGCGACGAGGCTGTCAGTCGTGTCCGAAAAGCCTCGATGAACCGCATCACGTAAGGACTGTCCAACTGCGGTGCGCGACTTCGCGACGCTGAACGCCATGTGGGCGCAATCACACCGGGCTTCGGCAAACCGGGTGACACACGCGTACAATCAGAGCACGTTGCGCGATGTTAGCCGACATTTCTGCCATTTTCATGTCGATGGCGCACATCGCCCGCCTTGTCGGTGGGTTCATCCGTCCCAGGAGTCTGCAAGTGAAGCGTTTCCTCCGTCTGTGGCAGATTGCCCGCCACGATTTCCGCATCCTCTGGCATGCGGTCCGTGATCCCCGCCGCCCACGCTGGCTGTTGCCGGCAGTCGCGCTGCTCGCGGCATACCTCCTCAGCCCGTTCGACCTGATCCCCGACTTCGTGCCGCTGTTCGGTCTGCTCGACGACGCGGTGGTGATCGGCATGGTGTTGCACTGGCTGATCGGGCGTTTGCCGACCGACGTTCGCGAGGACGCGCGCGCTCACGTGTTCACGCAGCGCGCCTGAGCCGCACCGCCTTCACGGGCGCCGGCCATGCAAAAAGGGACGCCAAGGCGTCCCTTTTCTGCGTTTCCGATGTCCGGGTGGGCTCAAGGCATGAGCAGCGTCGAGCCAGTGGTCTTGCGCGCTTCGAGATCGCGATGCGCCTGCGCCACGTCGGCCAGCGCATAGCGCTGATTGACTTCGATCCTGATCTTGCCGCTCGCAACGACATCGAACAACTCGTTCGCCGTGGCCTCGAGATCGGCGCGCTTCGCGGTGTAATTGAAAAGCGTCGGACGCGTGAAGAACAGCGAGCCGCGCGAGACGAGGTCCGCCGTGTTGATCTGCGTGACAGGCCCCGACGCATTGCCGAAGTTGACCATCGTGCCCAGCGGGCGCAGGCAGTCGAGCGAACCCATGAAGGTGTCCTTGCCGATCGAATCGTAGACCACCGGCACGCCCTCGCCGCCCGTGATCTCCTTGACGCGCTCCACGAAATTCTCGCGCGTGTAGACGATCGGATGGTCGCAGCCGTACTGGCGCACGAGCGCCGCTTTTTCGTCGGAGCCCACCGTGCCGATCACCGTGGCGCCGAGCGCCTTCGCCCATTGGCACACGATCAGGCCCACCCCGCCTGCCGCCGCGTGAATGAGGATGGTGTCGCCGGCCTTCACCGGGTATGTGCGACGCAGCAGATACTGGGCCGTCATGCCCTGCAGCATCATCGCGGCGGCCTGCTCGTCACTGATGGTGTCGGGCAGGCGCACGAGCGGCGCGGCCGGCATGACGCGCGCCTGCGAGTAGGCGCCGCACGGTCGGCTCGCGTAAGCCACACGATCGCCCGGTTTCACGTGCGTCACCCCCTCGCCGACCGCTTCCACCACGCCGGCTGCTTCCATGCCGAGTCCGGCAGGCAGTGGCTGCGGGTAGAGACCGGTGCGGAAATAGACGTCGATGTAGTTCAGTCCGACGGCCTGATGGCGCACACGCGCCTCGCCGGGGCCTGGTTCGCCGACTTCGACGTCGACGTACTGCATCACCTCGGGGCCGCCGTTCTGTTCAATACGGATTGCCTTGGTCATCCTCGCTCCTTTCCTTCAGGGTTATGTGCGGATCGCCGGCGGCATTGCCGCCAGGCGCACGATCAGTTGTTCGAGCAGCAGGCGCGCCGTCGCGCTGTTGGTCGCGCAAGGCACGTTGTGCACGTCGCAGGCGCGCACGAGGGCGTTGATGTCGGGCTCGTGCGGCTGCGGCGTCATCGGGTCGCGCAGGAAGAGCACCATGTCCACGCGCCCCTCGGCCAGTTGCGCGCCGATCTGCAGGTCGCCGCCGTGGGGGCCGGAGAGCATGCGCTCGACTTCCAGCCCCAGTTCATTGGCGATGCGCCCGCCGGTCGTCCCCGTTGCCAGGAGCCGGCATTTGCGCAGCACGTCGACGTAGTCGCGTGCCACGGCGAGAATTTCGTCCTTTTTCTTGTCGTGCGCGATGAGCGCAATGCGGACCATGGGAACGTTCGGAACACCCGGGTCGCGGGATTCGTGGGAGACGGTCATCGAAGATGTCGCAGCCCCGCGCGGGGCTGTCTGGAAAGGGTCGCAGGAGGATCAAAAGGTGCCCGGATAGGCGCCGCCGTCGATCAGCATGTTCTGGCCGGTGATGTAGCCGGCTTGCGCGCTGCACAGGAAGGCACAGGCGGCGCCGAACTCGTCCGGCCGGCCGAAGCGACGCGCCGGAATCGCGTTGGCGCGCTTGCTGCGCGCTTCGTCCACCGTCTGCCCGCTCTTGTCGGCCCAGGCTTTCATCGTGCCGGCCAGCCGATCGGTGTCGAATGCGCCCGGCAGCAGGTTGTTGATGGTGACGTTGTGCGCGACCGTGGTGCGCGCCAGTCCGGCGACGAAGCCCGTCAGGCCGGAGCGCGCACCATTGGACAGCCCAAGAATGTCGATGGGCGCCTTCACCGCGGACGACGTGATGTTCACGATGCGTCCGAAGCGGCGCGCGATCATGCCGTCCACGCTCGCCTTGATCAGTTCGATGGGCGTGAGCATGTTGGCGTCGAGCGCGCGAATCCAGTCGTCGCGCTGCCAGTCGCGGAAGTCACCCGGCGGCGGGCCGCCCGCGTTGGTCACCAGGATGTCGGGCGACGGGCATGCCGCCAGGGCCCGCTCGCGGCCGGGCGGCGTGGTGATGTCGGCGGCCACTGCGGTGACCTGCACGCCTGTCGAGGCGCGGATGTCGTCGGCCGCCGCCGCGAGCGCATCTGCGGTACGCGCGACGATCACGACATTCACGCCCGCTTCGGCGAGCGCCTGCGCGCAAGCGCGCCCCAGCCCCTTGCTGGCGCCGCACACCAGTGCCGTGCGCCCTTTGATACCCAGATCCATGTTCAGCCTTCGAGACAGATAAAGCATTGGACAAGTGCGGCCGTGCCGCCGTCTTGCAACGATTCTAAGGGAATCGTGCGCGCGCCGCTGTGTCTCTCGTCTATCGTCGCCCGCCGGCAGATTGCCGCGCCCGACCTGTGCGACACGCCGCACCCGGCGCCGGGCATTTTCTCGTGCCGACGCGCGGAAACCGGCCCCGGCGCGCCCGCATCGGCTAAAATCGCGGCCATGCGGCCCATGCCGGTTATGTACCGCCCCATATCGCCCCATATCGCCTCAATTTGGGCTCAATGTCGGCCGAAGGCGGGCCCAAAGGCGGCCCCGCTCATCAGCCCAGCCCCAGATCGCCAGCCATGAAACAAGACACACGCTTTCCGAACCTCTACATCTGCGATCACCCGCTGATCCAGCACAAGCTCTCGCACATGCGGGACAAGGAAACCTCGACGCGCACGTTCCGCGGCCTGCTGCGCGAAATCACCCTGCTCATGGGCTACGAGATCACGCGCGATCTGCCGCTCACGACCGAGCACATCAACACGCCCATGGTCGACATGGACGCTCCCGTCATCGCGGGCAAGAAGCTCGCCATCGTGCCGGTGCTGCGTGCCGGCGTCGGCATGAGCGACGGCCTGCTCGACCTGGTGCCCTCGGCGCGCGTCGGCCATATCGGCGTGTATCGCGACGAGCAGCATCGTCCGGTCGAATACCTCGTGCGTCTGCCCGACGTTGCCGATCGCCGCTTCATTCTGTGCGACCCGATGGTCGCCACGGGCTATTCGGCCGTGCATGCCGTGGACGTACTGCGCAAGCGCGGCGTGGAAGAAGAGAACATCGCGTTCCTCGCACTGGTGGCCGCGCCCGAGGGCGTGAAGGTGTTCCACGATGCGCATCCGGGCGTGAAGCTGTACGTGGCCTCGCTCGACGAGCGTCTCGACGATCACGCCTACATCATCCCGGGCCTGGGAGACGCCGGCGACCGCCTGTTCGGCACCAAGAACTGAACGCGCGGCGCTATCGCAAAAAAGCCCCGGTCCGGGGCTTTTTTTCTGCGGCTGGGGATGGGGCGGGCGGCGATCATCCATTTCGGGCTTTGCGGCGCGTGGCCATGGCCACGCCCACGGCTGCCAACACCATGCCGCCCCATGCCAGCGGCGGCATGTGTTCGCCGACCATGACCCATGCCGCGAGCGCCGCGGCCGGCGGCACCAGGAAAAACAGCGCCGATACGCGCGAGGCCTCGCCGCGCCGGATCATCGCCAGCAACAGCGAGATCGCGACGATCGAATTGCCGATCACCAGATAGACCAGGGACAGGCCGAGCTGCCACGTCCATTCGATGTGCATCGGCTCGAGCCACCACGCGAGCGGCAGCGTCGCGGCAAACCCGACGGCGTATTGCACGAGGTTCGACGTGATCGGATGCTGCCCCACGCCGAAGCGCTTCTCATACAGCGTGCCGCCGGTGATCGCGCCCAGCGCCACGAAGGTCAGCACGAGTCCCGGCACGGAAGTGGCCTCCACGGCCGAGCGCGCCACGATGACGAGCGCCGCCCCGGCCAGCCCCAGCCCGAGGCCGACCCAGTTCAGCCCGCTCACGCGCTCGCCCACCAGATACGGCGCGGCCAGCGCCACGAGAATGGGCTGCAGCGACGTGATCAGCGCAACGCTGCCCGCCGAGACGCCCATGCGCAGCGCGAGATACGTCATGCTGAAGTACAGCGCCTGAATGAGCAGGCCGATGACGACGAGATGCCCCCACGCCGCCGCGCTCCTGGGCAACGGCGGGCGCATGACGAGCGCCAGCGGGGCGAGCAGCACCAGCACCAGGCCATAGCGCAGTGCGAGGAACGTCAGGGCGTCGGCATACGCCAGGCCGATCTTGGCGACGGTGAAGCCGACCGACCACAGAAACAGGAAGATGAGCGGCGCGGCGCGCAGCCACAACGGATCGTGGGCGACACCGGTGCGTACCGGCTCCAGCGAAGATTTCAGCGACATGGATTGACGCAGGCCTGGCGAAACCGGCAATCCCGGGCGCGGCTGGCGCTTGGCGGGACCGCGGTTTCGCGGTTATCTCAACGGCGTCGGCTGCCGCCGAAAATGCTGCCGAGCACGCCGCGCACGATCTCGCGCCCCAACTGGCTGCCCACGGTGCGCGCCGTGCTCTTGACCATCGCTTCGATGGCCGTGTCCTTGCGCCGCGAGCTGCCGGCGCCGCCCAGCAGTCCGCCGAGCGAGTCTTTCACCGTGTCGAGCAGACCGTCGCCCGAAGCGCCGTCGCGTGCCTCGCCGCCGGCCGGCGTCTCCGGCTGGCGCGACTGCGTGCGTCCAACCAGCTTTTCGTAGGCCGACTCGCGATCCACTGCGTTCTCATAGACACCGGCGACGAGCGAGGCCGCCATGAGCGCCGCACGCTCCTGCGCCGTGATGGGCCCGATGCGCGACGCCGGCGGCGCGATAAACGCGCGCTCGGTCACGGCAGGACGCCCCTTCTCGTCGAGCAGCGAGACCAGCGCCTCGCCCACGCCGAGCTCGCCGATCACCGTTTCGATGTCGAGCGCGGGGTTGGCGCGCATGGTCTGCGCGGCCACTTTCACGGCCTTCTGGTCGCGCGGCGAATAGGCGCGCAACGCGTGCTGCACTCGGTTGCCGAGCTGCCCCAGCACGGTGTCGGGCACATCGACCGGGTTTTGCGTGACGAAGTACACGCCCACGCCTTTCGAACGGATGAGCCGCACCATCTGCTCGATGCGCTCGAGCAATGACTTGGGCGCTTCGTTGAACAACAGGTGCGCTTCGTCGAAGAAGAAGACGAGCTTCGGCTTCTCGGGATCGCCCACCTCCGGCAGCCGCTCGAACAGTTCGGCGAGCAGCCACAGCAGGAAGGTCGCGTAGATGCGCGGTGCGCCGAGCAGCTTGTCCGCCGCGAGGATATTGACGACGCCGCGCCCCTGCGCGTCGGTTTGCATGAAGTCCTCGATGTTGAGCATCGGCTCACCGAAGAACTTGTCGGCGCCCTGCTGCTCGAGCGTGAGCAGCCCGCGCTGGATCGCGCCGACCGAGGCGGCCGAAATATTGCCGTACTGCGTGGTGAACGCGGAGGCGTTGTCGCCCACGTGCTGCAGCATGGCACGCAGATCCTTGCTGTCGAGCAACAGCAGACCGTTGTCGTCGGCAATCTTGAACACGAGATTGAGCACGCCGCTCTGCGTCTCGTTCAGACCGAGCAGGCGAGCGAGCAGCAGCGGGCCGAGATCGGAGACGGTCGCGCGCACCGGGTGCCCCTGCTCGCCGAACACATCCCACAGCGTGGCGGGGCTGCCGTGCCAGTGCGGCGTGTCGAAGCCGAGATTGGCGATGCGCTCCTGGAGCTTGGGCGTCTGCGTGCCGGGCTGCGTGATACCCGTCAGGTCACCCTTCACGTCGGCGAGGAACACCGGCACGCCGATGTCCGAAAAGGCCTGCGCCATCACCTGCAGCGTGACGGTCTTGCCGGTGCCCGTCGCGCCGGTGATCAGGCCGTGGCGGTTGCCCATGGCCGGCAGCAGGCCGAGCACATGCTGGGCGTTGCGGGCAATGACGAGCCGGTCGCCCGCCTCCTGCGCGGCGCTCGCGCCGCCGGGCGCCGGAGCGGGCGCCGCTGACGCAGCGGGCGAAGGCGTGGGGACAGTGGGTGCGATGGGGGCCGCGGCAGCGGCGTCGGCAGCGCTGGCGACGGCCGCAGGCGCGTCGGCGGCAGGGGAAGCGGCGGACGGCACTTGCGGCGGCACGGACTTGCGGGGCATGAGCGACCTCGGCGGTAGACGCCTGCCTGCCCCGTGACACGGCGCAGCAAACACCCGTGGCACGGCGCGGCGGCATGATAAAATTGCCTTCGATTATAGCGGCACGTCGCCGCTTGGCCCGTCCCGGCCCGATTCGCACGCGGTGCGCCTCGGGCGCCACGGGACAATTGGGCAAACGAGGGCAACTGGTTTTCGGGCGCCCGCGACCCCGGTGGTGGCGGGCGCTCCCGTTTCAACGGCTGGTCGCGCCGGATTCTGGCGGCCACAGCGCATACTTTGCCGCACTGCGCGGCACGACGGAGAAATTCATGGCGGGTCATAGCAAATGGGCCAACATCAAACACAAGAAAGCGGCAGCCGATGCCAAGCGCGGTAAGGTCTGGACACGCCTGATCAAGGAAATCACCGTGGCGGCGCGCCTCGGCGGCGGCGACGCCGACAGCAACCCGCGCCTGCGTCTGGCCATCGAAAAAGCGGCCGACGCGAACATGCCCAAGGACAACGTCAAGCGCGCCATCGACCGCGGCATCGGCGGTCTGGACGGCGCCAACTACGAGGAAATCCGCTACGAAGGCTATGGCCTGAACGGCGCGGCCGTGATCGTCGACACGATGACGGACAACCGCACCCGCACGGTCGCGGAAGTGCGCCACGCATTCTCGAAGTTCGGCGGCAACATGGGCACCGACGGCTCGGTGTCGTTTCTGTTCACGCACTGCGGTCAGTTCCTGTTCTCGCCCGAAACACCGGAAGACAAGCTGATGGAAGTCGCACTCGACGCGGGCGCGGACGACGTCATCACCAACGACGACGGCAGCTTCGAAGTGATCTGCCCGCCCAACGACTTCCAGGCCGTCAAGGCCAAGCTCGAAGCGGCCGGACTGAAGGCCGAGGTCGCCGAAGTCACGATGAAGCCGCAAACCGAAGTGGTCTTCACCGGCGAAGACGCCGTGAAGATGCAGAAGCTGCTCGACGCGCTCGAAAATCTCGACGACGTGCAGGAAGTGTTCACCAACGCCGTCATCGAGGAATAAGATGAAGATCATGGTTGTCGGCTCGGGCGGCCGCGAACACGCGCTGGCGTGGAAGCTTGCCCAATCGCCGCGCATTCAAATCGTGTACGTTGCTCCGGGCAACGGCGGCACGGCGCTCGACGAGCGCCTGCGCAACGTGCCGATCAGCGATCCGAACGTGCTGGCCGAGTTCGCCGCACGCGAAGGCATCGCCCTTACGGTGGTCGGGCCGGAAGCGCCGCTCGCCGCCGGTATCGTCAATATCTTCCGCGCCCGCGGCCTGAAAGTCTTCGGACCGACCAGGGAAGCGGCGCAGCTCGAATCGTCGAAGGACTTCGCCAAGGCGTTCATGAAACGCCACGGCATTCCGACCGCCGATTACGAAACGTTCTCCGACGCCGCCAAGGCGCACGCCTACATCGACGCCAAGGGCGCGCCGATCGTCATCAAGGCCGACGGCCTGGCCGCCGGCAAGGGCGTCGTGGTGGCGATGTCGCTCGAGGAAGCGCACAGCGCCGTGGACGCCATGCTCGCCGACAACAAGCTCGGCGACGCCGGCGCCCGCGTGGTCATCGAGGAGTTCCTCGAGGGCGAGGAAGCGAGCTTCATCGTGATGGTCGATGGCAAGAACGTGCTGCCGCTGGCCACGTCGCAGGACCACAAGCGCCTGCTCGACAACGATCAGGGCCCCAACACGGGCGGCATGGGCGCCTACTCGCCCGCGCCGATCGTGACGCCGCAGATCCATGCCCGCGTAATGCGCGAAATCATCCTGCCGACGGTGCGCGGCATGGAGACCGACGGCATTCGCTACACCGGTTTCCTGTACGCCGGTCTGATGATCGACGCGCAAGGCAACATCAAGACGCTCGAGTTCAACTGCCGCATGGGCGACCCCGAGACGCAACCGATCATGGCGCGCCTGAAGGGCGACTTCTCGGTGGTGGTCGAGCACGCGATCGCCGGCACGCTCGACAAGGTCGAGCTCGACTGGGACCGCCGTTACGCGCTGGGCGTGGTGCTCGCCGCGCACGGCTATCCCGACAATCCGCGCAAGGGCGACCGCATCTCGGAGATTCCGGCGGAGACGGCCGATTGCGTGACGTTCCATGCCGGCACGCAGTTCGAGAACGACGTGCTGTCGGTCACTGGCGGGCGCGTGCTGTGCGTGGTCGGCCTGTCCGACACGGTGCGCGGCGCGCAAAGCGTGGCGTATCAGACCGTCAATCAGATCAACTTCGACGGCATGCAGTATCGCCACGACATCGGCAACCGCGCGCTCACGCGCAAGCCCGAGTAAGTCACCGTCCGGGGAGGCGGCGACGGCCAGCGCCAACGCCACCGCCCCGCTCTGCCGCGGCCCGGAGGACGTCGAGTCCCCCGGGCCGTTGTCGTTTGGCGCCCGAAGTCCGGCACGCGGACCTCCGGGCGCCGAAGTTTCGGCCCCGAGAGAGTGCCGGGCCGCGATTGACAAGCGCAAGCCAAGTTGGCACGCTGGCGCGACGTGATGCCCCGAGCATCGCGGCTGCGGCCGGCCCGGCGCAATTCATGCAGTTTTCCTGACGGATCTCTCGCTCGATGGAGACTCACATGTTCGACCTCAACAAGCTGGTCAACGACTATCTCGTGCCGTTCGGCCTGAAGATCGTCATGGCCGTCGTCATCTGGATCGTCGGCGGCATCGTCATCAACCTCGTGGCACGGCTCGTGCGAAGCGCAATGTCTCGCCGCGCCATCGATCCGACCCTCGTTCGCTACACCGAATCGACGCTGCGCATCGCGTTGCGCATCGCCCTCATTTTGTCGATCCTCAGCGTCTGCGGCATCGAAACGACGTCCTTCGCCGCACTGCTCGCCGCCGCCGGCGTCGCTATCGGCGCGGCGTGGTCGGGGCTGCTGTCGAACTTCGCCTCGGGCATCTTCCTGATCGTCCTGCGCCCATTCAAGACCGGCGACATGATCAGCGCCGGCGGCGTGACCGGCGTCGTCGATGAAATCGGCCTTTTCGTCACCACCCTCACCACCGCCGACAATCTGCGCGTGTACGTCGGCAACACGAAGGTCTTCAGCGACAACATCACGGTGTACGACGCGAACGCGTTCCGGCGCGTCGATCTGACCGCGCAACTGGCCCATACGGTGGACGTGCAGGACGCCATCGCGCGTCTGAAGGCGCGTATTGCGCAAATTCCGAACGTGATGAGCACGCCTGCGGTCGACGTCGCGATTCTCGAGTTCAACCCGGCCGGCCCGGTGCTCGCCGTGCGGCCCTACTGCCACAATCGCGATTACTGGCAGGTGTACTTCGACACCAACCGGGCGATCTCGGAAGTGGGCGGCACGGCGCAGTGGCCGGTGCCCGCGCCGCGTCAGATCCTCATGCCGCCGCCGGGCGAGCTGGGCGCCGGTGCGGTACGAGCCGTGCCGGCAACAGGCGCCGCCGCCCCCGCCGGCACGCTGCCCAACGCCCCGGCGCCTTGATGCAAGTCATGCCGGCGGCACGGAGCACTCCCGTCTGTCGCCGGCGCCCGCCCCCGAATGCGTGGCTGCCGGTACAATCGCGGTAATGAACACGCATGGGGACGTCACAGAATGACAGCGCAGGACGCTGCCTCGGCGCCGGATACGGCAGCCGTTCGCACTTATCTTCTCGGGCTTCAGGAGCGCATCGTCGAGACGCTCGAGCGCCTGGACGGCAAACGCTTCTTCGCTGACGACTGGCAACGCCCGGCCGACAGCGCCCTGCGCGGTGACGGCCGCACCCGCGTGCTCGACGACGGCGACTTCTTCGAGCGCGGCGGCGTGAACTTCTCCCACGTGGTTGGCGACAAGCTGCCGGGCTCGGCGAGCGCGTCGCGTCCCGAACTGGCCGGCCGCGGCTTCGAGGCGCTCGGCGTCTCGCTGGTACTGCACCCGCGCAATCCGTACTGCCCGACCGTGCATTTCAACGTGCGCATCCTGATCGCCACCGCGCCCGGCGAGGCGCCGGCGTTCTGGTTCGGCGGCGGCATGGATCTCACGCCCTACTACCCGTTCGAGGACGACTGCCGGCATTTCCATCAGACGTGCAAGAACGCGCTCGATCCGTTCGGCGCCGAGTGGTATCCGCGCTTCAAGGCGTGGTGCGACGAGTACTTCTATCTGAAGCATCGTCAGGAGCCGCGCGGCATCGGCGGCATCTTCTTCGACGACTTCTCGGGCGGGGGCTTCGAGACGGGCTTCGGCGTCATGCAAAGCGTGGGCGACGCGTTTCTCGACGCCTACGTGCCGATCATCGAGCGCCGACGCGGCATGCCATACGGCGAGCGCGAGCGCGACTTCCAGGCGCATCGGCGCGGCCGGTACGTCGAATTCAATCTGGTGTGGGACCGCGGCACGCACTTCGGCCTGCAATCGGGCGGGCGCACCGAGTCGATCCTGATGTCGATGCCGCCGATCGTGAAGTGGCACTACGACTGGAAGCCGGAGCCGGGCACGCCCGAAGCCAGGCTGTACACGGACTTCCTCGTGCGCCGCGAGTGGGTGTAAGGGGCGGGCTGCGCATGACCGTATTCTCCCCCGCCGCCGGCACGGCACCCATCGCCCCACGGCGGCGCATCGGCGTGCTGGGCGGCACGTTCGACCCCATCCACACCGGCCATCTCGCGCTCGGCGCCCTGTTCGCCCGCACCCTGGCGCTCGACGAACTGGTACTCATGCCCGCCGGCCAGCAGCCGCAAAAGCACGGCAGCACCGCGGCCGAGCATCGTCTGGCCATGACGCGGCTGGCCGCCGAAGGGCTCGCGGCAGAACTCGCCCGCACGCAACCGGCCACGCAGTTGATCGTCAGCACGCGCGAGATCGAGCGCGCGGGGCCGAGCTACACCGTCGACACGCTGCGCGAGCTGCGCGCCGACGTCGGCCCCGACGCCTCGCTCTCGCTGCTGATCGGCTCGGACCAGTTGGTGCGGCTCGACACGTGGCACGCCTGGCGTGAGTTGTTCGATTACGCGCACGTCTGTGCGGCGGCGCGTCCCGGTTTCAGCCGCGAGACGGCATCGCCGACGCTGCGCGAGATGTTCGCCGAGCGGGAGAAGTCCGCGCTCGGGGTACAATCCACGCCATGCGGCGGCATCCTGATCGACGACTCACTGGCCGTCGACATTTCCGCCACCGAGTTGCGCGCCACGCTGGCGCACGCGCGAGACGCGGCCACGCCCCCGGCGAACCTGCCCGAATCCGTGTGGCAGTACATCCGCGCGCAGCACCTGTATCGCGCCTGACAATCCCCGGCTCTTCCCGGGCCCCGCCACGCGCACCCCGTTTCACCCAAAAGACGCACTATGGATATTCGCAAACTTCAGCGCCTCATCGTCGACGCTCTCGAAGACGTCAAGGCCCAGGACATCAAGGTGTTCAACACCTCGCACCTGACCGCACTGTTCGACCGCGTGATCATCGCGAGCGGCACTTCCAACCGCCAGACCAAGGCGCTCGCCGCGAGCGTGCGCGACAAGGTCAAGGCCGGCGGCGGCGACATCGTGAGCATGGAGGGCGAGGACGTGGGCGAATGGGTGCTGGTCGACACCGGCGACGCCATCGTGCACATCATGCAGCCGGCACTGCGCCAGTACTACAACCTCGAAGAAATCTGGGGCGAGAAGCCGGTGCGCCTGAAGGCCGCGGGCACCCGGGCCGGCGCCAAGGCAAGCGCGGAAGCGGACGACGACGAGGAAGACGACGGCGACGCGGCGGCCACACCCTCCCCGGCACGCCGCAAGGCCAGGTAAGCCGGCACATCGCACACCATGCGTCTGTTCATCCTCGCCGTCGGGCACAAGATGCCCGGCTGGATCGAGACGGCGTTTGCCGAGTACGCCAAGCGCATGCCGCCCGAGCTGCGCATCGAGCTCAAGGAAATCAAGCCGGAGCAACGTTCCAACTCCCGCACGGCGGAGACGGTCATGGCCGCCGAGGCGCAGCGCATCGAGGCGGCCCTGCCGCGCGGCTGCCGCCTCGTCTGCCTGGACGAGCGTGGGCTGGATCTCACCACGATGCGCCTGGCCCAGTCGCTCACCGGCTGGCAGCAGGACGGACGCGACGTGGCCTTCGTGATCGGCGGCGCCGACGGATTAGACCCCGCCCTCAAATCGCGCGCCGACACGCTCATCCGCCTGTCCAGCCTGACGCTGCCCCACGGCATGGTACGCGTGCTGCTCGCCGAGCAGCTCTACCGCGCCTGGAGCATCAACGCCAATCACCCTTACCATCGCGTGTGAGGTTGCCCTCCCGGGCTGCCCCCGGGCGCGGCCTGCGCCCTCGACCCCTCGACGAGCCCCGGCCTGAGCCGGTTCCGCCCCAAGTCAGCGGCACGCCGGGCGCCGGCCACGACTACGTCGGTATCAAATCCAGTCAGCACGCTTTGTACGGTGCCATGCCGCGTTGCACGGCGCTCGCGCCCGCCGGCCCAGGCCGACTGGCGGTGTCGTGTGCTGTCAATCCCCGCCAGACGTCGTCATACAACACACGTTGTGCACCGCCAGTGGAAAAAACATGACGACGTGTTAGTCTACGCGGCGCTATATCGTTCGCACCGCGAACAACAGACTTCTCGTGAACCACCGGAGATTGGCATGAAGCAACCTTCCCTGCGTAAATTCGCCCTGGTCGGCGCCGCCGCGGCATTGGCGCTCGGCATGAGCGCCCCGGCCCTGGCCGCGACCGAGATCCAGTTCTGGCACTCGATGGAATCGGCCCTCGGCGAGCGCGTGAACCAGATCGCCAACGACTTCAACGCGTCGCAGAGCGACTACAAGATCGTTCCCATCTACAAGGGCAACTACGAGCAGGGTCTGGCCGCCGGTATCGCCGCCTTCCGCGCCGGCAATGCGCCGGCGATTCTGCAGGTCTACGAGGTCGGCACCGCCACGATGATGCAGGCCAGGAAGGCCGTGAAGCCGGTGTGGGAAGTGATGAAGGACGCCGGCGAGCCGTTCGACGAGAAGGCCTTCGTGCCGACCATCGCGAGCTACTACGCCGACAGCAAGACGAACCACCTCGTGTCGATGCCGTTCAACAGCTCGACCCCGGTGCTGTACTACAACAAGGACGCCTTCAAGAAAGCCGGGCTCGATCCGAACACCCCGCCGAAGACCTGGGCCGACGTGAAGGCCGACGCGCAGAAGCTCAAGGCCGCCGGTCTGGCATGCGGCTTCACCATGGGCTGGCAGAGCTGGACGCAGCTCGAGAACTACAGCGCGTGGCACGCCCTGCCGTTCGCGACGAGGAACAACGGTTTCGATGGTCTCGACGCCAAGCTCGAATTCAACGGCCCGCAGCAGGTCAAGCACATCCAGTTCCTGGCCGACATGGCCAAGGAAGGCACGTTCACGTATGTGGGCCGCAAGGATGAAGTGACCTCGAAGTTCTACAGCGGCGACTGCGGTATCGCCATGACCACCTCGGGCGCGCTCGCCAACATCGCCAAGTACGCCAAGTTCAGCTACGGCGTGGGCATGATGCCATACGACGCCGACGTGAAGGGCGCACCGCAAAACGCCATCATCGGCGGCGCCAGCCTGTGGGTGCTCGCCGGCAAGTCGCCCGCCGAGTACAAGGGCGTGGCCAAGTTTCTGAACTACCTCGCCTCGCCGGCCGTGGCCGCGAAGTGGCATCAGGACACGGGCTACCTGCCGGTCACCAAGGCCGCCTACGAGCTGACCGAGAAGCAGGGCTTCTACGCGAAGCACCCGGGCGCCGACATGGCCATCAAGCAGATGCTCAACAAGCCGCCCCTGCCGTTCACGCGTGGCCTGCGTCTGGGCAACATGCCGCAGATCCGCACGGTGATCGACGAGGAGCTCGAAGGCGTGTGGAGCGGCAAGCAAGCCCCCAAGGCCGCCCTCGACAAGGCTGTCTCGCGTGGCGACGACCTGCTGCGCCGCTTCGAGAAGTCGGGCAGCTAAGTCGCCCTCGTTGTCGCCCTCGTTGCCGCGGGGCGCCAGATGCCGGCTTTTCCTGCTGCCGGCCGCCCGCGCGACGACGCTACAATGACGCCACCCGGCCCGCCCTCCGAGCGGGCCGGTTTCGCTTTTTTTCCGGCAACACGTTATGGCGCATAACACCAGAGAACGCCCTCGCTTCGGAACCGGCTGGCTGCCCTACGCGCTCGTAGCGCCGCAGCTGCTCATCACGGTCGTGTTCTTCCTTTGGCCCGCGGGCGAAGCCCTGTGGCAGTCGACGTCGGCGCAGGACGCCTTCGGGCTGTCCAGCCAGTTCGTCGGCATCGACAACTTCACGGCGCTATGGAGCGACGCGCTCTATCTCGCCTCGTTTCGCACCACGATGATCTTCAGCGGCCTGGTCACGGTCTGCGGGCTCGTCATTTCGCTGCTGCTCGCCGCCATGGCCGATCGCGTGACGCGCGGCAAGCGCACCTACCAGACGCTGCTGATCTGGCCCTACGCCGTGGCGCCGGCGATCGCCGCCGTGCTGTGGGCATTCCTGTTCAACCCGAGCATCGGCCTCGTCACCTATGGCCTCGCGAAGCTCGGCATCGAGTGGAACCACGCGCTCAACGGCGGCCAGGCCATGTTCCTCGTGGTGCTCGCCTCGATCTGGAAGCAGATCAGCTACAACTTCCTGTTCTTCTACGCCGGGCTGCAGGCCATTCCGCGCTCGCTCGTGGAAGCCGCCGCCATCGACGGCGCGGGTCCGGTGCGCCGCTTCTTCGGGCTGGTACTGCCGCTGATCTCGCCCACAACGTTCTTCCTGCTCGTGGTCAATCTCGTGTACTCGTTCTTCGACACCTTCCCGGTGATCGACGCGGCCACCGGCGGCGGCCCCGGCCAGTCGACCATGACGCTGATCTACAAGATCTACTCGGAAGGCTTCAAGGGGCTCGACCTCGGCAGCTCGGCGGCGCAGTCGGTGGTGCTCATGGCCATCGTCATCGTGCTCACCGTCGTGCAGTTCCGCTTTATCGAACGCAAGGTGCAATACGCATGATCGAGAATCGTCGCGGCCTGGATATCTTCTGCCACGTCATGCTGGTGATCGGCGTGCTGCTGGTGGTCTTTCCGCTCTATGTGGCGTTCGTCGCCGCCACCATGAACGAGCGCGAAATTTTCAACGTGCCCCTGTCGCTCGTGCCGAGCACGCACCTGTTCCAGAACCTGTCCACCGTGTGGAACCAGGGGACGGGCGACTCGGCCATGCCGTTCGGGCTGATGCTCGGCAACAGCCTGCTCATGGCGCTGGTCATCACGATCGGCAAGATCTCGGTGTCGATCCTCTCGGCATTCGCCATCGTGTATTTCCGCTTCCCGCTGCGCAACCTGTTCTTCTGGCTGATCTTCGTCACGCTGATGCTGCCGGTCGAAGTGCGCATCTTCCCGACCGTGCAGGTCATCTCGAGCCTCGGGCTCATCAACAGCTACGTGGGCCTCACCGTGCCGCTCATCGCCTCGGCCACGGCCACGTTCCTGTTCCGGCAGTTCTTCATGACGCTGCCCGACGAACTCGTGGAAGCGGCGCGCATCGACGGCGCGGGCCCGATGCGCTTTTTCTTGGACGTGGTGCTGCCGCTGTCGAAGACGAACATCGCGGCGCTGTTCGTGATCACGTTCATTTACGGCTGGAATCAGTATCTGTGGCCGATTCTGGTGACCAACGCCCCGTCGATGACGACGGCGGTCGTCGGCATCAAGAGCATGATCGGCAGTGGCGACACCGCCACGCAATGGCAGCTCGTCATGAGCGCCACCCTGCTCGCCATGCTGCCGCCGCTCGCGGTGGTTCTGCTCATGCAGCGCTGGTTCGTGCGTGGTCTGGTCGATTCGGAAAAGTAATCATGGCAAACCTCAAACTCCATAGCGTCAAGAAAACCTACGACCAGAAGAACTACGTCCTGCACGGCGTGGACATCGACATCCAGGACGGCGAGTTCGTGGTGATCGTGGGACCGTCGGGCTGCGGCAAGTCGACGCTGCTGCGCATGGTCGCCGGCCTGGAATCGGTCAGCGAGGGCAGCATCCTCATCGGCTCGCAGGTCGTCAACCAGTTGGAACCGAAGGATCGCAACATCGCGATGGTGTTCCAGAACTACGCGCTGTATCCGCACATGAACGTGCGCGAGAACATGTCGTATGGTCTGAAGATCCGCGGCATCGACAAGAAGGCCATCGAAGAGCGCGTGCTCGCCGCGGCGCGCATTCTCGAGCTCGAGCCGCTGCTCGGCCGCAAGCCGCGCGAGCTCTCCGGCGGCCAGCGTCAGCGCGTGGCGATGGGCCGCGCGATCGTGCGCGAGCCGGCCGTATTCCTGTTTGACGAACCGCTCTCGAACCTCGACGCAAAGCTGCGCGTGCAAATGCGTCTGGAAATCCAGCGCCTGCACAAGCGTCTGAAGACGACGAGCCTGTACGTGACGCACGATCAGGTCGAAGCCATGACGCTCGCCGATCGCGTGATCGTCATGAACAAGGGCTACGCCGAGCAGATCGGCACGCCCTCGGACGTGTACGAACGCCCCGCGTCGCTGTTCGTGGCGAGCTTCATGGGCTCGCCCGCGATGAACCTGCTCAAGGGCCGCGTCGATCCGGAAGGCCGCACGTTCCAGGTGGACGGCGGCGGTCCCTCGCTGCGCCTGCCCCCGACGAGCCAGGCCCATGCCAACCGTGAGCTCGTGCTGGGCGTGCGGCCGGAGCATCTCGTGCCGGCCGAGCAGCGCGACGGCATCGGCGCGTTCGCCGCGCAGACCAACATCGTCGTCGATCAGCTCGAGCTGCTGGGCGCGGACAACCTCGCGCACGGCCGCTGGGGCGATCAACCCGTAACGGTGCGTCTGCCGCACGAGTTGCGACCGGCCGCCGGGGCGATCGTGCCGCTGGCCATCTCGGCGCGCTCGCTGCATCTGTTCGATCCTTCGACCGGCAAACGGGTGGAAGCATGAGCGATACCTCGTCCTCGCCTGTGTGGCGCAGCTGGCCATATCCGCGCATCGTCTCGCACCGCGGCGGCGGCAAGCTCGCGCCCGAGAACACGCTCGCGGCCCTCGAGATGGGCGCTTCGCTCGGCCTGCACATGGTCGAATTCGACGCCAAGCTCTCGGCTGACAACGTCGTCTTCCTGCTGCACGACGACACGGTCGATCGCACGAGCGACGGCCACGGCGCGGCCGCCGGCATGACCTACGCCGAGATCGAGCGACTCGACGCCGGCAGTTGGTTCGACGCGCGCTTCGCCGAGCAGAAGATGCCTACGCTCGCGCAGGTCGCCGAGCGCTGCCACGCGCTGGGGCTCGCGGCCAACGTCGAGATCAAGCCGTGCCCGGGCCGCGAGCTCGAGACAGGGCGGCTCGTCGCCGAAGCGGTCAGACAATTGTGGGCTGGGCAGGCCGTGCGGCCGCTGCTCTCGTCGTTCTCTTACGAGGCGCTGGAAGCGGCTGCCGCGGCGGCGCCCGAACTGCCGCGCGGCATGCTGTACGAAGCCGTGCCGGCCCACTGGCGCGACGATGCGCGCAAGCTCGGCACCGTCTCGCTGCACGCAAGTCATCGGCATCTGGACGGTCCGCAGGTCGCTGAAATCAAGGCCTACGGTCTGCAGATGCTCGTCTACACGGTCAACGACCCGGCCCGCGCGCGCGAGCTCGCGGCGTGGGGCGTGGACGCCATCTGCACCGACCGCATCGACCTCATCGGCGACGATTTTCTTGCCGCCGGCTAAGCGACGGCGCGGACATTCATGGGCGGCGGGCGGCGTCCCGCCGGCCTTGCCCTGACCTCCGGCCGACTTTGCGCCAACCTTCGGCCGGCTTTTGCGCCGGCGCGCCTTCGATTTCGCCCGTCTCCGAGCCCGCCGTATCGCGGGTTCCGGGGCTTTCCCGGCCGCGTGCGCACCCCACGTGCCCTGCTGGCGGGCGTGGGCGCAAGGCGGCATAATAAGGCGTTCCCCTCGCCCAGCCTATCCAGCGGCCCGGCCCACGAAGCGTTTTCGGTGTGCCGGGCTGGACGAATTCAAGCCAAGCCGCCATGCCGTACATCTATCTCGCTTCGCAAAGCCCCCGCCGTCAGGAATTGTTGCACCAGCTCGGCGTTCGTTTCGAGCTGCTGCTGCCCCAGGCCGACGAGGACGCCGAAGCGCTCGAAGCCGTACTGCCCGGCGAGCCGCCCGACGACTACGTGCAGCGCGTCACACGCGCGAAGGCCGAAGCGGCGCTGGCGCGTCTGTCGCGCGCCGGCCTGCCCGCTGCGCCGATCCTCGCGGCCGACACCACGGTGTGTCTCGATGGCACCATCCTCGGCAAGCCGTTCGACGACGCCGACGCACGCGCCGTCCTCGCGCGCCTGTCAGGCACGCGCCATCGCGTACTGACCGCGGTCGCCGTCTGCGCCGACGGGCAGATCCATCAGGCGGTAAACATCTCGCACGTGTGGTTCCGCCCGCTGCGCCGCGAGGAAATCGAGCGCTACGTCGCCTCGGGCGAGCCGCGCGGCAAGGCGGGCGCCTACGGCATCCAGGGCAAGGCGGCCGAGTTCGTCATGCGTATCGACGGCAGCTACTCGGGCATCATGGGCCTGCCGCTGTGCGAGACCGCCGCGCTCTTGCGCCAAGCGGGCGTCGACTTCTGACGCGAACCGAATCTGCCAAGCATTTCGAGTCTGGTCGACACTTTATGAACGAAGACATTCTGGTCAACATCACACCGCAGGAAACCCGTGTGGCGCTCATGCAGCTCGGCGCCGTGCAGGAGCTGCACATCGAGCGCACGCTCTCGCGCGGCCTCGTCGGCAACATCTATCTGGGCAAGGTCGTGCGCGTGCTGCCCGGCATGCAGTCGGCCTTCATCGACATCGGCCTGGAGCGCGCGGCGTTCCTGCACGTGGCGGACATCTGGCATCCGCGCGTGAGCAACGATACGTCGGTGCCGCATCCGCAGCCGCCAATCGAGAAGACCGTCTTCGAAGGCCAGACGCTCATGGTGCAGGTCATCAAGGATCCGATCGGCACGAAGGGCGCACGCCTGTCCACGCAGATCAGCATTGCGGGGCGCACGCTCGTCTACCTGCCGCAGGAACCGCATATCGGCATCTCGCAGCGCATCGAGAGCGAAGCCGAGCGCGAGGCGCTGCGCAGCAAGATTCAGGCGCTGGTGCCGGGCGACGAAAAAGGCGGCTTCATCGTGCGCACCATTGCCGAGGACGCCGCGGACGCGGAGCTCGCCAATGACATCGCCTACCTGCGCAAGTCGTGGCAGACCATCGGCGAGCAGAGCACGCGCATGCCGGCGCCAGCATTGCTGTATCAGGACCTGAACCTCGCGCAGCGCGTGCTGCGCGATTTCGTGCACGAGGACACGGGCAAGATCCTCGTCGATTCGCGCGAAACGTTCCAGAAGCTCGCGGAATTCGCCACGACCTACACGCCGGCGGTGCTCGGCAAGCTCACACATTACACCGGCGAGCGGCCGCTGTTCGACCTGTACAACGTGGAGACGGAGATCGAGCGCGCGTTGTCGCGCCGCGTCGATCTGAAGTCCGGCGGCTATCTGATGATCGACCAGACCGAGGCCATGACGACCATCGACGTGAATACGGGCGGCTACGTCGGGGCGCGCAACTTCGACGACACGATCTTCAAGACGAACCTCGAAGCGGCGTTGATGATCGCGCGCCAGCTGCGGCTGCGCAATCTCGGCGGCATCATCATCATCGATTTCATCGACATGGAAAGCGCCGAGCATCGCGACTCGGTGCTGGCCGAGCTCAAGAAGGCGCTCGCACGCGATCGCACACGCATTACCGTGAACGGTTTCTCGCAACTGGGGCTCGTGGAGATGACCCGCAAGCGCACGCGCGAGTCGCTCGCCCATGTGCTGTGCGAGCCGTGCGCCGTGTGCCAGGGCAAGGGGCAGGTGAAGACGCCGCGCACGCTGTGCTACGACATCCTGCGCGAGATCCTGCGCGAGTCGCGTCAGTTCAACCCGCGCGAATTCCGTCTGATCGCCTCGCAAGAAGTCGTGGACCTGTTCCTCGAAGAAGAGTCGCAGCATCTGGCGATGCTCATCGACTTCATCGGCAAGCCGATTTCTCTGCAAGTCGAATCGACGTTCCATCAGGAACAGTACGACATCATTCTGATGTAACACTGCGGCGATCAAGCGCCTCGACCCCATGCCTTACACGAACTACGACAACCTGGCGGCATCGAGCGAGGCGCTCGACAAGCACGCCGTCGCGCGCCATTCGACCTGGGTCAGCATCTGGGTCAATATCGTGCTCACCACGGCGCAGATCGCCGTCGGCGTTTTCGCCCGTTCTCAGGCGTTGATCGCCGACGGCATTCATTCGCTCTCGGACATCGTCTCCGACTTCGTGGTGCTGGCCGCTGCGCGCGGCAGCGCGCGGGCGCCCGACGCCGACCACCCCTACGGGCACAGCCGCTACGAAAATGCGGCGTCGCTGTTCCTCGGCGTGATTCTGGTGGCCGTCGGCGCGGGCATGTTATGGCGCGGTGTGGACCGCCTGCTGCATCCCGAAGCGATTCCGGAAGTGCACACGGTCGCGCTCGCTGTCGCCGTGTTCGTGCTGGTATCCAAGGAAGGACTCTTTCGCTACATGCTGCGCGCCGCGCAGCGCGTGCGCTCGGCCATGCTGGTGGCCAACGCCTGGCACGCGCGCTCGGACGCCCTTTCCTCGCTCGTCGTGGCCTGCGGCATTCTCGGCAACCTCGCGGGCTATCGCATTCTCGATCCGCTCGCCGCCGCGCTCGTGGGCCTGATGATCGGCCGCACCGGCTGGAAATTCGGCTGGAACGCGCTGCAGGACCTGATCGATCGCGGTGTGGACGACGGCACCACCGTCAACATCCGCACGCGGCTCACCGACACGCCGGGTGTGCGCGCCATCGACATGCTGCGTACCCGCCGCATGGGCGACCAGATCGTCGTGGACGTGCATATCCTCGTCGACGGCCGGCTGTCCGTCTCCGAGGGCCACTACATCGCCGAGCAGGCGCGCGCGGCCGTCATGCGCGAGCCGGAGATTCTCGACGTGCTGGTTCATGTCGACGCGGAGAGCGACACCAAGGGCACCGCCTTGCAGCAGTGGCCGGCGCGCGCGGTCGTCGTCGGCGCGGCCGAAGTGCTCTGCCGAGCCAACGCGCTGGCGCTGCACGGCGTGAAGCTGCACTACCTCGACAACGGGTTGGAAGCGGACGTGCTGGTCGAGGGGCTGGGAGACGCGCCGGGCGCCGGCATGCACGGCGGCATCGAACCGGCGTCGCAGGCGGTGGCGGATGCGCTCGCCGCCCGCTTCGGCCTGCGCCGCGTGCGAGTGCTGTGCATTACCGGGGAAACGCCGGCGGCCGAAGAGGTGCGCGCGATGGCGGACGGCGAAGGCGTTTCGACGGCCGCCGGGCGCCCCGTCGACTGACGGGCGCGAGGCTCGCGGCGGCCGCGGCGGAATGGAATGTGGCGAAACGTGGTGACAAGGTGACGTCGACGGGTTCGGGCAATCGCGGCCTTGCCCGACTGTGCTCGGAAGCGATCCGATCAGTCCTCGTGGCGGTAATCCGCGAACAGCATGCCGACCTTGTCCTTGTCCGAGACGATGGGGGTGATGCCGTCGAGCGGCCAGGGGATCGCGAGTGTCGGGTCGTCCCAGCGGATGCAACGCTCGTACTGCGGCGCCCAGTAGTCGGTCGTCTTGTAGAGCACTTCCGCAGTCTCCGAAGTCACCACGAAACCGTGCGCGAAGCCTGCCGGAATCCACAACTGTTTCTTGTTCTGCGCGCTCAGCACCTCGGCCACCCACTTGCCGAACGTCGGTGAGCCCTGGCGGATATCGACGGCCACGTCGTAGATCTCGCCCTGCAGCACACGCACGAGCTTGCCCTGCGGTTGCTTCACCTGATAGTGCAGGCCACGCAGCACGCCGCGCGCCGAGCGCGACTGGTTGTCCTGCACGAAGGTGAGACGCTTGCCGAGAGCATCGTCGAACTGGCGCTGGTTGAAGCTTTCAAAAAAGTAGCCGCGCGAGTCGCCGAACACTTTCGGCTCGACCACTTTGACGTCGGCAATGGCGGTGGCAATCAGTTGCATGAGTTGACCTTAGACGGAGCGATCAGAATACGCGCTCGTTGAGCATGGCGAGCAGGTACTGGCCGTAGCCGGTCTTCACCAGCGGTTGGGCCAACGCTTCGATGGCAGCGGCGTCGATCCAGCCGCGTCGATAAGCAATTTCTTCCGGACATGCCACCTTCAGGCCCTGGCGGCTTTCGATGGTCTGAATGAACGTGCTCGCCTCGAGCATCGATTCGTGCGTCCCCGTATCGAGCCACGCGTAGCCGCGGCCCATGATCTGGACGTTGAGCTTGCCGCGCTTCAGGTACTCGTTGTTGACGTCCGTAATCTCCAACTCGCCGCGCGCCGACGGTTTGATGGCGCGTGCAATCTCGATCACGTCGTTGTCGCAGAAGTACAGTCCGGTGACCGCGTAGCGCGACTTGGGCTCCTTCGGCTTTTCCACGAGATCGATGGCCTTGCCGTTCTCGTCGAACGTCACCACGCCATAACGCTCCGGATCGTGTACCGGATAGGCGAAGACCGTCGCGCCGCTCGTCTGCGCGTTGGCCGCACCGAGCAACGCCGCGAAATCATGGCCATAGAACAGATTGTCGCCAAGCACCAGCGCGCACGGATCGTTGCCGATGAAGTTCGCACCGATCAGAAACGCTTGTGCGAGACCGTCCGGCGACGGCTGCACCGCGTATTGCAGATTCAGGCCCCACTGCCTGCCGTCGCCGAGGAGTTGCTCGAAACGGGGGGTATCTTGCGGCGTAGAGATAATCAGCACGTCGCGAATTCCCGCCAGCATCAGCGTGGTGAGCGGGTAGTAGATCATCGGCTTGTCGTAGACCGGCAGCAGTTGCTTGGAGACCGCCAGCGTCGCCGGATACAAGCGCGTGCCGGATCCTCCGGCGAGAATAATGCCTTTGCGTCTGACGCCCATACGTTGCCTCAGTCTTTTTTCTGATAGTGCGTTTCGATCCAGCGCTGGTATTCGCCCGACTGCACCTGGCGCACCCATTCGCCGTTTGCCAGATACCACTGCACCGTCTTGCGCATGCCGGTCTCGAAGGTCTGCGCCGGGCGCCAGCCCAGCTCGCGCTCGAGCTTGCGCGCGTCGATGGCATAACGGCGATCGTGACCAGGACGGTCGGTCACGAACGTGATCTGGTCGGCGTATGACTTGCCGTCCGCGCGCGGCGACAGTTCGTCGAGCAGCGTGCACAGGTGCTTCACCACCGACAGGTTGCTCTGTTCGTTCCAGCCGCCGACGTTGTACACCTCGCCGGGTGCGCCGCGTGCGAGCACTTCGCGAATCGCCGAGCAATGGTCGCCTACGTAGAGCCAGTCGCGCACGTTGCTGCCGTCACCGTAGATCGGCAGCGGTTTGCCGGCGAGCGCGTTGGCGATCACCAGCGGAATCAGCTTCTCCGGGAATTGATACGGGCCGTAGTTGTTCGAGCAGTTGGTCGTCAGCGTGGGCAGGCCATACGTATGATGATAGGCGCGCACCAGATGATCCGAGCCCGCCTTCGACGCCGAATACGGGCTGTTCGGTGCATACGGCGTGGTCTCGGAGAACGCGGGATCGGTCGGGCCCAACGAGCCGTAGACCTCGTCCGTCGAGACGTGCAGGAAGCGGAACGCCTCACGCGCTTCGCCCGTCAGCGTGCCCCAGTAGGCGCGCGCGGCCTCGAGCATCGTGAACGTGCCGACGACGTTCGTCTGCACGAAGTCGCCCGGACCGTGAATCGAGCGATCGACGTGGCTTTCGGCGGCAAAGTGGATGACTGCGCGGGGCTGATGCTTCGCATACAGGCGATCGAGCGCCTCACGATCGCAGATGTCGACCTGCGCGAAATGGTGACGGGGATCCCGTTCCAGACTCGCCAGGTTCGTCAGGTTGCCCGCGTAGGTCAGCTTGTCGACGGTCAGGACCGGTTCGTCGCTTTGCGCGAACCAGTCGAGTACGAAATTTGCACCGATGAAGCCGGCGCCGCCAGTCACGAAGATCATAGGTATCAAGCTTGGGTCAAAAGTAGACTGTTACGGACTGCGCGGCACGCGCCCCATCAGGAAAAATTCGTCGTTAGGCCGCATTGAAATGGCATTCGCAATGCGGTTGGACATGCCGAAAAACGCCGTGATCGCGGCGATGTCCCAGATGTCCTCGTCGTCCAGGCCGTGCTCGCGCAGCGCGGCGTAATCGTCGTCGCCCACTTCGTGGGAGCGTTCGCACACTTTCATGGCATACGCGAGAATCGCCTTCTGACGCGCTGTCAGATCGGCCTTCAGATAGTTGACGGCCACCTGGTCGGCCAGCAGCGGCTGCTTCTCGTAGATGCGCACCAGCGCACCGTGTGCGACCACGCAATACAGACATTGGTTCGCAGCGCTCGTGGCCACCACGATCATCTCGCGCTCGCCCTTGCTGAGGTTACCCTCCTTGAGCATCAACGCGTCGTGATACGCGAAAAACGCCCGGAATTCGTCGGGACGGTGCGCCAGCGCAAGGAACACGTTCGGAATGAAGCCGGCCTTCTCCTGCACCTGCTCGATACGCGCGCGAATATCGGCTGGCAACGTGGCCAGATCCGGCACGGGGAAACGACTGATTGGCGACTGGCGCATTGCGATCTCCTTCTATGGCGGTGACAGGACGCTGACCGGGCCGACGTCTCGACACAACGTGCCGGGGCGCGGCAGCGCGTCGCGCGTCAGGCTTCCTGCGCTTGCTGCGCATACTGGATGCGGTGCAGATGGGCGTAAAGGCCATTGTGCGCCACCAGTTCCTGGTGAGACCCCTGCTCCACGATCCGGCCGTGCTCCAGCACGACGATACGGTCCGCTCGCTCGATGGTGGACAGACGGTGCGCGATCACGAGCGTGGTGCGTCCCTCCATCAACACTTCGAGCGCCGCCTGTACATGGCGCTCCGACTCCGAGTCCAGCGCCGACGTGGCCTCGTCGAGAATCAGGATCGGGGCGTCCTTGTAGATGGCGCGCGCAATGGCCAGGCGCTGACGCTGACCGCCCGACAGGCGCATGCCATTATCGCCCACGAGCGTCTGCACGCCCTCGGGCATGGCTTCGACCGCATCGGTCAGATTGGCCGCACGCAGCGCCGCATGCACGCGCGCGAGGTCGATTTCCTGGCCATACGCCACGTTCGCCGCCACGGTGTCGTTGAACAGCACCACGTCCTGGCTCACGAAGGCGATCTGACGGCGCAGGTCCGCCAGGCGAAGCTCCGTGAGCGGAATGTCGTCGAGCAGGATGCGGCCGGCGCTCGGATCGAAGAACCGCGGCACCAGGTTGACGAGCGTTGTCTTGCCGCTGCCCGACGGGCCGACGAGCGCGACCATCTCGCCGGGTGCCACGTTCAGTGAAATCCTGTCGAGCGTCGGACGCTCGCTTGCGCCGTAGTGGAAGCTCACCTGATCGAACGTCACGCGGCCCTTCGCCCGCTCGAGTGTGCGCTCGCCGCCGGCAGGCTCGAGCTCGACGTCCATCACGTCGAAAATCAGCTCGGCAGCCGTCACGCCGCGCTGCAGCGGCTGGTTGACGTCCATCAGGTGCTTGAGCGGCGAGACCACGAGCAGCAGCGCGGTGACGAACGCCGTGAAGCCGCCCACGGTCATCTCGCCCGAGGACGATTCGATCATCGCCACCGTGATCACGACGGCCAGCGCGAGCGACGCCAGCGCCTGCGTGACCGGTTGCGCCAGGCCGCCGGAGACCGTCACGCGCATGGCGTAGCCGCGCAGCCGGCTGGTCATCCTGTCGAAGCGCGTCTTCTCATACTCTTCGCCATTGTGGATCTTCACGACCTTGTAGCCGCCGACCGCTTCTTCGACGACATACGACAGCGCATTGGTGAGCGTTTGCTGCTCGCGGTTCAGGCGACGCAGGCGCCGGTTGATCTTGCCGACGAGCCAGCCGATGAGCGGCAGAATGACGGCGACGACAAGCGTGAGGCGCCAGTTCAGGTAAAAGAGGTAACCCAGCAGGCCGACGACGGTGAGCGAGTCGCGCACGAGCGTGATCAGCACCGTGGTCAGCACGCCCAGCACCTGGTTGACTTCGTAGACGATGGCGTTGATGAGGGTGCTGGTCGTCTCGCGTTGATAGTAGGCCGCGGGCGCGTGCAGCAGACGCTCGAACATTCGCACGCGCAGATCCAGCAGCACGCGGTTGGAGACCCACGAGAGCATGTAGTTGGCGGCGTACTGCGCCAGCCCGCGCACGATGGCAAGGCCGATCACCGCGGCCGGCACGTACCACAGCTTCCACGGATCGCCGCCCGAGAAGCCCTTGTCCAGCACTGGCTTGAGGACCGCCGGAATGGCCGCTTCGGTCCCCGCGACGAGCGCCATGGCGATGACGGCCAGCAGGCCCATGTGCCAGTACGGCTGAAGATAGCCCAGCAGACGTCGCAGAATCGGTCCGGCGGGCTTGTGCGGTGCGCTCATGGAGATGGGGGACGGCGGAAAAACCGCTATTCTAACGTACCGGACGCCCGCGTCGGGCCGCGCCCGGGCGCGGCTCGGAGGCCGCCGCGAAATTCTCCGCCATCGCCGCGAGCCTCGGGCTTTTCGGGGATTCCGGCGCGCCGGAGCGCCGGGGGAACCGGTATACTCCCGGCCATGGCAAGCGCACTCGAAGTCCTCCGTACCGTATTCGGCTATAACGCATTCCGTGGCGATCAGGCCGCCATCGTCGACCATGTGGCCGGCGGGGGCGACGCCCTCGTCCTCATGCCCACGGGCGGCGGCAAGTCGCTCTGCTACCAGATTCCCGCCCTGCTGCGCCCTGGTATCGGCATCGTGGTCTCGCCGCTCATCGCGCTCATGCAGGACCAGGTCGACGCCCTGCTGCAGGCGGGCGTGCGCGCCGCCTACCTCAATTCCAGTCTCGGTTTCGACGAGGCGCTCGACACCGAGCGCCGGGCTGCACGCGGCGAGCTAGACTTGCTCTACGTCGCGCCCGAGCGCTTGCTGACCGATCGTTTCCTCGATCTGCTCGACCGCCTCGACGAGCGCGCACAGCTCGCACTCTTCGCCATCGACGAAGCGCATTGCGTATCGCAGTGGGGGCATGATTTCCGTCCCGAATACATCCAGCTCTCGGCGCTGCACGAGCGTTATCCGCGGGTGCCGCGCATCGCGCTCACGGCCACGGCCGACGCCGCCACGCGCGACGAAATCCAGACACGGCTGGGCCTGACCGAAGCGCGTGTGTTCGTCTCGAGCTTCGATCGGCCGAACATTCGCTACGAGATCGTCGATCGCGACAATCCGCGCAGGCAACTGCTGGCCTTTCTCGCACGGCATCGCGGCGAGGCGGGCATCGTCTACTGCCTGTCGCGCAAGAAAGTGGAAGAAACGGCCGCGTGGCTCCAAACGCAGGGCATTGCGGCGCTGCCGTACCACGCCGGACTCGACGCCGAAGTGCGGCGCGCTCACCAGCAGCGGTTCCTGCGCGAGGAAGGACTCGTCATGGCCGCCACGGTGGCGTTCGGCATGGGCATCGACAAGCCGGACGTGCGTTTTGTCGCGCATCTGGATCTGCCCAAGAGCCTCGAGGCCTATTACCAGGAGACGGGTCGCGCCGGGCGTGACGGCGAACCCGCCGAAGCCTGGATGACTTACGGACTCAACGACGTCGTGGTCCATCGCAGCCGGATCGACGAATCGAATGCCTCGGAGCTGCAAAAGCGCATCGAGCGCCAGAAGCTCGACGCCCTGCTCGGCTACTGCGAAGCGGCGCGCTGCCGCCGCACCGTGTTGCTCTCGTACTTCGGCGAGGCCAGCGAGCCGTGCGGCAACTGCGACGTCTGCCTCAATCCGCCCGAAGTCTACGACGGCACCGTCGCCGCGCAAAAAGCGCTCTCGGCCATCCTGCGCACCGGGCAGCGCTTCGGCGCCGGGCACCTGGTCGACGTCCTGCGCGGGCGCAGCACGGACAAGGTGCGTCAGTTCGGCCACGAGAATCTGCCGACCTTCGGTGTCGGCGGCGAACTCGACGATCAGGGCTGGCGTTCGGTGTTTCGCCAACTGATCGCACACGGCATCATCGAGCCCGACAGCAGCCAGTACGGCGCGCTGACGCTCAATGCCGCGGCGCGCCCCGTGCTCAAGGGCGAGACCACGCTGTCGTTGCGGCGCCAGCGCGCGGCAACGGGCAAGAAAGGCCGCTTTGCCGGCTATGCGTCGTCGCCGGCCATAGAACTCGATCCCGCCGATCAGCAACTGTTCGACAAGCTGCGAGCATGGCGCCAGGACATTGCCAAGGCGCAACAGGTGCCCGCTTACGTTATCCTTCATGACCGGACGCTGCGCGAGCTGGCCCAGCGCCGCCCCCGGCACCGCGAAGGTCTCGCCGACATCACCGGACTGGGCGAGGCGAAGATCGAACGCTACGGCGAAGCGCTCGTGGCGTTGCTCAACGCCTAGCCGGCACGGGCAGGCATGTGGCGAGCGCCTCAGCGCCAGGTCGACGCCGTCATTTCGCGAGTATTCATGACCGAAGCTACTTCGCCTGCGCCGCAGGCGCCGCAACTGCCGCTCACCGTGACGATCCTCACGCGCAACGAGCGGCATAACATCGCCGAGTGCATCGCGTCGGTGCGTGCGTTCGCGTCGCAGATCGTGGTGGTCGACAACGCGAGTACCGACGGTACGGCCGACATCGCCCGGGCGGCCGGCGCGCAGGTCCACGTCACGCCCGACTGGCCGGGCTTCGGCCCGCAAAAGAATCGCGCGCTGTCTCACGCGACGCAGCCGTGGGTTCTCTCGCTCGACGCCGACGAGCGCGTCACGCCGGAGCTCGCCGCCGATATCGCCGCGGCGCTCGCCCGGGGCGCTCATGCGGGCTATCGCATGCCACGCCTGTCGCAGTTCCTCGGCCACTGGGTGCGGCACTGCGGCTGGTATCCCGACTACGTGGTGCGGCTGTTTCGCCGCGAGGCCGGGCGCTTTTCGGACAACCTCGTGCACGAGCGCGTGATCGTCGACGGCGAACTGGGCACGCTCGCGCACCACCTCCTGCACTACAGCTATACCGAGGCTCGGCAGGTCGAGGACAAGGTACAGCGCTATGCGCGCGCCGGCGCGAAGGAAATGGCGCTGCGCGGCAAGCGCGTCTCGCCGCTCAAGCCGTGGATCAACGGCGGGTGGGCGTTCATTCGCACCTACGTGCTGCGCGGTGGGTTTCTCGACGGCGGCACGGGCGCCGCCATCGCACGCATGAACGCTCGCAGCGCCTTTCTGAAGTACGCGCTGCTGCGACGCGGCGAGGTTTGACGCCGGCACCGCTTGCCTTCCTGCGCCTTCTTCGGATGCAAAACCGGACGCGCCACGCGTCCGTTTTTTCGTGTCTGGCGCTCGCTGCGCCCGATGGTCGGCTTGGCCGGCTTGGCCAGCTTGGCAGGCAGGGTCGAAACGGCCGACGGGGCCGACAGGGCGCAGGCACGTACCGCCGCGCTTATTTCGCCAGCGCCCGCTTCACCCGCGAGCGCAACAGCGCCCAGCGCAGCTTGCCGTCGTCGACCGGCTCGGCCAGGCGACCGTCGCTGCCGGCCGGGATCGGCACACCGCGACGCAGGTAGTAGCGATCGAAAATCGACTGCGTCATGCCCCACTTGCGCAGGAACTGCGTGCGGCCGTCGTTCTTCACGACCTTGCCCGTGCTCTTGCACTGGAAGTGATACACGAGGCTCGCGCCGACGCCGATGAACCGGCGTGCGCCGGCGCCCCACATCTTCATGGAGAAATCGTTGTCGCTGCTCATGCCCGGGCTCAGTTCGGTGCTGTAGCCGCCCACGAGGAACCACCAGTCGCGGTGAACGAGCGTGGGTGGCCACGTCGCGCCGAACCAGTCCGGCTTGCGGTAGGTCGGCACAGCAGCAAGCAGCGCCTGCTCGTCGAAAGTATCGACATCGCGCCCGAAGTCCTGCACCAGCACGCACGGGTTGCCCGTATCGACCGGCTCGATCATCGTGCCCGAGAGCATGAACGCCTTGTCCGGCATTGCCTCGGCCCGCTCGATGAGCGCGGTGTCCCAGCCGGGGCAGCAGTACATGTCGTCGTTCAGGTAGACGATGTACTTTTCGCGCGCGAGCGCCGCCGCCTGATTCACCGCATAGCAGATCCCGATATTATCCGGCGACGCCGTGTGCTCGATCCCCTCGGCGCGCACCCACTCGAGCGTGCCGTCCGAGCCGTCGTTGACGTGAACGATGATCTGATGCGGCCGGCTCGAGTTCTGGCGGATGCTGCGCACGCACAGTTGCAGCAACGCGAGGTTGTTCCACGTCGGAACAATGATGGAAAACATCCGGGTTTCCTTCTTGTTGGATCGTCCGGTGGACGGCTTCTGTCCGCCACGCCGGGGTTATGACATGACGCTGGCCGCGCCGTCGGCACGCCGCGGCATGCCTGCTCGCCGCGCCATGGGCTCAGTAGACCACTTGCACCGAATCGGGCGTGAGCCACTGGCGCAGCTCGCCGAGCAACTCGTCGCCGGGCTGCACCTTCCAGTCGTCGCCCAGACGCGATTCGCACTCCGCGTCGGGGCGACGATACACGATATGCACCGGCAGGCCGTTTTGCTTGTCGCCGCCTTCGTTGCCGTTGCCGCCGTTGCGGCGCCCGAAACCGCCGCCGTTGCTGTTGCCCCCATTGCCGCCGTAGCCCCCGCCTCCGCCTCCGCCATTGAACCCGCCGCTCGGGTTCGCCGCGGCAGCCACGCGATACATCGTGCAGTGCGGCTGCAACGTGGCGCGAAGACGCGTCCAGTCGGCGTTGCCATTGAACGAGAGCTTGAGCGCGCGGGCGAAGCGCGCGCGCGCACGGCCCAGGTCCATCACGCTTTCGGTCGTGAAGCGCAGGCCGCCCGTGAAACTGTCGGGGCGCGCATTACCCTGCACGATCAGCAGTTCGTCTTCCTTGAAGAGATGCTTGTTTGCCTCGAACTGCTCGTTGAAGATGGTGGCCTCGAGCGTGCCGGTGCCGTCGTCGAGTTGCACGATGACCATCTTGCCGCGTTGCGTCATCATCGTTCGCAAGCTGGAGATCACGCCTGCCACGAGCTTGTCGCGCCCTTCCCCGAGGTCGCGGATACGCGTGCGCACGAAGCGCCGCACTTCCTCCGCATAGGCGTCGAACATGTGGCCCGACAGATAGAAGCCGAGCGCCTGCTTCTCCTCCTGGAGCTTGCGCTTGTCGGACCATGCCGGTTCGTCGGCCAGCTCCAGCGGCGCCTGCAGGCTCTCGTCGCCGAGATCGAACAGGCTTACCTGGTTGGCCGCCGCGCTCGCCTGTTCGGCCGCTTCCATTGCGAGCGGCACCGACGCCATGAGCTGCGCGCGGTTGTCGTGGATGGAGTCGAATGCACCGGCGCGAATCAGCGCTTCGATGGTGCGGCGGTTGACCACGCGCCGGTCGATGCGCGCGCAGAAGTCGAACAGGTCGGTGAACGGCTTTTCCTCGCGCGCGCGCAGGATCTCCTCGATGGCCGACTGGCCGCTGCCCTTGATCGCGCCCAGACCGTAGCGCACGGTCTTCGTGTCGGCCGGCTCGAAGCGGTAAGCCGAGACGTTCACGTCCGGCGGCAGCACGCCCAGGCCGTTGGCGAGACAGTCGTCGTACAGAATCTTGACCTTGTCCGTGTCGTCCATGGCCAAGCTCATGTTGGCGGCCATGAACGCGGCGGGATGGTGCGCCTTGAGCCACGCGGTGTAGTACGCCAGCAAGGCATACGCGGCAGCGTGCGACTTGTTGAAGCCGTAGCCCGCGAACTTCTCCATCAAGTCGAAGATTTCGTCGGACTTCTCGCGCGAGAGACCGTTCTTGGCCGCGCCCTGCGCGAAAATCTCGCGGTGCTGCGCCATTTCCTCGGCCTTCTTCTTGCCCATGGCGCGGCGCAGCAAGTCGGCGCCGCCGAGCGAGTATCCGCCGATGATCTGCGCCATCTGCATCACCTGCTCCTGGTAGACCATGATGCCGTAGGTCTCCTGGAGCACCGGCTCCACGCGAGGGTCCGGATATTCGACCTTCTCGCGCCCGTGCTTGCGCGCGCAGAAGCTCGGGATCAGGTCCATCGGGCCCGGACGATACAGCGCCACCAGCGCGATGATGTCCTCGAAGCGGTCGGGCTGCGCGTCCTTGAGCATGCCCTGCATGCCGCGGCTTTCGAGCTGGAACACCGCCACCGTATTGGCTTTCTTGAGAATGTTGAAGGCGGCCGGATCGGTGAGCGAGACTTGATCGAGCGACCAGTCCGCCATTTCCGGATGCAGGCGCTTGATGTAGCGCTCGGCCCAGTTCAGGATCGTGAGCGTGGTCAGGCCCAGAAAGTCGAATTTCACCAGACCGACGGCTTCCACGTCGTCCTTGTCGTACTGGCTCACCACGCCGCTGGCGTCCTCGCCGGTGCCCTGCGTGTAGAGCGGACAGAAGTCGGTGAGCTTGCCCGGGGCGATCAGCACGCCGCCCGCGTGCATGCCGACGTTACGCGTGAGGCCCTCCACGCGCTGCGCCAGCTCGATCAGTTGCCTGACCTCGTCCTCGGTCTGGTAACGCTCGGCGAGCTGCGGCTCCTCCTTGAGCGCGTCGTCGATCGTGACGTGCTTGCCCGGCTTGAACGGGATCAGCTTGGAGATGCCGTCGACGAAGTTGTAGCCGAGGTCGAGCACGCGGCCCACGTCACGCACGGCCGCCTTGGCCGCCATCGAACCGAAGGTCGCGATCTGCGACACGGCGTCCGCGCCGTACTTCTCCTTGACGTACTGAATGACGCGGTCGCGTCCGTCCTGGCAGAAGTCGATGTCGAAGTCGGGCATCGACACGCGTTCCGGGTTCAGGAAGCGCTCGAACAGCAGGTTGTACTTGAGCGGATCGAGATCGGTGATGCCGAGCGCGTAGGCGACGAGCGAACCGGCCCCCGAGCCGCGGCCCGGACCGACCGGCACGCCGTTGTTCTTGGCCCACTGGATGAAGTCGGCCACGATCAGGAAGTAGCCCGGGAAGCCCATCTTGATGATGGTGCCCGTCTCGAAGTCGAGTCGCTTGTAATAGTCGGGACGCTGCTTGTCGCGCTCCGCCTCGTCGGGATAGAGCTGCGCGAGGCGCGTCTCCAGTCCTTGCTTGGACAGATGCACGAGGTAGTCGTCGAGCGACATGCCGTCCGGTGTGGGGAACAACGGCAGCTTCGGCTTGCCGAGCTCCAGCGTGAGGTTGCAGCGCTTGGCGATCTCCACGCTGTTGGCAATGGCCGACGGCACGTCCTCGAACGCGGCGATCATCTCGTCCTGCGTGCGGAAGCACTGGTCCGGCGTGAAGCGACGCACGCGTCGCGCATTGCCCAGGATCTCGCCCTCCGAAATGCACACGCGCGCTTCGTGGGCGGTGAAGTCGTCGGCGCTCATGAACTGGATCGGGTGCGTGGCGACGACCGGCAGGCCCGCCTTCGCGGCCAGTTGCACGGCCTGCTGCACATACGCTTCCATGCCCGGCTGGCTGGTTCGCTGCAACTCGATGTAGAAAGCGCCGGGAAACACGCCCGCCCAGTGCCTGGCGCATTGCAGCGCCAGTTCCGGATTGCCGGCGGCAAGCGCCGCGCCGATGTCGCCCATCTGCGCGCCCGACAGCGCCAGCAGGCCGGCGGCAAGACCGTCCGCCTGCAGCCACGACGCCTCGATCTCCGCGCGCCCCCGCCACTGATTGCCCAGCCACGCCCGGGAGAGCAACTGGCACAGATTCAGATAGCCCTGCCTGTTGCGCGCGAGCAGCAGCAGCCGCGACGGCTTGTCGCGATCGGCCGGGTTCGTGATCCAGGCGTCGCAGCCGATGATCGGCTTGACGCCCTTGCCGCGAGCTTCCTTGTAGAAACGGATGGCGCCGAACATGTTCGCGAGGTCGGTGAGCGCGAGCGCACCCTGACCGTCCCGGGCGGCGGCCTTGACGACGTCGTCGAGCCGCACGATGCCATCGGCGATCGAGTATTCGGAGTGGAGACGGAGGTGGACGAAGCGGGGTTCTGACATGGCCGGTATTGTACCGCGACGCCCTCGCATTGACCGTGCCGGGAGGTACGGAACACCTGACGAACGCCGGGGCCCCGGAAAGGAGGCCAACGTGCGCCGCCCCGCGGCGTGAGCCGGGCCGGAACCCGAACAGGCGACGCCCGCCCCCCATGACGGTTGGGCGCCGGACCGAAGCCCACCGGCGCCGCGCGGGGGCGAGCCGGCGCGATATCGGCAATTTCGGCGATAATGGCGGATTATCGTTTCACGCTTTTGCGTTTGCCCGTTGCCATGTCCATCGTCAATATCGCTGCGTACAAGTTCGTCACGCTCGACGACATCGCGACCCTGCGTCCGGCACTGCTCGAACGCTGCCAGGCGCTCGCCCTGAAGGGCACGATCCTGCTCGCGCCCGAGGGCATCAACCTGTTCCTCGCCGGCTCGCGCGCGGCCATCGACGCCTTCCTCGCGAGCCTGCGCGCCGACGCCCGCTTCGCCGACCTCGAAGTCAAGGAAAGCCTCTCGGACACGCAGCCGTTCCGCCGCATGCTGGTGCGCCAGAAGAAAGAAATCATCACGATGAAGATGCCGGTGATCAAGCCCGCCGACGGGCGCGCACCGGGCGTCGACCCCGCCACGCTCAAGCGCTGGCTCGACGCGGGCCATGACGACGAGGGCCGCCCGGTCGTGATGCTCGACACGCGCAACGACTTCGAAGTGGACGTCGGCACGTTCGACAATGCGGTCGACTATCGCCTGACGAAGTTCTCGGAGTTCCCGGAAGTCATTGCCGCGCATCGCGCCGACTTCGAGGGCAAGACCATCGTCTCGTTCTGCACCGGCGGCATTCGCTGCGAGAAGGCCGCCATCTATATGCGCGACATCGGCCTCGAACACACTTATCAGCTCGATGGCGGCATTCTGAAGTATTTCGAGGACGTGGGCGGGGCGCACTATCGCGGCGACTGCTTCGTCTTCGACTACCGCACAGCGCTCACGCCCGAACTGACGCCTGCCGCGACCCGGCAGTGCTTTGCCTGCCGTGCCGTGGTGAGCGTGGAGGACCAGCGCAGCCCCGATTATGTCGAAGGGGAGCATTGCCCGGCATGCGTCGGCACCCGGCGTGGCGCGCCGCCTGCAGGCGAGGCCGCCGCTCCCTCCGCTCCGTCCGCTCCTGCGGTGACGGCCTGACAACGGGGCCCTGACGACGTGGCGGCATCGTCGGCGTCCAGCCAGACGCGAGCCCCCGCGACGCGCACGGCCGGCTCGCGCGCGTACCGGGGACGCTTCGCCCCGTCGCCCACCGGGCCGCTGCACCGCGGCTCGCTCGTCACCGCGCTGGCCAGTTGGCTCGATGCACGCGCCCACGGCGGCGTCTGGATCGTGCGCATGGAAGACCTTGACGAGCCGCGCAGCGTCCCGGGCGCGGCCGACGACATTCTCGCCACCCTCGGGCGACTGGGCCTGCACTCGGACGAGCCCATCGTGTGGCAAAGCCGGCGCCACGCCCTGTACGCGTCGGCACTCGCCTCGCTCACCGCGCGCGGACTCGTCTACCCATGCGGCTGCACGCGCCGCGAAATCGCCGATTCGCTCACGCGCGTCCACGCCCGCCACAGCACGCTCGCCTATCCGGGCACCTGCCGCAACGGGCTGCACGGCAAGCCCGCGCGAGCGTGGCGTCTGCGCGTGCCGGACGGCGAAGCGGCGCGCGTGACTTTCGACGATCGCTGGATGGGCACGCAAACGCAGGACCTGGCAACGCAAGTCGGCGATTTCGTGCTCAAGCGCGCGGACGGACAGTGGGCTTACCAGTTGGCCGTGGTGGTGGACGATGAGGATCAGGGCATCACGGACATCGTGCGCGGCGCGGACCTGCTCGATTCGACGGCGCGCCAGATCTATCTTCAGGAGTGCCTCGACGCCCCGGCGCCCCGCTATCTCCACGTGCCGCTCGTGATGGCCGACGACGGCGAGAAACTCAGCAAGCAAAATGGCGCGGCGCCCCTAGCGCTGGGTACGCCAGAAGCCGTGCTGGGCGCGCTGAAGGCGGCCGCCCTGCACCTGGGCTTGCCCGCGACACTGGCCGACATTGCACATCGCGACGACTTCTTTGCCGCCGCCACGGCCGCATGGCGCGAGCAGCACGGCCGCTGAGCGGTCCTCGCCATCGAAAATAAAAAAGCCAGCGCGATCGCGCTGGCTTTTTCGTTTCGACACGCCGGACCGGCCGGTGAGTTTCGTCAGTTGCCCGCCTTGCGGGGAAAGCCGGCAAGCAGCGCAGCGACCTGACGCTTGGGCGCCTTCTCGGGGATCGCGCCGAATGCGGCCGGTGCGCCGGCATCGGGCTGCGCCTCGCGCTGCGACTGCCCCGCCGACGGCGACGGTTCGTAGGGCTTGTAGAAGAACTCGTCCTCCGGGCGCACGCGACGCGGCGCGGCGCTGCCGCCACGGCTCGCGCGCAGGCCCTCGTGGCGAGCGTGGCGCTCGCTGCGTTCGTAGCGATCGCCGCGATCGTCGCGCGAGCGGCTGCGGCGCTCGAGCACCAGTTCGCCGCGCTTGAGCTCGCGCTTGATGAGCTTTTCGATTTCCACGAGTTGCTTGCGCTCGTCCGGCGCGCACAGCGACAGCGCCTCGCCAGACGCGCCCGCGCGGCCCGTGCGGCCAATGCGGTGCACGTAGTCTTCCGGGTTGTACGGCAGGTCGTAGTTGATCACGCCTGGCAGATCCGAGATATCCAGACCGCGCGCGGCCACGTCGGTGGCCACGAGCGCGCGAATGCCGCCCTGCTTGAACGCTTCGAGCGCCTGCATGCGCTCGTTCTGCGACTTGTCGCCGTGAATGGCGGCCGTCACGATGCCGTCGCGCTCGAGCTGACGCGCCAGACGGCTCGCGCCGATCTTGCTGTTGACGAACACGATCACCTGCTTGAGGTCGCGCTCGTTGAGGATTTGCACCACGGCCGCGCGCTTGTCGTCTTCGTCGACTTCGTAGACGACCTGCTCCACCGTGTCCGCCGTGGCGTTGCGACGCGCGACTTCGATGGTGACCGGGTTGGTCAGGTAGCTCGAAGCAAGCTTCTTGATCTCGTTCGAGAACGTTGCCGAGAACAGCAGCGTCTGGCGCTGCTTGGGCAGCAGATTCAGAATGCGCTGAAGATCGGGCAGGAAGCCCATGTCCAGCATGCGGTCGGCTTCGTCGAGCACGAGCATCTTGACCTGGCTCAGGTTCACTGTCTTCTGCTCGACGTGATCGAGCAGGCGGCCCGGCGTGGCGATCAGGATCTCGACGCCGCGGCGCAGCACGTCCTTCTGCGGATTCATGTCGACGCCGCCGAACACCACCGTATTGCGCAGCGGCGTGTGCGCGGCGTACAGCCGCACGTTGTCTGCCACCTGGTCGGCGAGCTCGCGCGTGGGCGTGAGAATCAGCGCACGCACCGGATGGCGCGCGGGCGAAGCGCTCGTGTTGGCGTCGGGCAGCAGCCGCTGGATGATCGGCAGCGAGAAGCTCGCGGTCTTGCCCGTTCCCGTTTGCGCGGCGCCCATCACATCGCGACCGGACAACACCACCGGAATGGCCTGCGCCTGAATCGGCGTCGGCTGGGTGTAGCCCTGCTCGGCAATGGCCCGCAAGATGTCCGCATGCAGCCCAAAGCTATCGAAGCCGGGGGTCGGAACAGCATTTACATCAGCCATGATGAAGGGACATCTCTTTTAAAAAAACGGGGGCCGCCACGCGGAAGGATTCCGCATCAAAGCTCACTCGCGAAGATTCAAGGGGCGCTGCGCGCCATGCTCGGGGCTGGCGCGAGAGGGGCCTGTCAGGAGACAGAAGCGTCGGGCGCCGCCGGACCAGGGTGGTCGTCAAGAAGCGAAACAACCGCAATTCTAGCACTTGCGCGAGACCGACGTGTGACAGCGGCTCCTGGATAGCCGGCTCAGCGTCCCACGCCGGCGTTGGCGCGCTTGTCGGACTCTCGCGATTTGCCGCGCCCGGTCAGCTTGGGTGCGCCGGCCGAGGCCGATTTGGCAGATTTGGCAGACTGAGCCGCCTGCGCGGCGCGCTGGCGGTTGGCATAGCGCTGCGCCAGCACCGCGCACACCATGAGCTGCATCTGATGAAACAGCATGAGCGGCAGCACGATGGCGCCCAGCGGGCCGCTCGCGAACAGCACCTTCGCCATCGGAATGCCGCTCGCCAGGCTCTTCTTCGAGCCGCAGAAGACAATGGTGATCTCGTCTTCGCGAGAAAAACCGAGCCAGCGCGCCGAATACGTGGTGAAAGCCAGCATGAGCGCGAGTATCACCGCGCAGCAGCCCAGGAGGCCGAGCAGCGCGAGCGGCGGGATCTGACGCCACAGCCCCGTGTTCACCGCTTCGCTGAACGCGGTGTAGACGACCAGCAGGATCGAGCCCTGGTCGACGAACTTGAGCAGCGCCCGGTTGCGCTCGACCCAGCCGCCAATGGCCTTGCGGGCCAGTTGCCCCGCAATGAACGGCACGAGCAGTTGCAGCATGATGTTGCCAATGGAATCGAACGGCGACGCGCCGGTATTGCCGTCGTGATGCACCACGATCAGGCCCACGAGCACCGGCGTGATGAAGATGCCGAAGAGGCTCGACGCCGACGCGCTGCACACGGCCGCCGGCACGTTGCCGCGCGCGATCGACGTGAAGGCGATGGCCGACTGCACCGTGGCGGGCAGCGTGCACAGGAACAGGATGCCCAGATACAGCTCGGGCGTGACCATCCACGAGAGCACGGGCTTGAGCGCCACGCCCACGATCGGGAACACGGCGAACGTGCTGGCGAAGACCAGCAGATGCAGGCGCCAGTGCGTGGCGCCGGCGAGCACGGCCTCTCGCGAGAGCTTCGCGCCGTGCAGGAAGAACAGGGCGGCAATCGCCACGTTGGTGAGCAGGTTGAAGGCAACTTCGCCCTCGCCGTGCGCCGGCAGGAAGCTGGCGAGCACGACGGTCGCCACCAGCATCAACGTGAAATTGTCGGGAAGGAAACGCGGTCTGGCCATCGTCGATCTCGAATGCTGCAGTCGAATGCAATAGAAAAGACAAAGCCCGTCCGCAAGCCGCTCGACGCCACGGCGTGGGAGCCGCCGGCATCACCGTCGACCGACCGGCAGACGGTCGATCGGACGCGGAAGTGTGCGCTCGCGATACGGGTTTTCACGTATTAGAGCGCAAGGACAGTTAAAATACAAATTCATTTAAAAAATTTATTCATACAAATTACGCATGAATATCTCGCTGCGCCAGCTCAAGGTGTTCCTCGCAGTGGCCGCGCACGGCAGTTTCAGCCGTGCCGGGGAGGACATCGGCCTTACCCAGCCGGCCGTCAGCCGTTGTATCCGCGAACTGGAACAAGAACTCGGTCTCAAGCTGGTGGACCGGACCACGCGCGAAGTCACGCTCACCGAAGTGGGCGCTAGCCTCTCTGCCACGCTCGCCCGCGTGCTCGACGATCTGGAAAGCGCCCTGCGCGACACGCACGGTCTGGCCGAAGAGCGGCGCGGCCGGGTCCGCGTGGCGAGCGCGCCGACCATCTCGGCCAATCTGATGCCCGAGTGCATCTCGGCCTGCGCCGCCCGCTATCCGGACATCACCTTCATGCTGCGCGACCAGGTGCAGACGCTCGCCACGGACAGCGTGCGTCACGGCGAAGTGGATTTCGGCGTGATCGTCGCCTCCGAAGGCATCGACGATCTCGTCGGCGAGCCGATCCTGGTCGAGCCGTTCCTCGTGGTGTGCGACCGCTCACACCGCTTCGCAAAGCAGACGCAGGTAACGTGGAAAGAGCTCAATGGCGAAAGACTGGTGCTGCTCGACTACGCCTCGGGCAGCCGTCCGCTCATCGACCGGGCGCTGGCCCAGCACGGCGCCTATTGCCAGGTGGCGCAGGAGGTCGGGCATGCGATTACCGTCTTCCGCATGATCGAAGCGGGCATCGGCATCAGCATCATGCCGGCGCTCGCGCTGCCGACCATGCCCGGCATGCCGGAGCGCGACGGGCGCCTGGTCGCCCTGCCCCTCGTGCCGCAGCTCGAGCGCACAATCGCGCTGGTGCGCCGCAAGAACCGGACACTTTCCCCGGCGGCGCAATCCGTATGGGAGCTCATCCAGCAAGTCACGGCCAACACGCCCCCTCCTCTTGCCGCCACGCCAAAGGGCCCGTCCCGCGAAGATTGACACCATGGAAATGCCAGCGGATACCAGCATTTCCCGCCCCATTGCACGAAATTCAATGCAATTTCGCAGGCAACACGCGAGTCATCGCCACTCGAAGTAAGTGGTCACCTGCTACAATGAGGTCTGCGTCGACGCTCTGACGAGAGGCGGCGCGACCCTGAGTTGCCGCGGTCGCGCGTCGACGCCATGCCCGCAACTTGCGGGCATTGTGTTTCCGGTGCAGCGTCATGGACTTGTTCATCAAATACTTCAGCCCGCTGTGGCTCTTCCACGCGGCGGCCGATCTGTCATTCTGGCAGCGGCATCAACTCGACGCGCGCATGCGAATCGTGAGTCGTTTCCTGTGGCGGTATGTCATGCGGTGGTGCGCGGTGAGCGCCGCCCTGCTCGTGCCGGCCGCGCTCCTGGCGCACGGCCTGGCGGCGGCGGGCCTCGCGCTCGCGGGCGGGCTGTCGGTGAGCGTCACGATTCTCATGGCCGCGCTTGCCCTCGGCTGCCTGATCGGCTCGCGACTGCGCTGAGCGCCGGATCAGGCCCCGGACCGGCCGTTTGCGGGCCCCGTGGAAAAGGCCCGCCCTCGCGGCGGGCTTTCCATTCGGCGGCTTCGACTTCGCGCCTCAGATCAGCTTCAGATCCTTGAGCACGTTGCGAACGATGCGCGCGCGCTTTGGCGCGTCGGCATCGGTTTGAATGTCGATGTTCAACGCGATCATGGTGAGGTTGCCGTCACGCTCGAGCCAGCCGACCCACCACCCGATGTCGGGTTTCTTTTCGGTAAACCAGCCCGTCTTGCCGTGCAGCACGTAGTCGACGTTCGCTTCGACGATCGATATGTTGCGCACGATGTCCTGCGAGCGCGCCGAGAACGGCAGCGTGCCCGTGGCCAGACGCTGCAGGAAGTCGACTTGCTCGCGCGCCGAAATCTGCAGGCTGTCGTCGATCCAGTAGGCGTGCGCGGCGCGGCCGATCGTGCGATTGCCGTAGCCCGCCTCGTTGAGCTTGGCCTGCGCGTACTGGCGCGGGATCTTGTGCGAGACGACCTGATAGCAAGGCAGGCACGACACGCGAAACGCGTTGCGCAGGTCGAGCGCGGCGTTCCACGCCTTGACGCGACGCGGCTTGCCGTCCCACGGGATGATCTCGCGCTCGTTGTCGAGCGCGCCGGACTCCAGCGCGAGCAGGCTATTGAATATCTTGTAGGTCGATGCGGGCGACATGCGGCGCTCGGCGCGTGCGGCATCGTAAGCCTGATAGGTCTGGGTCCGGCCGTCCAGCACGATGACCGTGCCCTTGACGCCTTCGTCGGCAAAGTACTTGCCCCAGTCGGCCCGCTCGGCGATGCGCACCGCGGAAGAATGCGCGGGTTCGGCGGCGTGTCCGGGCATTGCGAAGACCACGGGCGAGGCCAGCGCACCGAGGAAGCGCAGCGCGAGCGCGCCGCGCCGCGCCGCCAGCGAGAGAGTGTCTTTTTCATTTCGTTGTCCTGAGTTCATGGGTGCCAGCGGACTGGCGGAAACGTTGTCGGTGGTGCTGGCCGGGCACCTCTCTCGAAAGCGTTTGCAGCATAGTTTGCGTTTGGGCAAGCGCAAAGCGACGCTACCGTAACTTTCGTAACCGCCGTATCATCGATCGCGACCTTCCCCACCGTCCGCGCCACGTACCGCCATGATCGATCCGCCCATAGAGGTCACACCGCCCAACGACGCCCGCGATCGCACGCGGGTACGGGTGCGCCTCGATGCGCCGCAAAAAGTCAACGGCGAGCCGGTGCGCTACCAGAGTCTATGGCTGCTCATGCGCGTGTACTTTGCCGCGCATTACGAGAACACGCCCGTCTCGCTGGCGTCGCTCAGAATTCGCTTCGGACAGTCCGGCGCCGGCGGGGACCTGCGCATGCTGATCAGTCGCGCGTTCGCCGATTTCGCGCGCTGGGGCGTGGCCGTGGGCTGGGGAGACGACCGGCAGGCGGACGTGCGTCTGCTGCCCACGCGCGGGCGCAGCAAGGGGCCGTTCTGGCTTGCCGCGCACGAGAGCTCGCGCATCGTGGTCATGGTGGGCGACACGCAGCCAGCCGAGCCGCGCCACGCCATCGCCGCGTTCCTCGGCCTGCCGCGGCATGCCGCGCAAGGCCCGCAGTCGCCGGCGCTCGATTACGTCATGCAGGACATCGCGTTCTGGCATCACCTCACGCTCGGCAAGCGCGACATGCAGGACGGCGTGTTCTTCGCTCCCCAGGCGCCGTCGTCGGGGGAAGCGCGTCGTCAGCGCACCGGCGCCATCCCATCGTTTCACGCCGCGCAGGTGTGCGCCGTCGACGACGTGCAGCGCGGCATTGCGCTGCTTGCCGAGACGCTCGTGTGGCGCCGCATGGGCGACGCCACGCGCACGAAGCAGTCGCTCGCCACGCTCGCGGCCACCTTCCACGCGAATGAGCCGGGCTCGCCGACCCTGCGCGCCATGCACTGGATCGTGCAGGCATGGCAGGCGTATGCGCTGCGCGATGAAGCGGGGGCCTTCGCGCATTTGCAGCGCATCGGCGACGACGCGGCGCTTGCACCGTGCCTCGTCTACAACCCGCGCATCCGTTTCGAGAGCCGCAACCTGCAGGCGCTGCTGTACAAGTCCCGTGCGGCGCGTCCCGGGCCGATGCCCACGCGAGCGCAGTCGGCCGCCGACGCCCTCGCCGCGTTTTCCGATGCACTGCAAGCCGCATTCGAAGCCGACTCGATCGAGCTCGCACAACACGTCGCGGCCAATATCGGGCTGTCGTTGTGGCTGTTCTGGCAGGAGACGCTGATCGACCCGGGCCGGCGCCTGTCCGTGGCCGACGTGCAGCGACAGTCGTTGCGCTGGATCGGTCTGTCGGAATGGATTTGCGATCGCTTCGGCGTGGGCGGCAACTCGGTGTGGAACACGGTGTTTCTGCTGCGCATCGCGCGCGGCGCCGTGCCTGCGCGGCGCGACCCCGATCTCGCGACATTGCGCGCGAGCACGCCGCTGGCCGTCGAGGCCTTTCTCGACGCCGTGCAGCCATTCGGCGCCCCCTTCTCGCGCGCAAAGGGATTCCGGCAGTGGACCGATGTGGTGGCGACGACGCTCGCCGACCACGAGGAAGGGCGCGTTCGCTTCGAGCCCTTGCAGCTCGCCAATCTCTGGTTCGAGATGTTGTGGTTCGCGCTGCACCAAGATGGCGATTCGCCGCAGGCGCTTCACGCGGCCCGCTCGCTGGGCCGCGTGCTGCCGATGCTGCCGCCGCCCGACCGGCGCTTCTTCCGCGACGCCCTGCGTCTGATGCCACGCGAGTTCCAGCGCGAGGTCCGGCTCGCCCGCTAGGCGCTGTCCACGCGCCCGGGGCGGCTCCCGGATGTGCTCCGCTTGCCTTGCCGCATTGGCGCGCAACCGCAGCGCGTATAGGACTAAAGTCCAATGCGTGCGCCCGACCCGGTTGTTACGATGCCGTCCAAAGATCACGTTTTGGTCGTGCGCAGGCATTGGGCGAGGTGAGTCCCCTGCCTTCACATCGTCGCCGGTGCAGCGCCCGTCCAAACCCGGGGGCTGTGCCGTTGTTGACGCGGATCGTACGTCAATTCCATGCGAAGCCGGCCATGTCATGCCGCTTTGCATGACTCGCAGGAGACCTCTATGAAGATGAAGACCAGGCAACGGACGCAGGCCACCCCTGTGTCGGGCGCCGACGCTCGGCGCAGCGTCACCGAACTGAGCGCGCAGGAAGTCGATCAGGTAAGCGGTGGCGTGGGCTATCTGAAGCCCTCGGCGACCGTCCCGGCTGCGACGCCCACCCGCATCCAGAAGACCACTCCCTTCTCCCGCTGATCTACCGGCCACACTGGCCCGGGTCCGTCACGCGACATCGTCTTCGTGCGATATCGCGCGACGGCCCGGTCGGGACAAGGCGTCAATGCAAGGCGTCAATGCAAGGAGTCAATATGAAACGCAATGAACGAATGCCATCCAACCCGATGTGGCGGTCGAACGCCTTCGGTCAATGAGGATTTTGCCATGACAACCAACACTGAAACGACCACGCAACACGACGAGCCGCGACAGCCCGCCGAACTCTCGGCGGAAGAAATCGCGCAGGTCGGCGGGGGCTGGGGCCCGAACCGTTACAACGTCGGGGCGACGGTGCAGCAAACCACCACAATGGGCGCGGTGAAGTCCGTCCCTAGCGGCCGGAGCGTGGCGTCCTGACATCGCGGGCGGGCACTCGCGCCGGCAGTAGCCGCTGCGGGCGCCCGTCCTCGAGTACGGCGCAATCCCAGACGCCTCCCCCCACCGCATCACACCGCGTCACATCGCCCGACGCGATCCATCGCGCGCCTCCGTCCTCTCGCATCGTGCCCCTATTCCGTAAAGAAGCGCTTGCTGCGCAGAAGACGACATCCCTCGGGGAGATCGTTCTCGTCCAGCCGTTGTCCATGCGCCTGCTGAGCGCGGTGCTCACGACGTTTGCCGTGGCAGTGGTCCTCTTTCTGACGTTTGGCGGCTACACGCAACGCGCCACGGTTCGCGGCCAGCTGATGCCGGCACGAGGCCTGATCAAGCTTTACGCCCCCGAGAGCGGCATTGTGGTCGAGCGGCGCGTGCGCGACGAGCAGTTCGTGAATGCGGGCGACGTGCTCTACGTGGTGTCCGGCGAACGCCAGAGCGCGCTGGGCGCAACACAGGCGGCCATCAGCGCGCAGGCGCGCCAGCGCGATGCGAGCCTGCGCGACTCGCGCGACAAGGCGCGCGCGATGCAAGCGGGCGAGCGCGACAGTCTCGAAGCCGCCGTCAAGAGTCTGCGCGGCCAGGCGGACGCACTGGACGCGCAGATCGCCGGTCAACGCGAGCGGGTGTCGCTCGCGGCGCAGACCGCCGCACGCTATCGCGGACTGGTCGGCCAAGGTTACATCTCGCAGGAGCAAGCCGACCAGAAGCAGGCGGATGCGCTCGACCAACGCAGTCAACTCCAGACGCTCATGCGCGAGCGCCTTCGCGTGGGCGCCGATCTGGCCGCGCAGCGAAACGCGTTGGCCGAACTCACGGCGAAGCACGAGAAACAACTGGCGGAGATCGATCGGGAAATCTCGAGCAATGCCGAAGCGCTTAGCCAGAGCGAAGCCAGGCGCAGCACCGTGATCACGGCGCCGCAGGCCGGCACCGTCACCGCGGCGCTTGCCGAAGTCGGTCAGGCGGTCGACGAGCGTCGCCCGCTCGCCGCGATCGTGCCGGCCGGCTCCCGGCTTCAGGCGGAGCTCTACGCGCCGAGCCGGTCCGTGGGCGCCGTCAAGCCGGGCGACCGAGTCCTGTTGCGCTATCAGGCCTACCCATATGAACGCTTCGGACAACAGCCCGGCGTGGTTGCGGCCGTCGCCCAAACGGCGCTACCCGCCGACCAGCTCGGCGACGCCGCCCGGGCCCAGCGCGAGGGCGCCGGCGAGCCGCTGTACCGCATCACCGTCTCGATCGACGCCACACCGACATCGCCCCTTGGCCAGCCCTGGGTATTGCGCTCGGGCATGCAGGTCGAAGCCGATTTGCTGCAACAGCGCCGGCGTCTGTATCAATGGGCGTTCGATCCTGTGCAGAGCCTGTCGGGGAGACTGTAATCATGCTTGAACGTCTGGCCTTGGGTTTTCGCCAACGCATGCCTCTCATGCTCCAGACCGAGGCCGCCGAGTGCGGACTTGCGTGTCTGGGCATGATCGCCGGTTATCACGGTCACGAGACGGACTTAGCGACGCTGCGCGGACGCTTCCCGGTCTCGCTCAAGGGGCTCACCCTCGGCGCGCTCGTGCAACTCGCTGCGCGCCTGGAACTGGCGTCGCGCCCGGTCAAGCTCGACATCGACGCGCTGTCCAAATTGCGCCTGCCGTGCATCCTGCATTGGGAGTTCAATCACTTCGTCGTCCTGCGCGAAGTGGGCAGCCGCACGGTCACGATCTTCGATCCGGCCATGGGCATCCGGAAATGTTCGATCGACGAGATCTCGAGAAGCTTCACCGGCGTGGCGCTCGAACTATGGCCGACGGCTCAGTTCTCTCCGCTGCGAGAACGGCGCCCGGTCCGCCTGCAACGCCTCATCGGTCGCATCACGGGGCTAGGCGCCTCCATCGCGCACGTGGTCACGCTGGCGCTTGTGCTCGAAATCCTGATGGTGTTGCAACCGTTCTTCATGCAGTGGGTGATCGACCACGTCCTGCCCAGTGCGGACCTGGACCTGCTCACCACGCTCGCCGTCGGCTTCACACTGCTACTGCTGATGCAGCAGGTGACCACCGTGGCGCGCGGCTGGGTGCTGATGTTTCTGGGCACCACGCTGAATCTGCAATGGCGCAGCAACGTGTTCATGCATCTGCTGCGCCTGCCGGTGACCTATTTCGAAAAGCGGCATCTCGGCGACGTGGTCTCGCGCTTCGGCGCCATCGACGCGATTCAGCGCACACTGACGACGTCGTTTCTCGAGGCCGTGCTCGACGGACTGGTCATGAGTATCACGCTCGCCATGATGTTCGTCTTCAGCGCGCCGCTCGCGTGGATCGCCGTGGGCGCGATGGCGCTCTACGCGTTCGGTCGATGGCTGTGGTTCGTGCCGCTGCGCGACGCGACCGAAGCGCAGATCGTGCATACCGCCAAGCAGCAGACACACTTTCTCGAGACCGTGCGCGGCGTGAAGACCATCAAGCTGTTCCGCCAACAGGACGAACGCCGCTCGCGCTGGCTCACGCTGCTCGTCAATCAGATCAACGCGGACCTGACGATACAGAAGATGGCGCTCGGCTACCGCGCGCTCAGTGGTGTGCTGTTCGGCCTCGAGACGATCGTCATCGTCTGGCTCGGCGCCCGGTTCGTGCTCGGCGGCACGCTCACGGTTGGCGCGCTGATCGCGTTCATGGCGTTCAAGCTGATGTTCGACACGCGCGTGAGCGCGCTGCTCGACAAATGGGTGGACGTGAAGATGATGCAATTGCAGGGCGAGCGTCTGGCCGATATCGTCCTTCATGCGCCCGAACCGGCGTCGCCCGCCACATGGCGAGAGGCTGCCGAGCTGAGCGACACGCCCTCGGTGCCGGTCATCGAGGTGCGCAACCTTCGTTTTCGCTACAGCGAGCATGAACCGTATGTGCTCGACGGCGTGAACTTGCGCATCGAGGCGGGCGAATCGGTGGCGATCACCGGGGCATCCGGGGGCGGTAAATCCACGCTGATCAACGTGCTGCTCGGCATTCTGCCGCCGACCGAGGGAGAGGTTCTGCTCGATGGTGTACCGGTAGGGCATGTGGGACTGGACAAACTTCGCCGGCTCGCGGGGACCGTATTGCAGGACGATACGCTGTTCGCCGGCACCATCGCCGAGAACATCAGTTTTTTCGACCCGCACGCCGATCTCGCCTGGGTGGGCGAGTGCGCGCATATGGCCGCAATACACGACGACATATCGGCGATGCCGATGGGCTACAACACGCTCGTGGGCGACATGGGCACCGTGCTCTCCGGCGGGCAGAAGCAGCGTGTGCTGCTCGCACGTGCGCTGTACAAGCGCCCGAGCGTACTGTTTCTCGACGAGGCGACCAGCCATCTGGACGTCACGCGCGAACGGGAAGTGAACGCGGCTATCGCCAGGCTGCCCATTACTCGCGTGATCGTTGCGCACCGCACGGAGACGGTCGTCACCGCTTCACGCGAACTGATGCTTGACGCCGGGCGCATCGTGCGCGATGTCCGGCACGCCGACGCGCCATGTCCTGCCCACGTCTGCACGGCGGGCGCGGCGGATGCCGCACCGGTATGAGCCGCCCCCGGCGTATGGCAGATGATCGTATGCGCCCGGCCACTTCCGGCTCGCTTGCATCGCGCCTGGTGCCTGCTCTGGTCGCGTGGGCAGCGGCCCTCTTCCCCCTGACGGCACTCGGCCAGGGCTGGAACGACCCGCTGCACGCGATGACGCCACCGCCCTCGGTGGCACTCGACTACGCGCAGGGCGCGGGCGCACCGCCGCCGCCCCCCGCCTCGGCTGTCGCCGACGCGCCGCTGTCATTGCCCGAAGCCGTGAGCATGGCCCTGGCCACGGACCCGCGAACGCGTCAGACCTGGGCGGAATTGCGCGCGCGGCAGGCGCGCCTGGGTGTGGCGCGCTCGGCCTACCTGCCCAATGTGACGGCCGCCGGCAGCATCGCGCGGGTCGGCCAGCGTGTGAGTTACGACGATTCGCCGGAATACGACTCGTCGCTCTATAGCCGCAGTACCGACATTGCACTGAACCTCACATGGGTGCTGTACGACTTCGGCCAGCGATCGGCGAGCGTTGCGCGCGATACGGCGCTGGTCGACGCCGCCGTCTCTTGGCGCAATGCGAGCTTGCAGACGGTATTTCTCGACACCGTGAAGGCGTACTACGAAGCGCAGGGGCGTCATCGCGCGTTGCGCTCGGCGCGCGAAGCCGAGCGGATTGCCCGGGAGAGTTTCGACGCCGCCGCCGCGCGCCTGGCGGCGGGCATCGGTGCTCGCGCGGACCGGCTTCAGGCGGAGACGACGTGGTCGCGTACTCGCTTGGCTACGCTGCAGGCCGAGAGCGCGGCACGACTGGCGCTGGGAGACCTGGCCCTGGCCATCGGCGCGCGTGCGGACACCCCCCTCACACTGGCCCCACTGCCGCCGCTGGGCGCTGGGGTCCGTGACGAGCGGCGCGCCATCGGCCCAATGCTCGACGAGGCGCTGTCCCACCATCCGGATGTGCTCGCCGCGCAGGCCGAGCTCGAGGCCGCTCGAGCCAACGTCGACGTGGTGCGAAGCCAGGGGCGCCCCACGATCTCGCTGGCCGCATGGGCGGACCGGGGCGACACGCCAATCACGCAGGTCACCGCGCGTCAGGTGATCAACAACCGGAGCGTTGGGATTCAGATTTCGATTCCGCTGTTCGATGGCTTTGCGCGCCAATATCGCGTGCGCGACGCCCAGGCGGAAGTCGATCGCCGCCGCGAGACGCTCAACCTGGTCAAGCGCCGTATTGCAGCGGACGTCTGGCGTCATTACGAGGTGTTTTCATCCAGCGCCGACGCATTGCAATTGAGCGCAACGCTGCTCACGCGTGCACGGGAGACCACCGACGTCGCGCTCGGGCGATACAAGGCCGGCGTGGGAACCTTGCTGGAGCTGCTCAAGGCCCAAAACGACCTGGCGGATGCCGAACAGCAGGACGTCGCAGCGTACACGGCGTTACAGACGGCGCGTTTGCAGCTGGCGGCGGATGTCGGGAAGCTGTCGATGGATGCATTGCGGCCGCATTGACTTGTCGCCAATCGGCGGCGAAGGCCAACGGCCGACGTTCGAGAGAATGCGGCCACAGGCGCTCGGCGCTCGCGCTTGAGGGCCGCCGGCGAGACGGCAAGCCCCTTGCTTCCACCTCCCTCTGGCGGGTCAGCGCACGCCCCGCGGCGTTTTCGGCAACGGGGTACGGAACGAAATGGCCAGGCGGTTCCACGCGTTGATCGTGGCGATGGCATACGTGAGGTCGGCAATCTGCCTGTCGTCGTAGTGCGCGCGCAGATCCGCGAACAGGGCGTCCGGCACGTGAGCGTCCTGCACGTTCGTGACGGCCTCGGTCCATGCGAGCGCCGCGCGCTCGGCCGGCGAATAGAGTGTCGTCTCGCGCCAGGCGTCGAGCAAATGCAGCCGGCGCGGCTCGACGCCCAGCTTCAGCGCGTCCGTGACGTGCATGTCGATGCAGAACGCACAGCCGTTGAGCTGCGAGGCCCGCAGCCAGACCAGTTCGACCAGCCCGCCGGGCAGACCACAGTCGTGGAAGTACGCACTCAGAGCGTGCAGCGCTTCGTAAGGTTGCGGGGACGCCGTGGTGTAGTTCAGACGCATCATCAGTCGGTTCTCCATTCGGTTTTCCATCGGGTTCCGGCATGCCGGCATGCCGCCATGCCGCCGGTGGGGCGCGAAGGCGTGGTGCCGCCTCGCCAGGACTCCTCGCCGGGGCACCTTGTCGGGGCACCTCGCCGCGATCACCGCGTGATTGCGTGAGCGTGCGAGCGCGGGACGAGGACAACGATACGGTCGTCTTGTCCTATCTGGAAGAGCCAAAATCGAATAAAATCGCCAGGCCAACCGAGCCATGCCGGGATGCTCCCCGCGCGGGCCATCCAGCCAGGCATTGCGCCATGTCCGATCACGCCAGTCATACCCACTCGCCCGCCGTTGCCGCACTGCATCTGGCGCAGGCCGCGCATACGGCCGGTGTGCCGACGTATCGCGCGCTCTACGAGCGGATACGCGACGGCATCCTCTCCGGCAAGCTCGCCCCTGCGGCGCGACTGCCCTCGACGCGTGCGCTCGCGAGCGAATTGGGCGTGGCGCGCGGCACCGTGGAAGCCGCATACGAGCGGCTGGTGGCCGAAGGCTTCGTGATCGGACGCGGCGCGGCCGGCAGTCGCGTCAATCCGCAACTCGACGCTGCCCGGCTCGGCGGCGCCGCCAAGGCGCTCCCAGCGCCCCCGGGCCAAGCGGTGAACGGCACGGCTGGCACGCCCGCCATCGTCGAAGACGCACCGCGTGCGCCACACCCCGCCGAGAACCCGAATCATCTTCCGCTGAACGCGTCCGGCATGCCGCTCCCGCTGCAAAACGGCATGCCCGCGCTCGACGAGTTCCCGCGCAAGCTGTGGGCGCGCCTCGCGGCACGTCACGCCCGTCATCTCGCGCCCGAAGGCCTGCACTATCAGGACGCCACCGGCTGGGCGCCGCTGCGCGAAGCCATCGCGGGCTATCTGGCCATTGCGCGCGGCATTCGCTGCGAGCCCGGGCAGATCGTCGTCACCGCCGGCTATCAGGGAGCGCTGACGCTGATCGCGCGCGTGCTGCTACGCCCCGGCGACGCCGTATGGTGCGAAGACCCCGGCTATTTTCGCGCGCACGAGGCGCTGCGCATGGCAGGCGCGACGCTCGTGCCCGTGCCGGTCGATCAGCAGGGCCTCGACGTTGCGGCCGGCGAGGCGATTGCCCCGCACGCGCGGCTCGCGGTCGTGACGCCGTCGCACCAGTCGCCGCTGTCCGTCACGTTGCCGCTGGCACGCCGCCTCGCGCTGCTCGCCTGGGCACAGGCGCGCGACGCGTGGATCATCGAGGACGATTACGACAGCGAATTCCGCTACACCGGCGCACCGCTGCCGGCACTCAAGAGCCTGGATGGCGGCGAGCGCGTGCTCTACGCGGGCTCGTTCAGCAAGGTATTGTTTCCCGGACTGCGGCTCGGCTATCTGGTGGTGCCGCCGGCGTTGTGCGATGCGTTTGCCGCCAATGCGGCGCTCGCCGCGCCGGCCCAGGGCTGGATCGAGCAGGCCACGGTGACGGATTTCATCACGCAGGGGCACTTCAGCCGCCACATCAGGCGCATGCGTCAGCTCTACGGTGAGCGCCGCGCGGCGCTCGCCGGCGCGTTGCGCACGCACCTGGCCGGTCGCATCGAACTCGCGCAGCAGGCCGGCGGCATGCACCTGCTCGGCTGGCTGGACCCCACACGCGGGGATCGGGACATCTGCCGCGCCGCCCTGCGGCACGGACTCGCCCCCGGGGCGCTGTCGTTTTTCCGCGTCGCACGGACGATGCCACCAGCGCTCGTGATGAGCTTCACCAACGTGAGCGAATCGAGCGCCGCCGACGTGGCGCAGCGCCTCGCGCGAGCCTTCGACGACGACGATCGCCGTCGGCCCGCCCGGTGACGCCGCACGCACGCCGCACGCAGGCCGCCAGCATGCCGCGCGAACACGGCGGCGGGACGGACAGCCGCCGAGACATTCCCCTCGTTGGCAACGCGCCGGACGAGCATGTCATGCCGCGGCGCACCATGGCCCCGTTCACGTTTTTCGGGACACATCGCGCTTGTGCTGGTCGGCCGAGTCGGTGTATCGTTGCCGCAAAGCTAGCGCAGGGGTCCTGCAACGTGAGTTGTGGGTGAGAAATACCCTTAGAACCTGATCTGGATAATGCCAGCGCAGGGAGCGTAGAAGTTACTCGCCCCCGTTCATGCCCCTGAGCCGCTTTGCGCCGAATTTGTCGGCGTCAACACGTGCCCCGCCAGGAGACATTGCATGAACGCCAATCCGAAGTTCCTCTCAGCCAACGCGCGCGTGGACGAAGCCGCGATCGCACCGCTGCCCAATTCCCGCAAGATCTACGTGAGCGGCTCGCGTCCCGACATCCGCGTGCCGATGCGCGAAATCTCGCAAGCCGACACGCCGACGAGCTTTGGCGGCGAGAAGAACCCGCCGATCTTCGTCTACGACACGTCGGGGCCGTACACCGATCCGAACGCGAAAATCGACATCCGCTCCGGTCTGCCCGCCCTGCGCGCCGCGTGGATCGAGGAACGCGGCGACACCGAAGCCCTGCCGGGGCTCACCTCGGCCTACGGCCGCGAGCGCGCCGCGGACGCCGCCACGGCAGATCTGCGCTTCCCCGGCCTGCACCGCACGCCGCGCCGCGCCAAGGCTGGCAAGAACGTGACGCAGATGCACTACGCGCGCCAGGGCATCATCACGCCCGAGATGGAATTCATCGCGATTCGCGAAAACCTGCGTCGTCAGGAATACATCGAGAGCGTGCGCCGCGCCGGCCCGCAGGGCGAGCGTCTCGCCAATCTGCTCTCGCGCCAGCATCCGGGCCAGCACTTCGGCGCGAGCATTCCCGCCGAGATCACGCCGGAGTTCGTGCGCAGCGAAGTCGCGCGCGGCCGCGCCATCATCCCGAACAACATCAACCACCCGGAATCGGAGCCGATGATCATCGGCCGCAACTTCCTCGTGAAGATCAACGCGAACATCGGCAACTCGGCCGTGACGTCGTCGATCGGCGAAGAAGTCGACAAGATGACGTGGGCCATCCGCTGGGGCGGCGACACGGTGATGGACCTGTCGACCGGCAAGCACATCCATGAAACGCGCGAGTGGATTCTGCGCAACAGCCCGGTGCCCATCGGCACGGTGCCGATCTACCAGGCGCTCGAAAAGGTCAACGGCAAGGCCGAAGAGCTGACGTGGGAAATGTTCCGCGACACGCTCATCGAGCAGGCGGAACAGGGCGTCGATTACTTCACGATCCACGCCGGCGTGCGTCTGGCTTACGTGCCGATGACGGCCAACCGCATGACCGGCATCGTCAGCCGCGGCGGCTCGATCATGGCGAAGTGGTGCCTCGCGCATCACAAGGAGAGCTTCCTGTACACGCACTTCGAAGAGATCTGCGAAATCATGAAGGCTTATGACGTCGCGTTCTCGCTCGGCGACGGCCTGCGTCCCGGCTCGATCTACGACGCCAACGACGAAGCGCAGCTCTCCGAGCTCAAGACGCTCGGCGAGCTCACGCAGATCGCCTGGAAGCACGACGTGCAGGTGATGATCGAAGGCCCGGGCCACGTGCCGATGCAGCTCATCAAGGAGAACATGGATCTCCAGCTCGAGTACTGCGACGAAGCCCCGTTTTATACCCTTGGCCCGCTGACGACCGACATCGCTCCCGGCTACGACCACATCACGTCGGGCATCGGCGCGGCGACCATCGGGTGGTACGGTACGGCCATGCTGTGCTACGTCACGCCGAAGGAGCACCTCGGCTTGCCGAACAAGGACGACGTGAAGGAAGGCATCATCACGTACAAGCTCGCAGCGCACGCCGCCGACCTCGCCAAGGGTCACCCGGGCGCGCAGATTCGCGACAACGCGCTGTCGAAGGCACGCTTCGAATTCCGCTGGGAAGATCAGTTCAACCTCGGTCTCGATCCGGACAAGGCGCGTGAATTCCACGACGAGACACTGCCGAAGGACTCCGCCAAGGTGGCGCACTTCTGCTCGATGTGCGGGCCGCACTTCTGCTCGATGAAGATCACGCAGGACGTGCGCGACTACGCCGCCAAGCAAGGCATCAGCGACGAGGCCGCGCTCAAGCAGGGCATGGAAGTGAAGGCCGTCGAGTTCGTCAAGAGCGGCGCCGAGATCTATCGCCGCACCTGACGGGAGCAAGGCGCGGCCGGTTCGCCGCGTGCGCATGAAGCAACGCCCGCGTCTGTGCGGGCGTTGTTGTTTCAGCTCAAGCCGGTTCGGGCGCGCCCTGCACGAAGGCACGGGCCTGGCCAGCGGTGGGACGACTCACGCATGCCTTTGCGCATCGGGCGTCGTGGCGGCCTCGGCCGTCGGCACGCCACGCGCGGTGAGCCGGTTGCGCAGCCGAAGCGTGGCCAGGCTGGGCCGCAGCGACGAGATCGACGTCGCCAATGCCGTGAACGCCGGCGTGTCGGTCGCCGGCAGCTTGGCGGCGCTCACCACATCACGATGCCGCATGCCCCAGTGCTGGTCTCCCAACTGCTCGATGCCGAGCGCGCACCGCACCCATTCGTCGGTGCCGAGGCCGGCTGATGCCGGCAGGTCGTCGCGCACGCTCGCCTGGTGCATCGGCATGGCGTCGGAGAAGGCGACGCGCAACATCCACGCGGTCGCCGCCGACGACGGCAGTTCCCGCTGGCTCGCCTGTAGCCGTGCGTTCACATCGCGAAGAAAATCCTGCGCGCTCTGGTGCACCTGACACGCGTGCGTCCACGCTTTCTTGCCGACCAGCCCCGACTTGCCCGTCCAGCGCCGCGCCGTGTCCGCCACCGCGCGCGTGACATCGTTCAGACCGACCTCGAACGGCACCGTGGCGTTGCGCCCACCCATGCCGAGCAGCGCCCCCTCAATGACCGACGCGCAGATCTGCGCGCCTTCGCTGCGCGAATCGGGCATGGCGACGGGGTGATGGGCGAAGTCGCCGCCATTGCCGCGGGCGTTGCCATGTCGCTCGCCTGCGCAGACGAAGAGGGTTTGCAGCGCCGACGGGCACAACACCGCCTTGGCTCGCGCGCGGCCCTCGGGATCGAGTTCCGCCATCAGGACGGGAAGCAGATCGCCCGTTTCGGCAAGCGCCGCGGAAGCCCCGGCGCGGTTCACCGGCGTGCGCTCCGGCGTCTTTTGGGACGAGACTTTGCACAAATCCTCGCAAAGCTCGGCGCTCGGAAGGCATGTCCGCGGCTTGCACATCTGCCGCGCGAGCGGCGTTCTCGCGCAGCCTGCCATGCTGTTGGTCAACCGTAGCAGCGCAAAGCGCTCCCACTGCACCTTGTCGCGAGCATGATCGAGACCGCCCAGATCGGGCTTGGTCATGTTGACCGGACCGATCGGATAGTTGTGTACGCCGTTCATGAGTTCCTCCTCGGGAAGCCGTGTGGCGCGGCGATTGCCGCGGCTTCGACCGCATGTCGAAGCGGGTTCACGATGCCCGAGCGCCGATGCGGCGATTATCGGTTCTGCGCGACCGAATGCGCGGCAGGTACGCGCCACCGCCCGGAAGTAGACAGGTCGTCCGCCCGGTCATGCCACAGACGTGCGGCAACGCAACGGCGGCGCAGGGAGGGCATATCGGCGTGCCCTGAAGTTATGGCATGCTATCGGACAAGCGATACAGCCGACGGCTGACGCACCCCGCGATCCCCGCGGAAGGCGTAGGCGGCAGAGCTTGCTCGCCGCACACGCCGGGCCCGGACTTCTTTCCGGTCCCCAGCCCGAAGGCATCTCAAAATGATGGCCTCGCCGGCCTTGTTTTGAAATGTCTCCTGTCACCGGCCCTTCCGTCATTCGGGCGGCGCCGGCCTACGTCGCTGCTGTGCGCCCGCTTTCGTACATACAGGGACATCGATATGAGTGGTTACGGCTTTCTTTTCAGTATCTTTTTGCTCGTGTTGGCGAGCGCTTTCTTTTCCGCCTCTGAAATCTCTCTCACGGCCGCCAAGCGCACCAAGCTTCAGGTGCTCATGGAAAAAGGCGACGCGCAAGCGGTCAAGGTGCTCGCACTCAAGGAGCAGCCCGGCAACTTCTTCACCGTCGTGCAGATCGGCGTGAATGCGGTCGCCGTGCTGGGCGGGGTGCTCGGGGAGAGTTTCCTCACGGGTTATCTGTTCACGTGGCTCTCGCCGGTGGCCGACCAGGCGCTCGCGCTGCGACTCGCGGGCATCGGCTCGTTCCTCTTCATCACGATCGCGTTCATCCAGTTCGCCGACCTGATTCCGAAGCGGCTCGCGATGGTCAATCCGGAGCGCGTCGCGATGGCGATCATCGACCCAATGCTGCTCTGCCTGAAGGTGCTGCGCCCGCTCGTCTACGTCTTCAACGGCGTGGCGAACCTGTTCCTGCGCATCTTCAAACTGCCGACGCATGCCATCGAGAACATCACCTCCGAAGACATCGCGGCCATGGTCGGGGCAGGCGCGCAGGCCGGCGTGCTGCGCAAGCAGGAACTGCATCTGATCGAGAACGTTTTCGAGCTGGAGTCACGCACGGTCAGCTCGGTCATGACCTTCCGTGACGACGTGGTGTACTTCACCATTTCCGAGGACGAGCGCAGCATTCGCCAGAAGATTACCGAGAGTCCGCATTCGAAGTACCTGGTGTGCCGCGACGAAATCGACAACGTGCTCGGCTATGTCGACTCGAAGGACCTGCTCCAGCGCATTGCGAGCGAAGACCTTTCGAGCGTGATCCGGAACCTCGATCGTCTGTATGCGAAAAAGCTGCTCGTGATTCCGGACACGCTCAATCTCTCCGAGGCGCTGGCGCGCTTCAAGGAAACCCGTGAGAGCTTTGCCGTGATCATCAACGAGTACGGCCTCGTGGTCGGCGTGGTCACGCTCAACGACATCGTCGGCGCGCTCATGGGCGACGTGGTCCACCCTGCCGACGAAGACCAGATCGTGCAGCGCGACGAGCATTCGTGGCTCGTCGACGGGGTGACATCGGTAGAGGATGTGAAGAAGGCGCTCGATATCGACGAGTTGCCCGGCGAAGGCGAGTACGAAACCATCGCCGGCTTCATGATCTACCAGCTCAAGCGAATTCCGAAAAAGTCGGAGGCCACCGAGGCGGCCGGCTACAAGTTCGAAGTGGTCGACATCGATAATTACAAGATCGACCAGTTGCTTGTCACGCGGCTGGGCTCCGTCGCCGAGGCCGTCATCACGCCTGCGGCGGACGAGGCGTCGTAGCCAGCACCTGCGCGAGCCGGTCGGTCAGCCCGCCATCGCGCTGCGTCGGCCGTGCGATGGCCGACGCGATCACTTGCCAGGGCGCGCAGACCCACGCCTGAGTGCGCGCCCGCGTCACGCCGGTATAGACGAGCTCACGCGACAGCACGCGGCTCGCCTGCTCCGGCAGCACGATCGCCACGCGCTCGAACTCCGAGCCCTGAGACTTGTGGATTGTCATCGCGAACGCCGTTTCGTGCGCCGGCAGACTGGCCGGCGAATAGAGACGATAGCCCCCATCCGGCGTTGCGAACGCCACGCGCAGCGCCCCGGACGGGCCGAGCGGCAACGCAATGCCGATATCGCCGTTGAACAGATTCAGTGCGTACTCGTTCTGCGTGATCAGGACAGGCCGCCCCGCGAACCAGGCGCCCGCGCCGGCGCCGAGAGCCACGCCCGCACGTCGCGCGAGCAGCGAAGTGAGTTGCGCGCCGAGAAACTCGACACCGCGCCGCCCGCCCCGCGTCGCGCACAGCACGCGGAACTGGCCGAATGCCGCGAACACCGGTCGCGCGACCATCGCGACGTCGGCCGCCGTGGCGGCGGCCGGGTCTCCCAGTTGGCCGATCGTCGTGACGGCCTGCGCCAGCGCATCGAGATACGCGGCGTATCCGTCGGCCAGTGCATTCAGATTGGCCGCCGACAATTGGACGCCGCCATCCTCGCTCAGCAGTACGCGGTCCCCTGCTGCGGGCGGTGGCGAAACGGCAGGCGGCGCAAGCGATGCCGACAGGCGCGCGGATGCGGACGCGGGCGCTGACGCCTCGGCCACCGTGAATTCCTTGCGCGCCTCAATGACCTTGCCGGCCTTGATCGCCGTGGCGAGCCGCCCGATGGCGGAGTGCGAGCCGAAGCGATAGTTGCGCTCGAGCCAGACCACCGTATCTTCGAGTCCTCGCGCCGAGGGCGATGCCTCACCGCCCGCCAACGGTCCCGGCGGTGGCGGTTCGCCCTGCGGCCAATCGAGCGCTTCGAGCAGCCGCGCGCGCATCTCGGGCGAGAACGAGCGGTGTGCGCTGAGTTCCCCGAACACCGCCCCCGCCTCCACGGCGGCCAGTTGATCCTTGTCGCCGAGCAGAATCAAACGCGCGCCGTCCGGCACGGCTTCGAGCAATTGCGTCGCCATCGAAAGATCGATCATGGACGCCTCGTCCACCACGATCAGGTCATACGGCAGCGGATTGCCCGCATGGTGGCGAAAACGTCTGCCGACCCGCTGCGCCGACTCCGGCAGCACGCCGAGCAAGCGGTGCAGCGTCACGGCCGCTTCGGGCAAGGCCCGGCGCACCGTCTCGGGCAGGTCTTGGCGCGCCGCGAGCGCCTCCTGCATGCGCTGCGCCGCCTTGCCGGTCGGGGCGGCCAGCGCGACGCGCAAATTCGCGTCCCGCTCCAGCAGGCACGCAAGCAGCCCGACCACCGTCGTCGTCTTGCCTGTACCCGGACCACCGCTGAGCACCACCAATGCGCGCTGCAACGCCAGCGCTGCCGCGGCCATCTGCCAATTCGGTTCGCGCTGGCCGTCTGGACCGACGAGCATGCCGTCACCGAAATAGCGACGCAGGCGGGTGCGGTCTTCCCGCGTGAGCGGAAGCTGCCCGCCGGCCGTCAGCTTGCGCCCGAGCGCCGCCGCAAGACGCGCCTCGTAACTGTAATAGCGCGCCAGGTAAAGACGATCACGCTCGTCGAGCAGCAAAGGGAACGCGTCGAGCTGCGCGTCGCCCGCGAGCGCGAAAGCGAGGTTCGCCGGGGCGCAGAGGCCGCTGCTCAACAGCGCGTCGCGCCAGACTGAGAGCGCAGGCGCATCGCCGGGAAACAGTTCGCCGCTGGACTGCGCGTCGAGCAGATTGCCGAGCGGCACGCATACGTGGCCTTCGGCCGTGGCAAGGCTGACGGCGAGCGCCGCACGCCAGACATGTTGGCACGTGGTGGCGTCCGCGCCGCGCCCGCGCGCGAGCAACGCCATGCGCCGCGCGAAGCCCTGCGCGAGCCGGACGACGCCGCTGTCAGCAAGCGGTGACGCCCCGGCGCCGCCGCCGGGACCGGTCCGGCTGCTCTCGGTGTTCTGGCGGCTCCGGGCGCTCTGGCTGCTTTGATCGCTCCGGCTGCTTTGATCGCTCCGGCTGCTTTGATCGCTCCGGCTGCTTTGATCGCTCCGGCCGCCCCAACCGCCGTGGCCCGTGAGAGAGGCATCGCTCATGGGGGTCCTTGAATTCCCGGTGCCCGTGGCATTTCCGCCGCGCGCGTCACTCATGCATCCTCCCCGAGCACGTCGCTCTTGCCGCCCTGCGCGTCGAGCGACAACGCTTCGGCCAGGGCGTGGTTCTCGCCGGCGGCGAACAGGCGGTCGAGCGCGTCGATCATTTCGTGCGTCGGCTTGTCGAAGAACACGCCTGGCACTGCGTCACCGGCCAGATGAGCTCTCGCCCAATCCGGCCGGACGCCACGCACGAAGAGATAGAGGCTGCCCGCCATGTCGCGGTCGTAGTCGTAGCCGGGCAGGCGGCGACGCAAATAGCGATGCAACGCCAGCGTGTACAGCAGGTACTGCAGGTGATAGCCGTGCTCGGCCATGGCTTCGCGCAAGCCGTCTTCACCGTAATTCTCGGGCGCCGTGCCGAGATAGTTCGACTTCCAGTCCAGGATCCACCACTTTCCGTCGTGGCGGAATACGAGGTCGATGAAGCCCTTCAGATAGCCGCGCAGTACGGTGGCATCGAGCGGGAGGTCCGGGTAGCCGAATTGGCGCAGTACACCACGCAGCGCGTCGAGCGAGACCGCGTCGGCCGGATACGTGAACTCCATTTCGGTGAGCCGCTCGGACATCGCGACGTCTGCCAGTCGCAATCCGGGACGCAGCGGTGTCAAGACCGTATCGGCAAGCATGTTCATCATCATCGCGCGCCAGCTGTCGTTGTGCTCCGCGCCACGGCCCGGCGGCCGCTCGCGCAGCGCCCGCGCCACGGCATGCGGCCATTGCGCGGGCGCTTGGAAGTCGGCCAGTTCGAACACGCGGTGCAGGCTTTCACCAGCGGCCGGGCCGCGCGGAAAACGCAGGATGTCGTCGGCTGGCGGCCACGCATCGTCTGCCGCCGGGGGCAGCGCAAACGCGGGCCCCGCATTGGCCTGGGCATCGTAGTCGGGGCGCGTGCGTTCCGGCGCGCTTAGCTGAGCGCCTCCCAACTGCGGCCCCGTGTGCGCCGCGGCCAGCAGACCGGAGAAGCTGCCGATGCGCCAGACTTCGCGCAATGCGCGCGTACTCGCGCGCGTCGTCAGTGCAGGCGGTGCGTCGTGCGCGACGCGCGTATCGGTATCGAGCGCGTCGCCCATTGGCAGCGCGGTGATCCCGATCGGGCCGCCGGCGAGCGCTTGCCACGCCGCACGGATCGTCGCAATGCGCTCGTCGGTGTCGAGGGTCGGCGAGATCCATGCGTCGAAGGTCATGCCGCGTCCGGCGGCAAGCCAGTTGAGCATCCCGGCGCAAGCTTCCTTCACGCTCCTTCGCGATGAATAGATGCCCGCCGCAAGATAGCAGCGGTAGACGGCGCGCGTGAGCGCCACGTACAGCAAACGCGCCTGCTCCGCCGATTGCTCTCGCCGCAGCGCAACTGCGGCCGGCGATCCCTTGGCCGCAGCGTCGGTGAAATCGATCACGGCTGTCGGGCCGTCGTGGTATTCGAGCCCGTCGAGGCCGCCGCCATCGCGCACGGCGCCATCCCAGAGAAACGGGCAAAAGACCACGCCGTACTCGAGTCCCTTGGACTTGTGGACGGTGACGATCTGCACCAGGTTCTGGTCAGACTCGAGACGCAGTTGCGCCTCTTCCCCACCGCTCGCATTGCGCTGCGAAGCCAGCCAGCGCAACAGCGCCGGCATGCCGGGCTGCTCGGCCCAGCGCGCCTGGGCCAGTTCCGCGAGATGCATGAAGTTCGTCAGACGCCGCTCGCCACCCGCCTGGGCGACCAGCCGTGCGGCCAGCCCCAGTTCGCGCATCAGCGTGCGCCACATCGCGGCGAAGCCACGTTCGATCCAGAGCTGACGATACCGTTGCAGTCGCTCGATCCACGCAATCGCTTCGGCGTCGGACGCTTCGCTCGTCTGCATGCGATAGAGCGCCGTGGCGTCCAGGCCGAACAGCTCGGTGGCCAGCGCCGCGCGCAGTGCGCGCACGTCGCCCGGCGACTCGACGGCACGAAGCACGCGCAGCAGCGTTTCGGCCTCCTCGCTGGCGAACACGGAATCCTGTGTGAGTTCCACGCTGCCCACGCCGTGCTCGGCCAGCATCGCTTTCATCAGAGCGCCCTGCCGATGCGTCTGAACGATCACGGCGATGTCACCCGGCGCCAGCGGACGTTCGCCGATGCACACGTCAGCGCGCGACGCCCCCGCCAGCAAGCGCGCCACCTCCGCGGCCGTCGCCTTGGCACAGGCTTGCTGCGCCTCGTCTTTCGGCAGCGGTTCGTCGTCCGGCAGCCACCAGACCGTCAAATCGGCAACGTCGCGCACATCCGATAGCGGCGCGCGGTGCCGTGACCCCGGACGCACGGGCGGATACTCGAGTCCGTCCAGCACGAAGGCCTTGTCGTTGGCGCCGAACAGGCGGTTGCCCGCTTCGATGATGGCCGGCGTCGAGCGCTGATTGACGGCAAGCGTATACGCCGCGTCGGCGTTCTCGCGGGCTGCCAGATAGGTATGGAGGTCCGCCGCCCGGAAACTGTAGATGGCCTGTTTGGGGTCGCCCACCATGAACATCGGTCCGCGCCCCTCGTCTGCGGGTGCGGTGACATTGCGTTGCCCGTACACCGCACTGAAAATCGCGAATTGCAGCGGATCGGTATCCTGGAATTCATCGATCAACGCGCACGGATAGCGCGCGCGCAGCGCCTGCGCGAGGTCGGGATGCTGCGCAAGCGCTCGCGCGATATTGCCGAGCAAGTCGTCGAACGACACCACACGCAACTCGCGCTTGCGCAGCGCGAGTTGCCCGGGCGCCTGCGTCAGCCACTCTCTCAGGATGCGCAGCCATTGGATGGCATGGCGCTCGTCCGCGTCGGCGCGGGCGCGCACGAGCACGTCGGCCATCTCGAAGAAGCGATGCGCAGGGGGCGTCTCGCCCTTCCTGATGTCCTTGGCGAGGCGCGTGGTAGTGAGCAGTTCGGCCTTCGGGCTCAACGGCGCGCCGAAGTCGCCCGCGCCCAGATAGCGCTGCCACGCGGCTATCGCCTCGGCAAGCGACGTCTCGTGATAGACGTTCTTCTTGTACGCCGGCAGCGCCGTGCGCAACCGGTCGGCGATCGAGGCCGCCTCGGCTTCCCAGCATGCGGACGCCTCGCGATAGGTGGCGAGGAGCGTCTCGTCTTGCAGCGTCTGTGCGTCCGCTTCCACCGCCGGCGGCCAGCGCAGCGCCGACATCGGCTTTTTCAGACGACGCGCCAATTGATCGGTGAGCGTGCCCGGTGAGCGCTTTCGGTCGACCAGCCATGCGGCAAAACCGTCGTCCCGGGCGGCGAGCGGCTCGACTACCCGGCGCCAGAACTCGATCGCCAGATCGTGCCGCACGCCGTTGTCGTCGGGCACCAGCTCATAGGCGAATGGCAAGCCGGCCGCGAAGGGCACCTCGGCCAACGCACGCTGACAGAAACCGTGGATCGTGTGGATCGACGCCTGATCGAACCCGCGCAGCGCCGTTTGCAGGCACGAACGAATCGCCTTGGGCGTCATGTCGGCTCGCTCGACGAGTCCGGCGATCATCACGGTAAAGAGCGGATCGTCGCTCGCGTCGGGATCGAAGTCCAGGAATTCGTCGTCCCCTTCGCCGCTGCCCGATCCCTCTGCGCCATGCTCATCATCGAAGACGGGGGTCAACGCAGCGACCAGCCCCGCCAGACGGGCGCGAATGCGCTCGCGCAACTCGGCCGTCGCCGCGTTGGTAAAGGTGACGACGAGGATCTGCTCGACCGTCAAGCGCTTCTCCAGCAGCAGCCGCACGTACAGCGCGCAGATGTTCCAGGTCTTGCCCGTCCCCGCAGACGCCTCGATGAGGCAAACGCCATCGAGGTCGCAATGGAACACGTCAAGGTCGATGAGCTGCGTCATGCGCCCTCCACGCGTTCGAGATGTTGCATGAGCGGGCCGAAGGTGGCGGCAGCCAGCAAATCGAACGGCGATGCCAGTGGGTCTTCCACGCCCCGCCAGAGCAGACGCGTGTACGGATCGTCGGCATCGCCCCGCGCGAAGGCCGAGCCGTGCCAGGCGCTCTGCGCCTCCGTCGGCTTGCCAGTGCTCGCGAGCTTCCACGCACTGCGCGCGAAGAACGGCAGCGGACGCGTCTGCCCCAGTCGATACAGCGCCACCCATTGCCCGAGTAACGTTACGGCGTCGTCGACGGGCTTCAATGCGAACGTTTCGTCTTCGCCATACCAGAGCGTGCGCGCCGCAATGTCCGCGCCCGCGTGCTCCGGTTGCTGAAGATGCGCACACAACGCCAGGTGCGAGAGCCACGCGGCGAGCAAGTCGCTCGCGCGCATGCTGCCGTACCGATACATCACGAGACCATACCGCGATACCGGTGCGAGGCGTCCCTGCAGCAGGCATTGTGCCGACAGCGTTGCGTCTGCGTGCCACATCGCTTCGGTCGACTCGCACCATGCGGGTGGCAGGGTCGGCTCCAGCGCGAGTGTGACCAGCAGCTCCTGGGTGCCCTCCGCCTGTGCCTGGCGGACCTGTGAGGCCAGCGCCCGCAGCCCACCCAGCTCGCGACGGCGCCAGACGGCCCCCGTGGCGCCGCCCGGCAACTCGTGGCTTACGCTGGCGATGCGCTCGACGAGCTCGGCGTGGGCGCGCGAGTCGACGTCAATGCCATCGTGGCGCAGCAGACGCGGCAACAGCCGCGCGGCCACCGCGTCGCGCCCTGACCAGTCGAGCACGAACGGTTCCTCGTCCTCCACCTCGGTGAGTACGTCGCCCAGCGAAAGGCCGAGTCGATCGCGCGCCCACGCCCGCCCGGGATGGCGCCAGAAGCGCAGAAGGTCGTCGAGCGTGAGATGCGTCTGGGCGAGGGCCGGCAGCGCTTCGCGCACGAACGGCCCTGCCGGTGCGTCGGGCGTCGGGCACGCAAGCTGCTCCGCGAGCTTCCGTGCGGCCTCGCCGTTGGACACGTCGTAGCTGTACAGCGACGCGTCGCGTCCATCGAAATAAGCAGGGGAAAACGGCTGGAGAGGATGCAGCACGACCAGCCGGTCGCGCGCCGCACGCTGCGCTTCGAGCGTATGGCCCCGGGACATCGGCGCGAGCAACTGGCCGGTGAAGTCGAGCAACTCGTCAACCGCGGTCGACGGCGGCAGCGGCGCGTTGTCGCGCACGCTGCGCCCGGTGTAAGCCAGGAGAAACCGGTCCTGCGCGCTCAGCATCAGATCGAGAAAAAGGTTGCGCTCGTCGTCGCGGCGCTGACGATCGCCGCGGTGCGGCAACGCTCGCATCAGATCGAACTCGTCGGCACGCACCCGGCCCGGCAACACCCCGTCGTCCATGCCGAGCATGCACACCACGCGATACGGCAGCAGGCGCAGGCTCGGGATCGCGGCAAAGGTCACGCGTCCGGACGGAACGCCGCCGCGCGTCGGGTCGTCGAGCGCGTCGGCGAGCACCCGGGCGACCACGGCCACGGGCACGCGGACCTCGGGTGCGCCGTCGGCGATGGCCGAACCGATCTGCTCGATGGCCAGCCGCACTTCGGCAACGTCGTCGGCAAAGCGCGGCTCGTCGGAAAAGAACTGCTCGAGCATCCCGAGAAGCTGGTCGCGCCATGCAAGGCCGGTGCGTTCGGTTTGCAGCGCAACGGCCGCGGCGTCCAGATCGTCGACGAGCCGCGCCAGTTGGCCCAGCAGCTCGGCGCGCCCGCCTTCGATGCCGCCGACCGGAAGCCAGTCGTCCACGGGCAGGGCGTCGTCGGGCAGCGCGTAGCCGAGGAAGAGTCGCATCATCGCGTCTCCGAGCGTGTGACGCTCCAGCGCATGGGGCACGTCCACCGCGTCTCTCTCGCCCGGCGCCTCGTCGCCCGGTGTGCCCCGCCCTTCCAGCCGCGACAGTGCGTCGCCGCGCCAGCCGCGCCGCGCCCCCGCGGCGTGCAGCCAGTTCTGAATCGAATCGAGCGCGTTGCCGCCGAGATCGTAGCGCTGGGCGATCGCCTCCGTGCGGGCCAGCTCGATCAGGCTCGACGCCGCCACGCGCTGCTGCGGCAACGCCAGAATCGCCGAGAACGCACGCGCCACCGGGTTGGTCCGCGTGGGTGGCAAGCCGGTGACGAGATAAGGAATGCGCGGAGTCGCCGTACCGAACACGGCATCGATGAGCGGCGCGGCGCGGCCCAGGTCCGGCACGGTGACCAGTACGTCGTCGGGGCGCAGATCGGGAATCTCGTCGAAGCATGCCAGCAGGCGATCGTGCAGCACTTCTATCTGCCGCGCCAGGCTATGACAGACGTGCACCTGCACCGAGCCGTCCGCGCTCACGCCCTCGGGCGCGCCGTGACGGCCATCGTCGAGCGTGAGAATGCCGTTCTGAAGCGCGGCGAGCAGCGTCGGGGCGGGATTCGGTTGGAACAGCGCGTGGTCCTCCACCGCCTGCGGTGCGAGATCGGCGTAAAGCGCATCGATGTGCGACTGCGTCTGGCGGCCCCACTCCGCCAGCAGCGGGTGACCGACTTCCCGATGCGCCGCGGCGCCGCGCTGCGCGAGATACGATAGCCGCGACGGCGGCACGATGTCGAACCAGTAGCTCTCGCACGGATTGAGCACGTACAGGTGCACGTCGATGAGGCGCGACATCGCCTTGAGCAGCGCCATGGAGAGCGGCGGCATCGACGACAGCGCGAAGACCGACACGCGCGGCGGCCACCCCGGCGGTACGGTCTCCGGCGTCAACTGCCCGATGCGCTCGATCGCACGCAGCGTCGGGTGGCGCTCGCGGATATCCAGATGCGCCAGCACCTGTCGCCACAGTTCGCTCTGCCATGCCTCGTCGGCGCGTTGCACGTCGCCCCAGCCGGCGGCCGTCCCCGGGTCGATCCTCGCCCCGGACTGCCAGCGCTCCAGCCAGTCCGGCCGATACGTCAGGTATTGGTCGTAGATGTGTGCGAGCCGCTCGGCGAGTTCGAAGCGCATGACGTCGTCGGCTTCGGAGAGATAGCCGGCGAGCCGTGGCGATGCCTCCGCCCACGGCTGGGCCAGGCATTGATACAGCGGCCAGACAAGCCGGTCCGGCGCAAACGGCGAGCTCTCGGGCACCGTCAGCAGCTTGCCCGCCATGTCCCACAGCCACTGCGCCAGATAGGTCAGGCGCACGTTGGCGCACACGCCGAAGACGTCCGCATAGTCGAGTTCCAGCCGGCGGCGCACCGCCACGCTTGGCACGACGATGGTCTCCACATGCAGCGGGTCGCCGGGCGTGCGCGCGAGATCGCGCAGCAGCGCGGCTTCGAGCGTGGTGAACCGGTTGGAAAAGAAAAGATGGAGCATGCGGTGTGGCGGCTTAGCGAGTCTGTCCGCAAGGATAGCAAATGCCCTGCGGCGCGGCAGATCGGGCAGTTCCGAAAACCTGCCCCATCATGCGTGACGGCGTGCGCGGCGCCGTAGCGCCGTCTCACCGCCAACACCTTGCCAACACGTTGCCGATACCTTGCCAATACCACGCCAATACCGCGCCAATACCACGCCAATACCGCGCAGATGCGGCCAGTGCCGCGAATGCCGCGAACGCCACGCCACTGCGGCGCCACCGCGACAGCGGCCGGCAGCAACCCGGCAGCGGCCCGACGGTCGCCCGACGGTGACTCCACGATAAGCCGCTTGTCACCGGCAGTCTCCCCTCTTCGCGGCGCGCGGGGCATCGGCTAGACTCTGTCTGCGCCGCGCCTACCCCATCGCGCGGCCGGCTTTGCTGCGGAACCCCTCGCCCCCGACGCATGGACTACCAGACCGACATCAAGAAGTTCCTATACAGCCATTACTTTTTCAGCGGCACCCGGCAAGCCGTGGGCGTCGTCATGCCCGCGCTCGTATTGTTCTGGGGGATGGACCAGCATCTGCTCGGCATCGAAGTCGCCTCGGGCGCGCTGTGCGCGAGTGTGGTCGACATCAACGGTCCACTGCGTCACAAGCACACGGAACTGCTCAGTTGCACGTTGCTTGGCGCGCTCACGGTGCTCATCACCGGCATGGCCACCGCCGCGCAGCCGTGGCAGCTCTGGCTCACCACGCTGATTCTCACCTTCGGGCTGTCGATGCTCGTGATCTACGGCTATCGCGCCTCGCTCGTGAGCTTCGCGTGCCTGATGATGATGGTGCTCAACGTCGAGGCCGATCTCACCCGGCATCAGGCTGTGCTGGACGCGGGCGCCGTGCTCGCCGGCGGGCTGTGGTACACCTATTTCAGTCTGGTCGTGTGCCGCGTCTGGTGGTTTCGCATCGAACAGCAGACCCTCGCCGAGTGCTTCTTCGTCACCGCCCAGTATCTGGAGGCCAAGGCCGCGTTCTACGACACTTCGACCGACATCGACGAATGCTACCGGCGGCTCATCGCCGCGCAGGTCAATGTCGTGGAAAAACAGCAGGCCGCGCGAGAGATCATCCTGCGCAACCTGCCGCGGCTGCGCACCGGCACGCTCGAGCCGCGCCGCACGATGCTTTTCAACCTGTTCATCAACATCGTGGACCTGCACGAGGTCGTGGTGTCGGTGCACACGGATTACCCGATGCTGCGCCGCGAGTTCGCCAACAACGACGTGCTGCTGTTCTTCCGCGACATGATCCGCAAGATCGCGACCGAGGTCGATGCCATCGGCTACGCCATCGCGACCAACGAGCCCTCGCGGGCGCAGCGCAGTTGGCGTGCCGAGTTTCGCGCCATCGAGTACGAGATCGAACTCATGCGCAAGCAAGGGCTGCCGCAGCGCGAGCCCGAAGCCTATCAGGCGGTCACCAGCACATTCCGCCGCGTCTGGAGCAGCACGCGCGTGGTCGAGCGCATGCATCGCAACACCAATCTCGCCACGGCCGGAGCGGCCACCGAAATGCAGATCGACCAGGCGCTCGTGCGCTTCACGTCGCGGCAGAGCTATTCGCCGAAACTGCTCTGGAAAAATCTGACTTTCTCCTCGCCGAGCTTTCGCCATGCCCTGCGCGTGACGATCGCCATCACAGCGGGACTGATCATCTGCGAGAACTGGTCGTTACTGGCCGGGCAGGCCCACAGTTACTGGGTGCTGCTCACGATCATCGTGATTCTCAAGCCCGGCTTCAGCCTCACGAAGCAGAAGAACGCACAGCGGCTGACCGGCACGCTCGTGGGCTGCGTGAGCGTGCTGGTGATCCTGGCGTTCGTGCACAAACCGTGGGTGCTGCTCGCGCTGATGTTCTTCTGCATGGTCATGGGCAACAGCCTGTCGCTGTTCAACTACGGGCTGTCGGTCGTGTTCATGTCGTCATACGTGCTGCTGCTGTTCCACTTCCTGTTGCCCGGATCGCTGTCGGTGGTCGGGGAGCGGGCCATCGACACGCTGATCGGCTCGGCCGTGGCGCTGGTGTGCTCGTACCTGTTCCCCTACTGGGAATACCGGCTCATGGGACCGCTCATCCGCAACGCGGTGCAGTCGACGCGCGCCTACCTCGAGTCTTGCGCCGGCCGCGACGGCAAGCGCGACGACTTCGCCTATCGCATGGCGCGCAAGGACATGCACATCGCCTTCGGTAATTTCGGGGCGGCGTTCAAGCGGATGATGCTCGAACCGAAGTCCAAGCAGGTCTGTGTGGGCGAGCTCAACGATCTGCTCGTGCAGAACCATGTGATGGCGTCATACATCACGGGCCTGGCAGACGTTTTGCCACGTCAGATCGCGGCGGACAAGAGCGGGGAGTTGGGGCAGGTGGTCTCGGCGATCAGCGACCTGCTCTCGCAGGCGGTGGCGGCGCCGGCGGCATCGGTGCCGACCGATGCGCAGGCGGCCAGCGAAGCGATGCGCGACTACACGCGACGGCTCGACGCACTCGTCGTGGCGCAGGAGCAGCAACCCGACGCCTCCGAGACCCATGTGCAGGAAATGAAACAGGTGGCGCATCAACTCAAGCAGATGCTGCGGGCGGGGGAACTGATCCTGCGCGACATGCGGGCCATCCGCCTGCCGGCGTGACGCCCGCCTCGGATTGACGGTGGCGCGGGCGGCGCGGGGCGCGCCGGCGGCCGTCCTTCATGCGATGCCCGTGCGCGTGGCGTAGTGATAGAGGTCGACGTCGCGATCCAGCCCGAGCTTGCGCATCGCGTTCGTCTTTTGCGAGCTGACGGTCTTCACGCTGCGGCTGAGCTTGACCGCAATCTCGCTGATGGTCAGGCCCGACACGAACAGCCGCACCACCTCCACTTCGCGATTCGAGAGCTTGGACGCGTCGATCTCGGCATCGTCGGCAATGGAATCGTGCAGGCGCGTGGCAAGCCCGGCCGGAATGTAACGACTGCCGTCGGCCACCACGCACACGATGTCCGCGATCGAGCTCTGCTCGTCGAGTTTCGAGAGAATCGAGTGTACGCCGAGCTTGAGCATGCCGCGCAGAATCGCGAGGTTCTCCAGCATCGTCACGACGATGATCTTGATGTTCGGGAAGTACCTGCGAACGTATCCGATGAGGAACAGGCCATCCTTGAATTGGCCGCCCGGCATCGAGAAGTCGGTCACGAGAATGTCGCATGGCGCCTTCGCGAGCAGACTCACGAGTTCGGACGAATTGGCCGCCTCGCCTACCAGTTGAATCATCTCCCGCTCCTCGAGCAGTCGCCGTATTCCATAACGCACTATCGGATGGTCGTCCGCGACCACGACGTTGATCGTCATCGTTGCCCCTCCCCTTCGTCATCTGGCATCCCGTGGACGGCGCTCGTCGCGCCGCGCTTCGCCCGGTCGTTGCAGCAAAGCGGATCCATTCTGGCAAAAAGGAAACGGGCAAACTGGCTGGGAATCGTCACATTGCCGGGACGCGAGAATGTCGTTGCCACGCGGTGTGGTCGGCCGGCTCGCGCCCCGCATGCCGCCCGATAGAGCGGCGACTGCGACCTGAAAGCTTGTCTGGTCGCGCATCGACGTGAAATTGCACAATGGCACGATCCCGCCGTCTGTGCTACTCGCGTCACCGGGGTTCAGACGATTCTTCAGACCGACTTCCGGCTGTCCGATTGGGAAGTTCGGAAATACCTTAAACGTTGGGGCGCGGCCCGACCGCACAGTGCGTTATTCCTGTGCGCGGGCCACGCCGGCCGTGCCTGCCGCACCGGTTGCTCCCGTTGCTCCCGTTGCTTCCGTCGGGCCCGTTGCGCCGGCGGGGACGGGGCCCGTGCCGCCCGCGCCACGCCCTGCCGCGCCGGGATTGCCCGCAGCCGCCACGCTGGCGGCATTCGCCGCACTCGTTGCATTCGCCGCGGCACCCGTCAAGCCATGCCAGCCGCCGCCAAGTGCGGTCACGAGCAGCACATTCGCGGTGAACTGACGACCGAGAATCGTGAGCGAGGTACGCTCGGCGGTGTACGCCGTCGTCTGTGCCGTCAGCACATTCTGGAAACTGACGGTCCCGGCCTTGTACTGGTTGAGGATGAGTTGCAACGCATCTCGTGCGGATTGCACGGCCTGATTCTGTACAGCCGCTTCGCGTCCCAGGTAGTTCAACGCCGCGAGGTTGTCCTCGACCGACTGGAAGGCCGTGAGCACCGTCTGGCGGTAGGTCGCCACCTGCGCGTCGTAGGCCGCGATGGCCGCGTCGGTCTGCGCGCGGCGCAGACCGCCGTCGAAGAGCGTCGCCGCCAGGGCCGGCCCGACCGACCAGAACCGGCTCGGCAGCGTCAGCCAGTTCGCGAAGCTGCTGCTCTGGAAACCGCCCGAGGCCGAGAGCGACAGTGACGGGAAGAACGCCGCCTTGGCCACGCCGATCCTGGCGTTCGCCGCGGCCACCGCGCGTTCGGCCGATGCGATGTCCGGGCGACGCTCCAACAGTTGCGACGGCAGGCTCACCGGCACCGGCGGCAGCGCCGCACGCAGCGGCGCCGGCGCAAGCGAAAACGCCGCGGGCGCCTTGCCCACGAGCAGCGCGATCGCATGCTCCAGTTGCGCGCGCGTCACCTCGATATCGATGGCAGCCGCCTGTGCCGACTGCAACTGCGTCTGCGCCTGGATCACGTCCGAGCGCTGCGCGACGCCTACCGCGTACTGATTCTGCGTGAGCTTGAGCGTCTGTTCGTAGGCGGTCACCGTGCGATCGAGCAACGCTTTCTGCGCGTCCGTGACCCGCAGATCGAAGTAGTTCTGCGCGAGCAGCGCCTGCGCCGAGAGCCGCGCGTTGGCCAGATCCGCCGCACTCGCCTCGGCACTGGCGTTGCCGGCTTCGACCGAGCGGCGCACGCTGCCCCAGATGTCCGGTTCCCAGCTCGCCGTGGCCGACAGGCTGTAGCTGTTCGAAATGCCCCCTGCCCCGGCCCCGCTCACGGCCGTGTTGCTCACGCGCGAGCTGCTGCGCGTGAGGCTCGAATCGGCGCCGATGGTCGGAAAGAACGCCGAGCGCGCCTGTGCCGCCACCGCCAGCGCCTGCCGATAGTTGGCCTCGGCCACCTTGATGTTCTGGTTATTGACGTCGACCTGCCGCATCAGATCGGCGAGCACCGGGTCCTGATAGATCGACCACCACTCGCCCTTGGCCACCGCGTCGGCCGGCTCGGCGATCTTCCAGTCGCCCGTCTCCTTGAACGCGGCCGGCGTGTCGATGTCCGGGCGCACGTAGTCCGGCCCCACGGCGCAGCCCGCCAGCCACAACGCGGCGCTCGCCGCGAGAAACACCGCCGCGCGGCGCACACGCGGCGCCTCTCGCGGTGCCTCTCGCGGTGCCTCTCGCGGTACTTCTCGCGGCGACGCTCCCGCCCTCTGCCGACGCCCCGAAGGGACGGTGGCGCAAGCACGATCGGGCAGGACTTGGCGATTCAGGGTAGGGAACATGGCACACATCGGCCCACTGGCCGGGACAGGAGTTGCAGGGAATGCGCCGACGCGGGCGGCAACGACCCCGCGGACGAATTCGACGACGCGAGCATCGCGCCAACGACGAGCGGCATCAGCCATGGCCGATCTCCCCGACGTCGCCATGGCCCGTCTGGCCGCGCGCACGCCAATGCGCCCAGCGCAGGCGCAAGCGATCGAGATACAGATACACCACGGGCGTCGTGTAAAGCGTGAGCACCTGGCTGACGAACAGACCGCCCACGATCGAGATGCCGAGCGGCTGACGCAGCTCCGCGCCGTCGCCGGTGCCGAGCGCGAGCGGAATCGCGCCGAGCATGGCCGCCATCGTCGTCATCATGATCGGTCGAAAGCGCAGCACGCACGCGTGATAGATCGCCTCGCGCGGCGCCATGTTCTGACGCCGCTCGGCCTCCAGGGCGAAGTCGATCATCATGATCGCGTTCTTCTTGACGATGCCGATGAGCAGAATCACGCCAATGAGCGCGATGATGCTGAACTCCGTATTGAAGAGCAGCAGCGCGAGCAGCGCGCCCACGCCCGCCGAGGGCAGCGTCGACAGAATGGTCAGCGGGTGGATGTAGCTCTCGTAGAGCACGCCCAGCACGATGTACACCGTGAGCAGCGCCGTCAGGATCAGGATCGGCTGCGAGGAGAGCGCCGACTGGAACGCCTGCGCCGTGCCCTGGAAGCTGCCGTGCACCGACGTCGGCATGCCCAGGCGGCTCACGGCGTCGCTGATCGACGCCTGCGCCTGCGAGAGTGACACGCCCGGCGGCAGGTTGAACGAAATCGTGCTCGCGGCGAACTGTCCCTGGTGCGAGACGCCCAGCGCGGTGTTCGTCGGCCGGTAGCGCGCGAACGCCGAGAGCGGCACCTGCGCGCCGGCGGACGTCACCACGTAGATGTCCTTGAGCGACTCCGGACTCTGCCACCACTGCGGCGCGACCTCCATCACCACCTTGTACTGGTTGAGCGGATTGTAGATGGTCGAGACCTGCCGCTGCCCGAACGCGTCGTTGAGCACGTTGTCGATCTGGCTCATCGTCAGCCCGAGGCGCGAGGCCTGATCGCGGTCGATCTCCAGCGTCGTCTGCAGCCCCTTGTCCTGCTGATCGGTATTGACGTCGACGAGATTGGGCAGACGCGAGATCGCGTTGCGCACCTTCGGCTCCCACTCGCGCAGTTGCTGCAGGTCGTCGGCCTGCAGCGTGTATTGGTACTGCGCGTTGCTCGAGCGCCCGCCCACGCGAATGTCCTGCACCGATTGCAGGTACAGCACCGCGCCCGGCTCCCTGGCCAGCTTGCCGCGCAACCGCGCGATCACCTGATCGGCGCTCGCCTTGCGCTGCCCCAGCGGCTTGAGCGTGACGAACATCGAGCCGCCGTTGCGGTTCGAGCCGCCCGTAAAGCCGGTGACGGACGCGACATCCGGGTCGGCCTGCACGATCCGGATGAAGTCGGCGAGCTTCTTTTCCATCGCCTGGAAAGAAATCGCCTGGTCGGCCTGAATGAAGCCGATCATGCGGCCCGTGTCCTGCTGCGGGAAGAACCCTTTCGGCACGACGGCGTACAGCCAGACGTTCAGGCAAATGGTCGCGAACAGGATGATGAGCATCAGCGGCCCATGCCGCAGCGCCCAGGCGAGCGAGCGTTCGTACTCGCGCAGCATGGCCGCGAACAGACGTTCGGTCCACTCGCCCATGCGCGTCCACACGGTGCGGCGCGGCGGCGGCTCGGGCGCGAGCGGCGCCGTCCCGACAGGCACGCCCGGCGCGGGTCTGCCCTTGAGCAGGCGGGCGCACATCATCGGGGTGGTCGTGAGCGAGACGACCAGCGAGACCATGATGGCCGCCGAGAGCGTCACGGCGAACTCCCGGAACAGCCGTCCGACGATGCCGCCCATGAGCAGCAGCGGAATGAACACCGCCACCAGCGAAATACTCATCGACAGCACCGTGAAACCCACTTCGCGCGTGCCCTTGAGCGCCGCGGCAAACGGACTCAGCCCCTGCTCGATATGCCGCGAGATGTTCTCGAGCACCACGATGGCGTCGTCGACCACGAAGCCCGTCGCGATGGTGAGCGCCATGAGCGACAGGTTGTCGAGGCTGAAGCCGCACAGATACATGACCCCGAAGGTGCCGATCAGCGAGACCGGCACGGCCACGCTCGGGATCAGCGTCGCGCGCCAGTTGCGCAGGAAGACGAACACCACCATGATCACCAGCCCGATCGAGATCAGCAGCGTGCGCTCGACTTCCCTGAGCGACGCACGAATCGTGGGCGTGCGGTCCATCACCACGTCCAGGTTGATCGCGGCGGGAATCGACGCGCGCAGGTTCGGCAAAATGCGGTTGATGCCGTCGACGGTCTGGATGATGTTCGCGCCTGGCTGCGTCGTGATGATCAGCAGCACCGAAGGCTTGCCGTTGGCCGAGCCCGCGTTGCGCACGTCCTGTACCGAATCGACCACGTCGGCGATGTCGGACAGGCGCACGGGGCGCCCGTCCTGATAGCTGACGATGACCGGCAGATACTCCCTGGCTGTCTTCGCCTGATCGTTGGCGAGAATCTGCCAGCGCCGCTCACCGTCCTCGAGCGCCCCCTTCGGGCGGTTCGCGTTGACCGACTGGATGGCGGTGCGCACCGTCTCCAGCGGAATCTGGTACTTGTTGAGCGCCGTGGGATTGAGTTCGACGCGCACCGCCGGCAGCGAGCTGCCGCCCACCGTCACGTCGCCCACGCCCTCGAGCTGCGAGATCTTCTGCGCGAGAATGGTCGACGCCGCGTCGTACATCTGCCCGCGCGTCATGCTCTCGGAGGTAAGCGCGATGATCATCACCGGCGCACTTGCCGGGTTCACCTTGCGATAGGTCGGGTTGCTCGGCAGGCCCGTGGGCAGCAGGCTGCGCGCGGCGTTGATCGCGGCCTGCACGTCGCGGGCCGCACCGTTGATGTCGCGCGAGAGGTCGAATTGCAGTGTGATGCGCGTGGAGCCCAGCGTGCTGTTCGACGTCATCTCGGTCACGCCGGCGATACGACCCAGCGCGCGCTCCAGCGGCGTGGCCACGCTCGCGGCCATCGTCTCGGGACTCGCGCCGGGCAGCGACGCCGACACGGAAATCGTCGGAAAGTCGACTTGCGGCAGCGGCGAGACCGGCAGCAGGCCGAACGCGACGATGCCCGCGAGCGTCACCCCGATGGTGAGCAGGACCGTCGCGACCGAGCGCCTGATGAAGACGGCCGACAGGTTCATCGCGCGGGACCGTCCGTGATTGCCGGACCGGCGCCGGCCTGGCCGCCATCGCCGCCATCGCCGCCATCGCCGCCATCGCCGCCATCGCCGCCACCGCCGCCGTGCTCGCCCCCGCCTTGCCCGTCCGACGGCCCGAAGCGCCGCTCGCGCCATGCCCGTGCACGCATCGCCCAGCGGTCGAACCACAGGTAGATCACCGGCGTGGTGAACAGCGTGAGCACCTGGCTCACCATCAGCCCGCCCACCATCGTGATGCCGAGCGGCTGACGCAGCTCGGAGCCGACGCCCGAGCCGAGCATCAGCGGCAGCGCGCCCAGCACGGCCGCCATCGTCGTCATCAGAATCGGCCTAAAACGCAGCAGACACGCCTGATAGATCGCCTCGCGCGGCGCCATGCCGTGCTCGCGCTCGGCTTCGAGCGCGAAGTCGATCATCATGATCGCGTTCTTCTTGACGATACCGATGAGCAGGATGATGCCGATGATCGCGATGATGCTGATGTCGTTGCCCGTCACCATGAGCGCGAGCAGCGCCCCCACGCCGGCCGAGGGCAGCGTCGACAGGATCGTGACCGGATGGATGTAGCTCTCGTAGAGCACGCCCAGCACGATGTACATCGTCACCACGGCGGCCAGGATCAGCCACAGCGTGTTCGAGAGCGACGCCTGGAACGCCTGCGCGGCGCCCTGGAAGGTCGTCTGCGTGCTCACCGGCAGACCGATCGACTGCTCGGCCTCGGTGATCGCCTTGACGGCGTCGCCCAGCGACGCGCCCTTGGCCAGGTTGAACGAAATCGTCGCGGCCGGGAACTGGCCCTGATGGTTGATCGCGAGCGGCGTGGGTTTCTCGATGACCTTCGCGAACGACGTGAGCGGCACCTGCACGCCCGAGCTCGACGCCACGTAAATGCCCTTGAGCGCGTCGGGGCCGCGCTGGAAGTCTTCGGCCACCTCGAGCACCACGCGGTACTGCGACGCCTGCGTGTAGATCGTCGAAATCAGCCGCTGGCCGAAGGCGCTGTAGAGCGTCTGGTCGACCGACGCGGGCGTCACGCCCAGACGGCTCGCCGTATCGCGATCGATCTCCACGTAGGCCTGCAAGCCGTTGACCTGCAGATCGCTCGTCACGTCGGCGAGCTGCGGCACGTGCTGCAGCTTCTCGACGAGCCTGGGCACCCAGGCGCTCAGCGTGTCGAGGCTCGGGTCCTGCAGCGTGAACTGATATTGCGTGCGGCTGATCCGGTCTTCGATCGTCAGGTCCTGCACCGGCTGCATGTACAGCGCAATGCCGGGAACCTTCGCGACGGCCGGCTGCAGGCGCCGGATGACTTCGGAGGCGTCCACGCCGCGCTCGCCCTTGTCCTTCAGGTTGATGAGCAGACGGCCGCTGTTGAGCGTGGCATTCACGCCGTCCACCCCGATGAACGACGACACCGACTCGACCGCCGGGTCCTTCAGCACTTCGGCCACCAGCGCCTGCTGCCGCTCGCCCATCGCCGCGAACGAAATCGACTGCGGCGCCTCGGAGATGCCCTGGATCACGCCGGTGTCCTGCACCGGGAAGAAGCCCTTGGGCACCCAGAGGTACAGCAGCACGGTGAGCACGAGCGTGCCGAGCGCCACGAGCAGCGTGGCCGGCTGGCGATCGAGCACCCACGTGAGCCACTCGCCGTACCTGGCGATGATGCGATCGAACATCTCGCCGGTCTTGCGGTAGAACTTGCCCTGCTTGTCTTCCGGCACATGGCGCAGCAGCTTCGCGCACATCATCGGCGTGAGCGTGAGCGAGACGACCGCCGAGATCAGGATCGACACCGCCAGCGTGATCGCGAACTCGCGAAACAGCCGCCCGACCACGTCGCCCATGAACAGCAGCGGGATGAGCACGGCGATCAGCGAGAACGTGAGCGAAATGATCGTGAAGCCGATCTGCTCCGCGCCCTTGAGCGCCGCCTGCAGCGGCTTCTCGCCCTGCTCCATGTAGCGCGCGATGTTCTCGATCATCACGATGGCGTCGTCCACCACGAAGCCCGTCGCGATGGTCAGCGCCATGAGCGTGAGGTTGTTGATCGAGAAGCCCGCGAGGTACATCACGCCGAACGTGCCTATCAGCGAGAGCGGCACGGCCACGCTCGGGATGAGGGTGGCCGAGACGTTGCGCAGGAACAGGAAGATCACCATCACCACCAGCGCGACGGCGAGAATGAGCTCGAACTGCACGTCGGAGACGGACGCGCGAATCGTCGTCGTGCGATCGGTGAGCAGCTTCACGTCGATGCTGCCCGGCAGCGACGCCTGCAACTGCGGCAGCAGCGCCTTGACCTTGTTGACCGTCTCGATGACGTTCGCGCCCGGCTGGCGCTGCACGTTCACGACGATGGCCGGCGTGGTGTCGGCCCAAGCCGCGAGCTTGGTGTTCTCCGCGCCGTCGATCACGTCCGCGATGTCCGACAGACGGATCGGGCCGCCGTTCTTGTAGGCGATGACCAGATTGCGGTACTCGTCGGCCGAGGCGAGTTGATCGTTGGCGTCGATGGTGGACGCGCGCAGCGGACCGTCGAAGCTGCCCTTTGCCTGGTTGACGTTGGCCGCCGCGATGGACGTGCGCACGTCTTCGATATTGAGCCCGTAGGACGTTATCGCGCGCGGGTTGACCTGAATGCGCACGGCGGGGCGCTGGCCGCCCGAGATGCTCACCAGGCCGATGCCGGGCAACTGTGAGATTTTCTGCGCGACGCGCGTGTCGACGAGGTCCTCCAGCTTGGGCAGCGGCATGGTCTTCGACATGACCGCCAGCGTCAGGATCGGCGTGTCGGCCGGGTTGACCTTGCTGTAGATCGGCGGCATGGGCAGGTCGCTCGGCAGCAGATTGCTCGCGCTGTTGATGGCGGCCTGTACCTCCTGTTCGGCCACGTCGAGCCCGAGATCGAGCGAGAACTGCAGCGTGATCACCGAGGCGCCGCCCGAACTGGTCGACGACATCTGATTGAGCCCCGGCATCTGGCCGAACTGCCGCTCGAGCGGCGCGGTGACCGACGAGGTCATCACGTCCGGACTCGCGCCCGGGTAGAGCGTGACCACCTGGATGGTCGGATAGTCGACCTCCGGCAGCGCCGAGAGCGGCAGCAGCCGGTACGCGACGAAACCGGCGAGCAGGATCGCCAGCATCAGCAACGATGTGGCGACCGGTCGGAGAATAAACGGGCGTGACGGATTCATTGGCTGCGTGGGAAGGCGTGAGCGGCTTGTGCCGGGGCGTCTGCGGCGCGGCGGGCGGGGCCGCGTCGCGTGGCTTCGCGCGACGCCACCTTATTGCGCCTGACGGCGCTGCCCGCCGTTGCCGTTGCGCTTCTCGCCGGCGGCGCGCGGCGCGACGGCCGCGGCGCGGCTCTCGGCCGTGATCACTTCGACCCTGGCGCCGTCGCGAAGCTTGTCCATGCCGTCGATGACGAGTTTCTCGCCCGGCGCAATGCCCGACTCCACGGCCACGTTCGTGCCGTCGGTCGGGCCAAGCTTCACGGTCTTGAGCTTGACGGTCTGGTCCGGCTGCACCGTGTACACGAAGCTGCCTTGGGTGCCGCGCTGCACGGCGGCGCTCGGGATGAGCGTGGCGCCCCTGAGCGTGTCGACGAGCATCTTCACGTTGACGAACTGGTTCGGGAACAGCAGGCCGTCGCCATTGGGGAACTCGGCCTTGAGCTTGACCGTGCCGGTGCTCACGTCGATCTGGTTGTCGATCGATGCCAGCTTGCCCGTGGCGAGCTTGATCTTGCCCGCCCGGTCGAACGCCTCCACGGGCAGCGTCTCGCCGCCGCGGGAGCGTTTGAGCACGCGCGCGAGATTGTCCTCGGCAATCGTGTAGACGACCGTGATCGGCGTGACTTCGTTGATGATCACGATGCCGTTGGTATCCGAGGCGTGAACGATGTTGCCCGGGTCGACCTGCCGCAGCCCCACGAGTCCCGAGACCGGCGCGGTCACGTTCGCGTAGGTCAATTGCAGGCGGGTGTTGTCGAGCTGGCCCTGGTCGGACTTGACCGTTCCTTCGTACTGCTTGACGAGGGCGCGCTGGGTGTCGACCGTCTGCGTGGCAATCGAGTCCTGCTTGAGCAGCGTTTCGTAGCGGGCGAGGTCGAGCTGCGCGTTTCTGAGCAGCGCCTGATCGCGCGCGAGCTGGCCTTCCATTTGCGTGACCTGCACCTGGAACGGCCGGGGGTCGATCTCGGCGAGCAACTGGCCTTCCTTGACCATGTCGCCCTCCTTGAAATGCACCTTCATCAACTGCCCGTCCACGCGCGAGTGCACGGTGACGCTGCGCTTGGGCGTTACCGTGCCCAGGCCGTTGAGGAAGACGGGCAGATCGCCCGTCTTCGCTTCGACGGCGCTCACCGGGGTCGCCGCGCCGCCGGCCATGCCGCCCGGCGGCCCGCCGCGGCGCCCGCCGCTTTGCGCTGGCCCCTGCGCGCCTTGCGTGTGCAGGCGGTAATAGACGCCCCCCGCGATGAGCACCACGATGAGCCCGATCACGCCGGGCACGAGCCAGCGGCGCGTGCGTGTTCCCGTGTCGCGCGGCGCCGGCCCGTTGGGCGGCGCCGGCGGCACAGACGAACGATCAGAACCGTTCGGTTGTTCGGAACCGTGGGGACCGTGCTCGGTCATGACTTCCTCGTAACAGCGCAGTGGTTGGCGGATTCGTCCGGCACCGGCGAGAGCGGCAAGCGCGTCAAGGCGTCAGGCGCTCAGACCGGCTTTGGCAGCCTAGACGGCGACGACAGCGACGACGACGGCAACGACGATACGGACGACATTCATTCTTGTCGGATTGCTGCGGCGCGGCGAACTGCCCGGACGCCCCGGGGGTGTCTCGCGCCGACCTTGGGCGATCAGCATAGCAGACCGACGTGCAGGCCCGGCGCACCGGGTCACTTACCGCAGCTTCACCGGCGCGCGGCAGAATGCCGTTGCTGGTGACAGACCGGCGGCGCGCGCATTGGTTCGCTTCGCCAGTGCGTGCTGCCAAGGCGCCCGGAATCATGCCGTCGCCCCACTCTCATGGCATGAGACGCGCGTCCGGGCGTGCGCGACGGCAGCCAGACGGATCGTCGAGAACTGCCAGGGCTGCCGGCGGGACCGGGAGGCAAGGAGGCACGAGGGCAAGGAGACACGGGGGCAAGGAGGCCGGACGGGCCGCCTGCCGAGCAGAGCGAAGCTTACGTGAAGCGCATGAAATTTTGGCGGCATCGAAGCTCGCACTATTATTACGCATCGTTACAGGTCGGCAACACTGTAATGTCTGGAAACAAAACGCGTGTCTAGCTGCGCGGGGAGGCCACTATCATGACGACACCACCTGTCCGATCCAATATGAAGATTCTTGTTGTCGACGACGATCCCGACCTGCGCGACCTGCTGCGCGAGTACCTGAGCCGCCACGGCTTCTCGGTCGCCGTGATGCACGACGGCGACGGGCTGGCCGCACGCCTCGAACGCGAGCGCCCGGCCCTGATCGTGCTCGACCTGATGATGCCCAAGGTCGACGGGCTCACCGCGCTGCGCGACCTGCGCGCGCGCAACGACGACGTGCCGGTGATTCTGCTCACCGCGCGCAGCGACGAAATCGACCGTATCGTCGGCCTCGAGATCGGCGCCGACGATTACCTGGGCAAGCCGTTCAGCCCGCGCGAGCTGCTCGCTCGCATCAACGCCGTGCTGCGCCGTCGCAAGACGCCGGACGCCGCCATACCCGAGCAGCGCGAGAACTACACGTTCGGGCCGTTCGTGCTGGACTTCCGCAGCCGCACGCTCACGCGCGACGCGCAGCTGCTCACGCTCTCGGACGGCGAATACGGGCTGCTGCGCCTGCTGGTCAATCACGCCATGCAGGTGCTCTCGCGCGAGCGCATCATCGAATTGCTCTACGGCGCGGACAGCGACGTCAACGATCGCGGCATCGACGTGCAGATCTGGCGCCTGCGCCGCCTGCTCGACGAAGACGCACAAAGCCCGCGCTTCATCCAGACCGTGCGCGGTCGCGGCTACATCTTCGTTCCCGACGGCCAGCGCGCCGACATGGCGAGCGCCTGATGACGCGGCGCGGTCATCCGCTCCCCGTCTCGCGCCTACCCGACTCCGCCGGTACGGACGATCCGGCAAAGGCGGACGACCGATTCGCCGTCGAAACGCCGGGGGCGTCGCGCGACGCCGTCTCCCGGCCTGACAAGGACTCCGGCATGCTGCCAATGCTTTTCCCGGACCGCCTGCGGAGCGCCGCATGAAAGGCCGGTTCGATACGCTGTTCGGCCGGCTCGCGGTGCTGATCATCGCCGCGCTGGTCATCAGTCATTTTTCCTACCTCACGATCCTGCGCAGCGATCACGACGACACGCGCGTGCAGAACGCCGCCGAGCAGATGGCGTTCATCATCAAGGCCGCCGCCGACGTGCACGACGGCAACTCCACGCTCACGCTGCCCGATCTCGTGCAGGTCGTGCCGGTCACGTTCGCGCACGGCGACGTGTTCGAGCCGGCCTCGCGCAGTGCGCGCCTCACGACCGAGCTCGCGCGCCGTCTGCCGCCGGGCACGCAACTGCGCGTGGAGCGCACGCCGCCGCCGCGCATCTGGGCGCGCCTGCCGGGACGCGACTACTGGATCGCCACGCCGATCCTCTCCGTGCGCAATCCGCCCGGCACGGCCGCAGTGCTGCCCGGCCTGGCCGCGGTGCTCGGCATTACGGTCATCTTTGCGCTGTTCGCCGCGTGGCAGCTGCAACGTCCGGTCCGCGACATGGCGGCGGCCGCCGAGCAATTGGCCACCCACCGCGTGCGCACGCAGGTCAAGGAGCGCGGCCCGTTCGAGTTGCGTCAGCTTACCGAGCGCTTCAATCGCATGAGCCACGATATCGTGCAGACCGATCGCGAGCGCAACACCATGCTCGCCGGCATCGCGCACGATCTGAAGACGCCGCTCGCGCGGCTGCGGCTGCGCGCCGAAATGCTCGAGGACGCGCAGATGAGCGAAGGCATCGCACGCGATGCCGAATCGATGACCCGCATCGTCGACCAGTTCCTGCTGTTTGCGCGCGGCATCGAAATGGACAGCGCGGCCTCGCCGGTCGAAGCGCGGATCCCGGCGCTTGTCCAGCCTTTTCTCGACCAGGGCTACGCCATCGAACTCGATCTGCAGGCCGGGCCGGGCTTCAAACTGCGTCAGACCTATCTCGAGCGCATCGTGAACAACCTGCTCGACAACGCCGTGACGTATGGGCGCGCGCCGCTTGCGATCCGGACCTCGCACGACGCGAGCGGCTGGCGACTGGTCATCGAAGACAGCGGGCCCGGCATTCCGAACGAGGACATCAATCGCGTGGTGCGTCCCTTCGTCCGGCTCGATCCCGCGCGCGGCGGCAACGCGCACTGCGGACTCGGACTGGCCATTGTCGACAAGCTGACGCAGCAACTGGGCGGGCGCGTGTCGTTTGCCAACCGGCCCACCGGCGGCCTGCAGGTGACGCTCATGTTCCCGCCGGACGATCCCGGTGCGGCGTGAAAAGCGACACGCCGGCCATGACGGCCGCCAGCGCACGATTGCCCTGAAGCACGCCCCATGAAAAAACCCGCCCTCGATCCACGAGCGGCGGGTTTCGACTTTTACGGCATTGCATCACATCAAGCCACAGCCAGGCGATCCGGGGTTAGGGGGCAATGCGACTACTGGGCTGCTGCTCTACTGCTTACAGGGACACGTAGCACACGTTGAATGGACACGGTGGATGGGCTGGCGGTGCCTTGCGCGTCGGTGCGGCATGGCGATCGTTTGCGCCCCATCTCCCTGACATGTGACCGGCAATGCCCGTCCGGCTTTCGCCGGCGAATTACTTGATCAGGAATTTCTCTTTGTTCTTGCCGACCCACTTCGGCGCGCGGCCGCGGCCCGACCACGTTTCACCGGTTGCCGGATTCATGTACTTCGGTGCGATCTGCGCGCGCGCGGCACGGCGACGGCCGTCCGTCGTTGCAAGACCCAGATCCTTCGCAGTCAGCTCATATTCCTGGATCTTCTGTTTCACTTCGGCGATCACCTGGGCGACTTCGCGGGCCCGGGCTTCCTCGATCTGCTTTTCGATCTTTTCGCGTTGCGCGACGAGTTCCTTATAGCTTGCCATCTGGCGTGTCCTTACGTTGTTAAAATGGATCGCCACTTAAAATAGCACGAGTTTTAATAAATTGAAAACCGCATTTCCAGGGGATGAGGCATTGCACGCCAAAATCGCATTGAATCGTCCCGGTGATACTTCACAAAATGCACGGAATGAGGGCAAAAATCCGGGAATATCGCCTCGCCCGGCGCTTCGCAACTCAACGCGTGTACCACTTGATTGGCGTCTGATATCCGCCAATCAGCGCCCAAAGTGATCAGGACTCCACGCGGCCATGTCGTCGCTCATCACGCTCCGCAAGACTTGGTAAGCATTTCGCGCGCTTGCCGGCCTCGCCTTGCGCCATCGCGACACGCATTCTTCGACGCACGAAAATATACGATTACAAATATTTAAGCGCTATCCGATTATTCTGTGATCCGAAACAGCGAACTGATTCGGATGCTTCGCAAGACATTCGCCCTCGATTGGCGTCGAGGTGACGCAATTTACGGATAAGCGCGACAGCCGTTTCATGCGTTCGATTCGCCCGATTTCATACGGCTCGCCATTAACTGTCTGGTCAGACGCGAGCCGGCGCCGGAACCCTGCGCGCCCTCGCGATATTCCGGGCATTGCGTGCAATATGGGCGAGGCGCGGGTAATCCCTGCCTGGCGCCTGGCCAATGATGATGAATGGCAGCGAATGCCGGATATTTCCGATCGATTGACGTATACGTCAAATTCGCGCGTCAATCTCACCCCGGATTGGCGCGCGATTCCGTAAGATAGGGCAATGCGCCGTGCGACCGGCTGGCCCGGCAACCCGGCGCAAGCGCCCGCCCCGCGTGGCCTTTCAAAAAGTGAATCGGAGCGATTTACGTAAATTAAGTAAATCCTGATTTATCGTGATGACTCATTTGACCACCGAATCAAATTCGGGTTTGAACGCATGACGACCTTCCTCCCCCCCTGCGCCCCCGCGTTGCCCGCGGCGACGCTCACCACGGCGCGCACGGTATTGCGTCCCTGGCGAGCCGAGGACCTAGCGCCTTTCGCGGCGCTCAACGCCGATCGCGAAGTCATGCGTCACTTTCCGACGACGCTCGACCGGGCGCAAAGCGACGCCGTCGCGCACCGGCTCGCGCAGCATATCGAGGCGCACGGCTACGGCCCGTGGGCGCTCGAGATTCCGGGCGTGACGCCGTTTGCCGGCTTCGTCGGCCTCATGAACGTGAGTTTCGATGCGCCGTTCGCACCGGCTGTCGAGATCGGCTGGCGGCTGGCGCGCGCGTGGTGGTCGAACGGATACGCCACGGAAGCCGCGCAGGCGGCCGTCGCCTTCGCGTTCGACACGCTCGGCCTCGACGCTCTGGTGTCCTTTACCGTCACGGCCAACGCGCGCTCACGCGCGGTCATGGCGCGGCTCGGCATGCACCACTGCCCGGACGAGGACTTTCTGCATCCCCTGGTCCCCCCGGGACATCGCATGCGCCGTCACGTGCTCTACCGGCTGGCGGCGAGCGATTGGCGTGCATCGACGTCGGGCGGATAGGCGTGGAGGGACGTGGAGGGACGTGGAGGGACGTGGATGGGCGTGGATGGGCGGGGTCCGGCGTAGGCGCGCAATAACTGCGGGACAGCACGGGACACGCGCCCCGAACCGGCGGCGGGGTGGCCGCTCGGCCGGCGCGCAAGCGCTTGCTTTCCCGTGCGCCGGGAACCCCGCGTGCGCCGATGGCGGCCTCGCCTCGCCTTCGCGATTGAAGCGTGCGGCGCACTCGTGGGAGAATTCGAATCTTTGCGCCTGCCGTTCCCCCCAATCGTGTCGCGCGCCGTCATTATTCCGCTCATCATCGCCTGCGCCCTGTTCATGGAGAACATCGACGCGACGGTGATCACCACCTCGCTGCCTGCCATGGCACGAGACCTGCACCAGGATCCGATTTCGCTCAAGATGGCGCTGACCGCCTACGTGGTCGGGCTGGGCATCTTCATTCCGATTTGCGGTTGGGTCTCCGACCGTTTCGGCGCGCGCAACGTGTTTCGCACCGCCATTGGCATTTTCATGGCCGGCTCGATCCTGTGCGCCCTGTCCTTCTCGCTGCCGACGTTCGTCTTCGCCCGCTTTCTGCAGGGCGTGGGCGGCGCGATGATGGTGCCTGTCGGCCGGCTCGTGATCTTCCGCGCCGTGCCCAAGCATGAACTGGTCAAGGCCATCGGCTACCTGACCATGCCGGCGCTGCTCGGCCCGGTCATCGGCCCCCCGCTCGGCGGCGCGATCACGGCCTATTTGCATTGGCGCTGGATTTTCTTCATCAACATCCCCGTGAGCCTGCTCGGCATTTATCTGGCCGGCAAGTACATCGACAACGAACGCGGCGGCGACGCGGGACGCCTCGACACTGTCGGCTTCGTCCTCTCGGCACTCGGCAGCGGGCTGCTCATGCTCGGTCTGGCGATGATCGGCGAGCGTCAGGTCGACGACGGCGTCGTCGCGACCATGTGCGTGCTCGGCGCGCTGTTCCTGCTTGCCTACTGGCGCCACGCCAACCGCGCGCAGGCTCCATTGCTTGACTTGCGCCTGCTGCGCATTCCGACGTTTCACGCGAGCGTGATCGGCGGCTCGCTCTTTCGCATCGGTCTGGGCGCGGTGCCGTTCCTGCTGCCGCTGGCGCTGCAGGAGGGCTTGCACATGGACCCGTTCAAGTCGGGCATGATCACGTGCGCATCGGCATTCGGCGCCATTTTCATGAAGGCGATCGCGCAGCGCGTGCTCGCGCGTTTCGGGTTCCGTCGCGTGCTGATCGTCAACGCGGGGCTCGCCGGGCTCGCGCTCTCGTCGTATGGGCTGTTCACGCACGACACGCCGGTCGCGCTCATGCTCGCCGTGGTGGCGTTCGGCGGCTTCTTCCCGTCGCTGCAATTCACGTGTCTGAATTCGATCGTCTACGCCGACATTGCTAGCGCGGACGCGAGCCGCGCAACGAGTCTCGCGAGCGTGGTGCAACAGCTCTCGCTCGGTCTGGGCGTGACGATTGCGGGGATGGTGCTGCAGGCGAGCAGCCGCCTTGCCGGACACGAGCAGTTGACGGCAGGCGACTTCCTGCCGGCGTTTCTCGTGATCGGCCTTTTCTCGTGGCTGTCGATTCCGGTGACCCGCCGGCTGCCGGCCGACGCCGGCACGGAACTGGCGCGCCAGCACTGACGGTCGGGGATCGGCGGTGGGCGTTGACATCGGCGCTGACGTCGGGCGCTGATGCCTGACGTCGGCGCCAGCCCATCAGCGTCTGGCCGCTCCCCGGGTGGCGAGCGCATGAACCGCCATGCCCACGACCATGGCAGCGACGAACACCAGCGCCTTGGCCGAGCCCGCGCCGAGCAGCACCAGCGCGGGTCCGGGGCAAATGCCGGCGAGCCCCCAGCCCACGCCAAACAGCAGGGCGCCGATGACGAGCCGTTTGTCGAGCCCGCGCAACGCCGGCCACATGCGTGGCTCGCCGGTCCATGCCATGACCTGCCCGCGCGCGAGCCCAAACCCTGCGAAGGCGACGGCGACCGCCCCGCCCATCACGAACGCGAGCGACGGATCCCAACGCCCGGCGAGATCGAGAAAGCCCAGAACTTTCGCGGGATTGGCCATGCCCGCGAGCATCAGTCCGAGGCCGAACACGAGACCGCCGGTGAACGCGAAAAGCAGCTTCTTCATACGACGCCCCGGAAGTCGAGGACGTGACGCACCACGAACACGGTCAGAAAGCCCGTGGCCATGAAACACAGCGTGGCCACCAGCGATCGCCACGACAGTCGCGACAAGCCGCACACCCCGTGGCCGCTGGTGCAGCCCGAGCCGAGCCGCGTGCCGAAGCCGACGGTAAGACCGGCCGCCGCGAGCATGGCGGTGCTCGCCTCGATCTGCGCCTCCGGCACCAGCGCCACGGCCTGATACACCCAGGGCGCCGCCATCAGCCCGAGGACGAATGCCACGCGCCAGCCGACGTCGCCCGAGCGCGGTCGCAACAGGCCGCCGAGGATGCCGGAGATGCCGGCGATGCGCCCGTTCGCGAGCATCAGCCAGACGGCGGCGACGCCGATCAGGACCCCGCCGGCAAGCGATGTCCAGGGTGTGAAATGGAAGGTGTCGATTGTCATGGGGCGATTTTCAGTGACCTGGCAATGATGGGGCAACGACGTCAGGGAACGGGCTGTCGGCGAGATCGCCCGTCAGGGCCTCGGACAGAACTGCTCGTAGAGGCAGGCAAGCACGGCGAGCACGGCACCGTCGGCAACCGAATAGAAGATGCGCTTGCCGTCGCGGCGGGTCGTCACGAGCGCCTGCGCGCGCAGCACCGCGAGTTGTTGCGAGAGCGTGGGCTGGCGAATGTCGAGCTGCGCCTCGATCTCGCCCACGGACAGTTCGCCCTGGGTGAGCTGACACAGAATCAGCAGCCGGTCTTCGTTGGCGAGCGCGCGCAGCAGCGCGGCGGCCTCGCGCGCGGCCGAGCGCAGGTGCGCGGCGTCCAGCGGCACACCCGCCGTATCGTTGGCGGCGGCCTCATGGAGTGCCGTGACGGTAGGGGAGAAAGTGCCGGTGGCGGCGCCCGCAGCGGGTGCCGTCCGGTCGTCCGGGGATGGCGCAGTGCCTCGTGGCATGGCAGGATCGAAACCTGATCGGAAAAGTGGGGGCGCGGCAAGATGTCGCGCGGCGTTACGCCCAATGCGTACACTTTGCTGATTTATAATATATGAATCGATAAACTTTTGCAGGAGTCGGACATGTCAGCCACGCCAGCCCACATCGAGGCATTTTTCGACACCGCCACCGCCACGGTGACGTATGTCGTGTTCGATGCGCCGGGCGCTCACGCGGCGATCATCGATCCGGTCCTCGATTACGATCCGAAGGCCGGCCGCACGCACACGGGCTCGGCCCAGCGGGTACTCGACTTCGTGGCCGCGCAGAAGCTCACCGTCGACTGGATTCTCGAGACGCACGCCCACGCGGACCATCTGTCGGCGGCGCGCTGGCTCAAGGAGCGCGTGGGCGGGCGCATCGCCATCGGGGCCCATATCCGCGACGTGCAGCACGTATTCAAGAAGCTCTTCCATCTCGGCGCCGACGTGCCGCCCGACGGCTCGCAGTTCGACCATCTGTTCGAGGACGGCGAGACGTTCGCGATCGGCGCGCTGCAGGCACAGGCGATGTTCGTGCCCGGACACACGCCGGCCGACATGGCCTACCGCGTGGGAGACGCGGTCTTCGTCGGCGACACGTTGTTCATGCCGGACGTCGGCACCGCCCGCTGCGATTTCCCCGGCGGCAACGCTCACACGCTGTTTCGCTCGATTCGCCGGCTGCTCTCGATGCCGCCCTCGACGCGTCTGTTCATGTGTCACGACTATCCGCCGGCCGGGCGCGCGCCGAAGTGGGAGACGACCGTCGGCGAGCAGCGCCGCGCCAACATCCACGTACACGACGGCATCGACGAAGCGACGTTCGTCGCGATGCGCGAAGCGCGCGACCGCACGCTCGACATGCCGACGCTGATCCTGCCGGCCGTGCAGGTCAACATCCGCGCCGGCGACATGCCGGCACCGGAAGCCAACGGCACCCGCTACCTGAAGATTCCGCTCAACGCGCTGTAAGCTGAGCAGCCAGTGCATCGCGCGCCTGCGTGACCCATTCGGGCTCGCCACGGCGAGCGGGCAGCAGGTGGAACTCCGCCTCCGGCAGCACGGGCAAGCGCCGCCCCGGCACGAGCGGCTCCACGCGCACGAGCGAAGGCCCCGCCGCCGACGCGTTCAGACAAGCCACCCCAAGCCCCGCGCTCAACGCCAATTGCAATCCCGCCACGCCGGAGGCCACATGGGCAATCGTGTACGGCACGCGATGCGCGTCGAGCCACTGCGTGGTGAAGCGGTGCAGTGCGCACGTGTCCGGCAGCACGAGTAGCGGCACCGGCTCGCCGCTGTCGCGCACGAAATCGGGCGACGCCACCCAGTCCAGCGATTCGCGCACGAGCGGCCGCGCACCGGCCACGGTGTCGCGCCCCAGCCCTTTGCCGAGCACACGCATCGACACGCCGATGTCGAACTCGCCGTCGTCGTAGCCCGCCTCGATCACGCCGCTCTTGAGAATCGTCACGTGGATGCGCAGCGACGGATATGCCACGCCGAGGTGGCGCAGCATGCGCGCCACTTCGCCCGGACGAAAGTAATCGGTGATCGCCAGTCGCAGCTCGCCCGCGATCGAGTGGCCGCGCACGTCGTGCCAGGCGTGTTCGGACTGCGCCAGCAATTGACGCGCGTGGCCGAGCAGGCGTTCGCCGGCGGGCGTGGTGGCCACGCCGTGCTTGCCGCGCGTGAACAGTGTGACGCCAATGCGCTCCTCGAGCTTGCGCATCTGCTCGCTCACGGAAGATTGCGAGAGGAATACGCGGGGCGCCGCGGCCGACAGGCTGCCCGCCTCGGCCACCGCCACGAAGGTTCGCAGCTGATCGAAATCGAACCCGGGCACCATGATCTCACCTATTCGAAAAATCGATGGATGAGATCGTAAATTCCCGCTTTTCCGATGTCAATCGGCTCCCTAGACTGAAGCCGTCGTCTTCGACAACACGTTGGATCTTCAACCTTCAGGAGCCACACCATGCCGCACATCGTCCTCCAGCTCTCGGGCACGCCCGACGACACCCTCACGCGCAACGCGGTACGCGCCGTCTCGCAGTTCACCGTCGACACGCTGCACAAGGCGCCCGAGGTCATCGCCGTCACGGTCGACTACATTGCGCACGAGCGCTGGTTCATCGGTGGCGCGCCGCTCTCGGAGCAAGGCAAGAATGCGTTTCACCTCGACATCAGCGTGACCGACGAAACCAACACGAAAGCCGAAAAGGCGCGGTTCATCGCCCAGGTGTTCGAAACGCTCTCGGAACTGCTCGGCAATGTCCACGAGTGCTCGTACATCCATGTGATCGACGCACGCGGCGCAGCTTATGGATACGGCGGACGCACGCAGGAGTATCGGCATCAGCATGCGCACGGGTGACGGGTTCGTCACGATCGTTCGCCCACGCGGGTTTTCGGGGAATGGAACGAAACATTTCCAACATTTTCTTACGACTATTCGTTTCGCCTTGGAGACATTCAGCCCGTACCATGAAGGCGTACCAAGACATCGCTTTCAAAGGGGGCGAACATGAAAAAACTGACGCTGACCATCGCGCTCGTCGCCGCCACGCTCGGCGGCATCGCCACGGCACCGGCCCACGCCCAAGTCGGCGTGTCGATCAGCATTGGCGCACCGCCGCCGCCGCGCTACGAACCGGTGCCGCCGCCGCGCGCCGGCTACGTGTGGGCGCCGGGGTTCTGGGATTGGGACGGCCATCGCCACATGTGGCGCGGCGGTCACTGGGAACGCGCCCGCCCCGGCTACGCCTATCGTGCGCCGGCCTGGCACCAGGGCCCGCACGGCTGGGAGCTCAGTCGCGGCGGCTGGGACCCGCGCGGCCCCGATCACCACGATGATCACGACCACGGTCGCGGCCACGGCTACGGTCATCGCCACTGATCGCGCCGTATCGCGGCAACCCGGTTTGGCGGCAGGCACGCCGGCGCTTATCAGCGCCGGCGTTTTGCTAAGGAAAATCGATTGGTTGGGCGCGTCGCAATGCGCCGTTATCGTAGAGGCCCACTCGCTGCTACCCGCAGCCGCGTCCCCCGCCGGCGTCTGTCCATGCTGTTCGCCGGCGCCATCGAACGATGGCGGGACGAGTGACGGATCTACGCAAAACGGAGCCCAACAGGCCATGCAAAACCACACTCGCAAACCACGCGCCAGCCTCGCTGTGTCCGCCCTCGCGGCATCGCTGTTCTCGATCGCGGCTCTCGCGCCGCTTGCCGCTCACGCCGACAAGCTCGACGACATCAAGAAAGCCGGCGTGCTGCGCGTCGCCACGTTCGACAGCAACCCGCCGTTCGGCTACGTCGACGCGAAGTCGCACAAGATCGTCGGCCTCGATGTCGACTACGCCAAGGCGCTCGCCGACAAGCTCGGGGTGAAGCTCGAGCTCCAGCCGACGAACCCTGCCAATCGCATCCCGTTCCTCACGTCGAAGAAAGTCGACCTCGTACTGGCGAACTTCACGATCACGGAAGAGCGCGCCAAACAGATCGACTTCAGCATTCCATACTTCTCGTCGGGCCAGCAGTTCCTCGCGAAAAAGGGCACGCTCTCATCGCCGGACCAGTTGAACGCGCTGCGCATCGGCGCCGACAAGGGCACGACCAACGAAATCACGCTGCGCGAGAAATTCCCGAAGGCGACGATCGTGGCCTTCGACGACACGCCGTTTGCCTTCGCCGCGCTGCGCACGGGCACGGTCCAAGCCATCACGCAAGACGGTCCCAAGCTCGTCGGCCTGCTCGCGAACGTGCCCGACAAGCAGAACTACGAAATTCCCGCCTTCACGATCTCGAACGACTACATGGGCGTAGGGGTGCCCAAGGGCGAGGCGCGACTGACCGCTTTCGTCAACGACACGCTGCGTGCGCTCGAGAAAGACGGCACCGCCGCCACCATCTACGACCGCTGGTTCGGCCCGAACACCACGCAGCCGCTGCCGCGCCTGTTCAAGATCGGCGACAAGGTCTGACGCTCACCCGTCGGCCGGCCGGGAGCGCATGGCGCACGCGCGCCACGCGGGCCCGGCCTCTGGCATTGGAACGCCCGATCATGATCGACTGGCTCGCCCCGAAATATCTCGCGTGGCTCTTGCACGGCTTCGGCGTGACGCTCGCGCTCGCCGCCGCCGCAAGTGCCACGGCGACCTGGCTCGGCTTCGGTCTCGCTCTCGCCCGCGACTCGCGCAGCGCCTTCTTCTCGGGCCCCGCCGCCGTGTTCGTCGCCGCCATGCGCAACACGCCGCTGCTGGTGCAATTGTTCTTCTGGTACTTCGGCGTGGCCGCGCTGCTGCCGCCCGGCGCGGTGCAGTGGCTCTCGCAGCCGCATGCATGGCATTGGACGCTGTTCGACATTCGCTGGCCGACCCTGGAGACGCTCTCGGGCTTCGTCGGGCTGACGGTCTACACCACCGCCTTCATCGGCGAGGAAATCCGCGCCGGACTGCGCGGCGTGCCCGCCGCTCAGACGCATGCGGCCGCCGCGTTGGGGCTGAGCCGCTTCGCCGTCTTCCGCCACGTGGTGCTGCCACAGGCCGTGCGTATCGCGCTGCCGCCGCTCTTCGGGCAGTACATGAACGCGGTGAAGAACTCGTCGCTCACGATGGCGATCGGACTCGCGGAGCTGTCCTACGCGTCGCGCCAGGTCGAGACAGAAACCTTCAGGACGTTCCAGGCCTTCGGCATCGCCACGCTGCTCTACGTCGGCACCATCGCGATGATCGAGGCCGTGAGCATGGCGAGCACGCACCGCCACGCCGTCGCACCGTCGCGCTGACGCCGCACGACAGACGTCGCCCTTCAGGACGCCCCCATGAACGCCCGCGCCGTACTCGACAACCTGCCCTATCTGCTGTGGGGTGACTTTCCCGACGGCCCGCTCGCGGGCGCCGCACTCACGCTCGTGCTCGCCAGCGTGAGCGCCGTCGCCTCCGGCGCGCTGGGTCTGGCCGGCGGCATCGCGCTCGCCATGCTGGCGGGCCCGGCCCGCTGGGCGCTCACGCTCCTCATCGGCTTCTTTCGCGCCATTCCGGTCCTGATGCTGATTTTCTGGACGTACTTTCTGCTGCCGATCCTCTTTGGCGTGAACGTGCCGGGCCTCGCCACCGTCGCCTGCGCGCTGGCGCTGATCGGTGGCGCCTATCTGTCGCACACCGTGCATGCCGGAATTCGCGGCGTGGGTGTCGCCCAGTGGCAGGCCGGCATGTCGCTCGGGCTCACGCGCGTGCAAACGTTGCGCCACGTCGTGCTGCCGCAGGCGCTGCGTATCATGACGCCGTCCTTTATCAATCAATGGGTGTCGCTGGTGAAGGACACCTCGCTCGCCTACATCGTCGGCGTGGCGGAGCTTTCCTTTGTCGCGACACAGGTCAACAGCCGCCTGATGGTCTATTCGGCGGAAGTGTTCGCGTTCGTGGCGCTGATCTATTTCGTGATGTGCAGCGTGCTGGCATGGCTTTGCACGACGCTGCTCGGCAAGCCGCCAAGGCCGCATGCGCGGCAGGACGCGGCGACGCAAACGACACGGCCCCGGACACGGCCCCGGCAAGGCTGGCGGCGCCTCGTGGCGACGCGCGCGTCAGGCCTGCCGGGGCTGCAAGAAATCGCGAAACGTCATCGGGCGCGCCGCGCCGCCGGTGAGCTGGCCGAGCGCGAGCCGCGCCCGGACTTCAGTCACGATTGGCCTGGATGACGGTAAGCGCGGTCATGTTGATGATGCGGCGCACGGTCGAGCTCGACGTCAGCACGTTGACCGGTGCGCCCACTCCCAGCAGGAACGGCCCCACGGCCACGTTGCTGCCCGCGCCCGTCTTGAGCAGGTTGTAGGCGATGTTGCCCGAGTCCACGTTCGGGCACACCAGCAGGTTGGCGGCGCCCTTGAGTCGCGACTGCGGCAGGATGCGGCTGCGCAGCGCCTCGTCGAGCGCGCAGTCGCCGTGCATTTCACCGTCGATCTCGAGCTCCGGCGCCTGCGCCGTCACCATCTCCAGTACGCGGCGCATCTTCGTGCCCGAAGCCGCGCTGCCCGAGCCGAAGTTCGAGCGCGAGAGCAGCGCGACCTTCGGGTTGAGGTTGAGCCACGACATCTGCCTGGCGGCCGCCAGCGTGAACTCGGCGATCTGCTCGGCGCTCGGATCGTCGTTGACGTGCGTGTCCACCAGCGCCACGGTGCGCTTGTCGAGCAGCAGGATGTTCATCGCGGCATACGTGTTGGCGCCCGGCTGCTTGCCGATCACTTCGTCCACGAAGCGCAAATGATCGTGGTACGCACCCACGGTGCCGCAGATCATCCCGTCGGCGTCGCCCAGGCGAACCATCATCGCGCCGATGAGCGTGAGGCGGCGGCGCATCTCCACGCGGGCCATTTCCTTCGTGATGCCGTCGCGGCAGCGCAGCTCCCAGTAGCTCGTCCAGTATTGATGGAAGCGCTCGTCGTAGTACGGATTCGTGACTTCGACGTCTTCGCCCAGACGCAGGCGCAGACCGAATTTCTCGATGCGGGCGAGCAGCACTTCAGGGCGGCCCACGAGGATCGGGCGCGCCAGCTTCTCGTCGACGATCACCTGCACGGCGCGCAGCACGCGCTCTTCCTCGCCTTCGGCGAACACGATGCGCGCCTTGCCGCCGTCGCGCACGAGCTGCTTGGCCGCCGAGAAGATCGGCTTCATGAACGCGCCCGAGTGATACACGAACTGCTGCAGCTGATCGGCGTAGGCGTCGAAGTCGGCGATCGGGCGCGTGGCGACGCCGTCTTCCATCGCGGCCCGCGCCACGGCCGGCGCGATACGCACGATCAGGCGCGAATCGAACGGCTTCGGAATCAGGTACTCCGGCCCGAACGACAGATCGTAGGCGCCGTAGGCGCTCGCCACGGAATCGTTCGGCTCTTCCTGCGCCAGGCCGGCGATCGCATGCACCGCGGCAATTTCCATGTTGCGCGTGATCGTGGTCGCGCCCACGTCGAGCGCGCCGCGGAAGATGTACGGGAAACACAGCACGTTGTTGACCTGGTTCGGGAAATCCGAACGGCCGGTGGCGAGCACCACGTCCTCGCGCGCGGCGCGGGCGTCCTGCGGGAAAATCTCCGGGGTCGGGTTGGCCAGCGCCAGGATCAGCGGACGAGCCGCCATGGTCAACAGCATTTCCGGCTTGAGCACGCCGCCGGCCGACAGACCGAGGAACACGTCGGCGCCTTCGATCACCTCGGCGAGCGTGCGCTTGTCGGTCTTCTGCGCGAAGCGGGCCTTGTCGGGGTCCATGCCGACGGTGCGGCCCTCGTACACCACGCCGTCGATATCGGTGACCCACACGTTCTCGATCGGCAGACCGAGCTCGAGCATCAGCTCAAGACAGGCAAGCGCGGCCGCGCCGGCGCCCGAGGTCACCACCTTGACCTCGCGGATGTCCTTGCCCACGACCTTCAGGCCGTTGATGAACGCGGCGCTCACGGTGATGGCGGTGCCGTGCTGGTCGTCGTGGAAAACGGGGATCTTCATCCGTTCGCGCAGCTTGCGCTCGACGGTGAAGCACTCCGGCGCCTTGATGTCTTCGAGGTTGATGCCGCCAAAGGTCGCTTCGAGGCTGGCAATGATGTCGACGAGCTTGTCCGGGTCGCTCTCGGTGATCTCGATGTCGAACACGTCGATCCCGGCGAACTTCTTGAAGAGGACGGCCTTGCCTTCCATGACGGGCTTGGAGGCGAGCGCGCCGATGTTGCCCAGCCCCAGCACGGCCGAGCCGTTGGTGATCACGCCGACGAGGTTGCCGCGGCCGGTGTACTTGAACGACGCCGACGGATCGCTCGCAATCTCCTGGCACGGCAGCGCGACGCCCGGGGTGTAGGCGAGCGCCAGATCGCGCTGGGTGACGAGCGGCTTGCTGGCCGTCACCGAGATCTTGCCCGGCGTCGGGAACTGGTGGTACTCCAGGGCGGCCTGTTGGTCGTTGGTGGTGCTCATGGCGTGTCGTCCTCGTTGAATGTCTCGGCTCCGGCATGCGCTGCGGCCGTTCTGGCGACGGCTGTCGCGCTGGCGCATCGGAGGTGAGGCCATTCTAGGCAGCCCCCAGCGGGGGGCGATTCTGAATTACTATGGGGGCATCATGTTTTTGTTATAAGCCCCGTGCATCGGGGGTTTCAGAGGATTGGGGACAGATGGGCGCGGTGCCTTTCGATACGGGGGAAGTGGTCCGGCGGCTGACGACTCGGCTCAAGATGCGCCATCTCGTGCTGTTGCTGCAGATCCAGCAGCACGGGTCGCTGACACGGGTCGCTGAGCACATGGCGACGAGCCAGCCCGCCGTCACGAGCGCCCTGGCCGAACTCGAGAGCATGCTCGGCGGCCCGCTCTTCGACCGCACCCCGCGCGGCATGACGCCGACTCCGCTGGGCGAAGTCGTCCTCGCCCGCGCGCAGGCCATGGTGCACGACCTGGACCACCTCACACGCGACATCGAAGCCGTGATGGCCGGGCATGCGGCGCGGCTGCACGTTGGCGTGATCCCCTACATCTCCGGCAAGACGCTCGCCGCCGCCATCCAACAAACGCTCGCCCAGATCCCGCAGCGGCTGACCGTCACCCTCCACGAAGGGACCAGCGACGCGCTCATGGCGCAATTGCGTGATCACACGCTCGACGTCGTGATCGGTCGCGCAGCGGCCAGCGTCGACCTCGCGCAAGTGCAGTTCGAAGTACTTCACCACCAGATGCCGCGCGTGGTCGCCAGCCGGCGGCTGGCCGCCCGGCTCGGGCGCAGCGCCCCGGTCTGGTCGCAATTGGCCGAGCTCGACTGGGTGATGGGCGCGCCCCACACCCCCATGCGCGACCAGCTCTCGGATCTGTTCCTGCATGCGGGGGTGGTGCCGCCGGTGCCCATCGTCGAGAGTTTTTCGTCGCGGCTCACCGGCGAATTGCTGGCAAGCAGCGAGCGGGCCGTGTCGCTGTTGCCCGCCGACATTGCCGAAGAGCTCGTGCGCATCGCCGGCGTGGCCATCGTGCCGTGGTCGCTCACATGGACGCTGCCGCCTGTGGCCATGTTCACCCGCCGCGAGAATCCGCGCGACATTCACCGCCGGTTCACGCAGGCGCTGCGCGCCCAGTATCAGGGGATGGCCGACGGCGCGGGCGCCTGAATCGGCCCCGCGCCGCGCGAGCCGCCGGTCCCGGATCGATCCGGGACGGGCGGCGGCCTGCATGGAAAGGCCCGGACGGGTCCGGAAGGGGACGGAAGGGGACGGAAGGGGACGGAAGGGGACGGAAAGGTCGGGAAAGATCGGGAGAGGTCGTCTGCGGCGACCACGGCGCCCCCACCGTCCCCCACGTCGCCCAATTTCCTGAATTGAGCCCTTTTCGGCGCGCTTGCCCGGCGATTGCTCCCGTGCGCCGGAGGGTAAGGTGTCATCCATGAATGAAGCCGCCCCCGTCCCGATGTCCGCCGATGTCCCGAGCGCCGCGCCCCGTCCGGCGCCCACGCCATTCGCGCGCTCGCCGGGCCAGATCTTCCTCTCGCCCGCGCTGCTGCCCACGCAGGTTGGCCCGGCGGGCCTGCGCTACGACTTCAACGACGGCGCTCGCGTCGTCATTCCCGACTTCGGCCAGCCCCTGCCGTGGCGCGTGCGCCTGAGCGATCTGCGCGACGACACCACGGTTGCCGACGTGTCGCTGTCCTGCGGCGTGGTGCGCAGCCCGGCGAAGTACTTCGTGCCGTATGGCATCACCATCTGGCTCAACGACGTCGTGGTGTTCGAGCACCGCTACGATGCCCGCGACCGGGACGTGCTCGTCCAGTTCCCGCTCGCCGCGCTCGGCGACGTGCTCGGCTGGCTGCCGTATGCGCTGCGGTTTGCGAGCGTGCACGGCTGCCGCCTCGCGTGCGTGGTCACGCCGGCGGTGGCCGCGCTCTTTCGCGATGCCTATCCCGAAGTGGACTTCGTGGCGCAGGAGGACGTGGAGCGCCGCAAGTACTACGCCACGTACAACGTGGGCCTGTTCTTCGACGACAAGGCGCTCGTCGAGCAGCCGCGCGACTTTCGCGAAACGGGACTGCATCGCACGGCGGCTCACATCCTGGGCGTCGACGACGCCGAGGCGCCGGCGAGAACCGCGCTGCCAGACGCGTCCCGGCCAATGGCGGCCCGTTACGTCTGCATTGCGGTGCAAAGCACGGCGCAGTGCAAGTACTGGAACCATCCGGGCGGCTGGGACGCCGTCGTGGCGGGGCTGCGCGAGCGCGGCCTGCAGGTCGTGTGCATCGACCAGAAGGCGCGGCACGGCAAAGGCGACTTCTGGCAGGCGATTCCGGAAGGGGCCATCGACGCGACGGGGGACTTGCCGCTCACCGAGCGCGCGCGCTGGCTCAGGCACGCGAGCGCCTTCGTCGGCTTGTCGAGCGGCCTGTCATGGCTGGCGTGGACGATGGGCACGCCGACCGTGCTGATTTCGGGCTTCACGCTGCCGCACAACGAATTTGCAACGCCGTACCGCGTGATCTCCGAGGGCGTATGCACGGGCTGCTGGCACGATCCGGCGCTGCGCTACAACCACGACGATTTCCACTGGTGCCCGCGCCACAAGGGCACGCCGCGCGCGTTCGAGTGCACGCGCGCCATTCATCCCGCCCAGGTGCTCGCCGCCTTCGATCGGATACCGGGGGTGCGGTGACGGGACGGGCGCGGCGGCTCGCCCGACGCGCGCGCGACGGCGCTCAGTCGGGCCGGCGGCGAAACGCCCACCATCCCGCCGCCGCCGTACCGGTCGCGACAAGCGCCACCAGTACCCAGAACCCATGCGGGTGATCGGCCAGCGGAATGCCGCCCACGTTCATGCCGAAGAAGCCCGCCACGATATTGATCGGCAAGGCGAGAACGGTGACGACCGTCAGCGTGTAGATGGTGCGGTCCGTGCGCTCGCTCACCATGGCCGCGATTTCCTCCTGCAGCAGCTTGATGCGTTCGAGCAGCGCCGACAGGTCGTTGAGTACCACCGCGAATTCTTCGGTCGCCTGGCGAAACTCCTGCACGTCTTCCGCATGCCCCCATGCCGGAGGTCGGCTCAGCAGCCGGAATAGCGCCGCCGGCTCGGGCGCGAGCAGCCGCTGCAGGCGAACGAGCACCCGCCGCAACGAGCCCAGGTCCGCGCGGTTGCTCTCCACGCGTTGCTGCAACAGCCGGTCCTCGACCGTGTCGACGCGCCCGCTCGTCTCTCGCACGATGCGCTCGAGCACGTCCGCCTGGTCGCGCAGCAAATGCACGAGCAGCGCCAACGGCGAGCGAAACGCATCGCCGCGCTTGACCGACGCGCGCAGCTTGTCGATCGACCGCAACGGCTTCACGCGCCCGGTCACGAGCAGCCGCGCGTTGGCGGCCACGCGAAGCGTCGAAATCTCGGACTGCGCGATGTCGAACGCGAAGATCACATCGTTGATGACCGCGAGCAGCCAGTCGTCGGAGTGCTCGATGCGCGTGGAGCGCGAGCCTTCGCCGAGACTCTCGTAGAATTCGCCGGGCAACGCGAGATGCTGCTGCAGCCACTTCTCGCATGCGGCGTGCGCGAAGTTGAAATGCAGCCACAGGAAACCGTCGGCCCGCTCGCCTTGCGCCAGCCAGGCGAGCGCATCGCCGGAGTCGACCGGCTCGGGCGCCGCGCCTTCGGTAAAGCGATAGCCATAGATCAGGCCCGCCTGGTCGCAGCCGTAAGCGTTATGGATCAGATCAGCGAACATGCGCGCGGCGTCCTGGCGAAACGAGGGGAGATGGCGGAAATCGCCTGCATGGCGGTGACGGGATTTGGCATCATGGCAATGTCATATTTCACTTTCGTGACAATTCACGCCGCTTGCCCGCAGCCGCCGGATCGGCGCGGGCGTCCGCCCGGCGGGGCCCGGCCCCGGGACTGCGCCGCCGGATGTGCCCGCCGGATGTGCCGCAACGCCATGCGATTGTCATAAAAACGTCGCATACTTGGGGTGCCTCGCCGAGCGCACCTTTCGTTGTCCGCCGCCCGCGGGCGCCCATTGTGATTTCTGGCCGCAAGAGACCGTCGCCATGACCCCATTCGATTCCGACGCCGACCACGACGCCTCGATCGCGCGCCGCTTGCAGGACGACCTCATCGACAGCTACGACGAGGAAATCGAGATGGAGATCGACGATCTCCGCCTGCCCGGCCTGAACGATCTGGGCGATAGCGCCCGCAACGACCGTCTGCACTACTTCCGCGAACTCTTCCGCCTGCAGGGCGAGCTCGTCAAACTGCAGGACTGGGTGATTCGCAGCCGCCACCGGATCGTGGTGATCTTCGAAGGCCGCGACGCCGCCGGCAAGGGCGGTGCCATCAAGCGAATCACGCAGCGCCTGAATCCGCGCGTATGCCGCGTGGCCGCACTGCCCGCGCCCAACGATCGCGAACGCACGCAGTGGTACTTCCAGCGCTACGTCCAGCACCTGCCCGCGGCCGGCGAGATGGTGCTGTTCGACCGCAGTTGGTACAACCGCGCCGGCGTGGAACATGTGATGGGCTTCTGCACCGAGGACGAGTACGAGGAGTTCTTCCGCTCGGTGCCCGAATTCGAAAAGATGCTCGTGCGAAGCGGCATCCAGATCGTCAAGTACTGGTTCTCGATTTCGGACGAAGAACAGGAAGCGCGCTTTCTCGCGCGCATCCAGGACCCGCTCAAGCAATGGAAGCTGAGCCCGATGGATCTGGAGAGCCGGCGCCGCTGGGAGAGCTACACGCGCGCCAAGGAAGTGATGCTCGAGCGCACGCACATCCCGGAAGCGCCGTGGTGGGTCGTGCAGGCCGACGACAAGAAGCGCGCGCGGCTGAACTGCATCCACCATCTGCTCGCACAGGTGCCGTATCACGACGTGGAGCGCCCCCCCGTGGTATTGCCCGAGCGCGCCCGCAGCGAAGACTACATGCGCCAGCCCGTGCCCGACACGATGATCGTGCCGGAGATCTACTGACGGTATCGCCAACGATATCGCTGACGATATCGGGACGAAGCGTCCAGCGCTTCGCGCGCCGCACGCGGATTACACCGCCGTCGTCCGGGTCGACGCCACGGAGGCCGTGGTGGCGGTGGCGACGGTGGTGGCCGTGGGCGTTGCAGTGGGCGTTGCAGTGGGCACGCGCAACACGACGCGCAGCCCGCCCTGCGGCGCGCGCCCCACGCGGACCGCGCCGCCCAGCCCTTCCACCAGCCGCACGACCAGCGCGAGGCCGAGGCCGCAATGGCCCTCGCCGCCGCGCGACGCATCGAGCCGCACGAACGGCCGCATGGCAAGCGCCACCTGATCGTCCGGAATGCCCGCGCCGCAATCGCTCACTTCGATGCACCCCATGTCCGCTTCACGCCACGTTGCCAGACGCACAGGCGGCTCGCCATGCTCGAGCGCGTTGTCCACGAGGTTCGACATCACACGGTCGAGCAGCGTGCGCGGCAGCATGAAATCGGGCCCCGCGCGCAGATCGCGCACGAAGAGCGAGGCGCCGCCGTCACCCGTGGGCGACGCCGTGGCCGTGGCCGTGTCGGCGGCCGTGTCGTCGGCGGGAAATTGCGCCTCCAGGAAGGCGTCGACGCTCACGAGCGGGCTGGTGTCGTGCTCGTCCCGTGCATAGGCGAGGAACTGCTGGACAATGTGATCGATGGACGCGATGTCGCGCGCGAAGCCATCGCGCGACACGTCGTTTTCGATGAGATCGGCGCGCAGGCGCAGCCGCGTGAGCGGCGACTTCAGATCGTGAGCAATGCCCGCGAGCATGATCGCCTGATTGTCTTCGGCTTGCGCGAGCCGCCTGGCCATGTCGTTGAACGCATGTGCGAGATCGCGCAGTTCATGCGGTCCCTGCTCGGGCAGCGACGCCGGGCGGCGTCCCCGCGCGATCGCCCGCGCGGCCTGCGCCACGCGCGAGATGGGCCGCTGCATCTGCCAGGCGACGAGCACGGCGAGCAGCACGGCGCCGAGCAGAATGCCCGCCGTCTCACGCACGAACGGCGGCATCGGCGGCAACTCCATCCCGATCACGATCCACTCGTCGTGCTGCGGCAGCAAGACCCACAGGGTGCCGCGCTTGCCTTGCTCGCGCAGATGCAGTTGCGTGCCCGGCGGCAAGTGCGAGCGCAGCTCGTTGCGCAGCCGGTCGCCGCGCGCATCGTTGGGCTTGTCGGCGAATGTCGGCGCCTCGGCCAGCGGCACCCGGCGCAGGCCGTGCGGCGGCGCGAGGCTGCCGGGATCCACGGCGCGCTGGTCCACGCTCTGAATGGCGACGAGCAGGCCGCGCGCGAAGCCGTCGACTTGCTGACGTGGGCGCTGGTAGAACACGAGCGCGCTCCACACGAGGTGCATGACGAGCAAAACGGCAATGCCCAGGCCCGCCATGCGCGCGAACAACGTATCGCGCAGCAGCCAACGCAGTCTCACGCAGCAGACTCCCGCCAGCCGCGCGCCGCGCGCTTGCCCGCCGCGGCAGGGGCCGCAAGGGCCATGCCGTCGTCGCCGTCCTGCCCCACGCCGCCCGTGCCCCCCATGCCACCCATGCCACCCATGCCACCCATGCCACCGAGACTGCCGGACGGCTCCCGCGCGTCGGCGCTCGCATCCCCGGACAGCTCGCCGCCCGGCACGAAAACGTAGCCCTTGCCGCGAATCGTCTGGATGTAGCGCGGCTCGGACGGATCGGCTTCGATGAGACGCCGCAGCCGCCACACCGGCACGTCGAGGCTGCGATCGCGGAACGTGATGCCATCGCCGTACAGCATGGCGTGCAGCTTCACACGCGGGAGCACCTGCATCGGGTGCTGCGTGAATGCCTTGAGCATGGCGAACTCCGTGTCGCGCAGCGGCAGACGCTCGCCCTCGCGCTGCAGCGTGCGCAGCGTGTAGTCGAGCTCGAACGGGCCGAAGCGGTAGGGCGCGCGGGCGTCGGGCGCGCTGGCCGCCACCGGTCCGCGGCGGCGCAGCACCGCGTGGATGCGCGCGAGCAGCTCGCGCGTGTCGAACGGCTTGACGAGATAGTCGTCGGCGCCCAGTTCCAGCCCGAGCGCCCGGTCAAGCGGGCCGCCGCGTGCGGACAGCATGATCACCGGAATGTCTTCGCCGGCGGCGCGCAGGTCCTGCAGCGCGCGCAGCCCGTCGCGCTCCGGCATCATGATGTCGAGCAGAATCACCGACGGACGCTCCAGCTCGAGCCGGCGCAGCAGCGAAGTCCCGTTGTGCAGCACCGAGACCTGCATGCCGTTGGCATGCAGCAATTCGCGCAGCAGGTCGCGCACGACGGGATCGTCGTCGACCAGAAGAACATGCAGACTCATGAAGCTCTCTCGGTAATTTACGTTTGGCGAGGTTCGCGCGGCCCCTGCGACAGCTTCACGGCGCTGTCCTGAGTGAGGCCGGCAGGCGCCGGCGCGGTCGAAAGCGCACGCAGCGCGTTCGTATATCTATCGGGCGACGACGCGGCACGCCGAGTGCCCACCGTCGCGGCCTTTCCCTGACCCGGCAAACGCCAGGCCCGATGCAGCGCCGAACCCGGCGCACCAATGCCTGAAGACATGGTTCGTGCTCCCTTGGTGTCGAAGTACACCGGAGTCTGCCCCCGCGTCCGCTCGGGCGTTGACCGAAGCATCTTATAGAATGGCGTCCAATCCTTATTTCAGAAAGGATCGGTAAGGTGCGCCGATGCCTGCCCTGCCCGCACCGGGAGTCATCAGCGTTCGCGAAACCGAAATTTCGGCGACGTTGGCGGATATAGCGCGCAATTATAGCCATTTTCGCGCCCGCCCCCTCGGCGTCACCGCGCCGTGGGCGCCGACCGTCCAGACCATGGGAGGCCATGTGCGTCATAGGCGCGGTGCAATCTTCACACTGTGCAGCCGGCTGGCCGCCGCCGCGGCCGCGAGCCTGGGCATGACGGCAACTGCCCAGGGCGCGCCGAACGCCTTGCCCGGCGGGGCCTCGGCGCCGCCCACGTCGGCTTTCGCCGCGCCCGCCCCGGACGAATTACGCAATTTCGGCCACGATCCCTTTCTCCACATTTCCATGGCGATCGCCGATTGCCCCGCACCGCTCGGGCCCGCCATGCGTGAATCGGACTGGCTTGCCAACGCCCATCACCGCATCGAGAAAGGCAATCACTGCTGGCTCGAAGGGCGCTGCCGGCTGTCCAACAGCTATCGATACGACGCGGAGATCGCCGAAGCCGCGCAACGGCGGCTCTCGAGCATTGCTGCCGAGATTCCATGGGCCGCGCAGACGTCGCTCTGGCTCACGTTCGAGCGTCGGATCATCGTCGTCCAGGGCTGCGTCGCACCGGGCTTTGCCGTCGCGAAGTTTCTCAAGGCGCTGGGCGAGACGGCCGACGTAGAAGCCGTGGTCGACCAACTGGTGGTGCATCGACCCGGCACGCCGCTGCCGCGCCTGACCTACCCCACGCCGGCGCATCCCGAACTGCCGGCCGGCGCAAAGCCGCTGCCCTGACGGCAGCGCGCGCGCGGGCGAGTCTCTCGCTTCGGCGCTGCCGCGCCAAACACGCCAAAGACGCCAGACACGCCGGAAGGATCTGACGGGAAAACGCCCCCAAGGAATCGAACGGAACAAGAAGACCGAATGGGCCGACACACGCAGCCCATGTGCGCCCATGTCCGCCCATGTCCGCCCACGTCCATTCACGTCCGTTCACAAAGTCACAACAACAAAAAACAGTTTGCCGCCCCCTCTTTGATTAGGATCGCCAACACGTCCGCACCTTGCGGTATCCCGTTTTTTCGCGATCGATGACGCCTCTCCCGCTGTTTCGCCTCACGCGCCGCCGCAAGATTGGCGCGGCCATTCTCGTCGTGCTCTGCGGTATTGCCGTCTGGCAATGGCCGCGCCCGAAGCCGCCCGCATATCTGAGCGCCAGGGTCGTGCGCGCCGATCTGGAAGATGCGGTCCTCGCTACGGGCGTGCTCCAGCCGATCAAGCAGGTGGAAGTCGGCTCGCAGGCGAACGGCCAGTTGCGCTCGCTCAAGGTGGTGCTCGGCGATCGCGTGGCCAAAGGCCAGTTGCTGGCCGAAATCGATCCGACCTCCAGCGACAACGACCTGCGCGAAGCGACCGCCGGACTCTCGACGCTCGCGGCCGACCGCCGTGCCAAATCGCTTCGCTTCGCGCAGGCAGAGCGCGAGCTCGCGCGTCAACGCCTGCTCGCGCACGACGACGCCACCTCGCCGCGCGAGCTGGAGAAGGCGCGCACCGAACGCGATGCGCTTGCGGCCGAGCTCGAGTCGCTCGACTCGCAGATTCGCCAACAGAACGTGAAGGTCGACAAGGCGCGCACGAACCTGTCGTACACACGCATTACCGCACCGCTCAATGGCACGGTCACCGCCATCACCACGCAGGAAGGGCAGACGGTCACGGCGATCTATCAGATTCCGACGATTCTCAAGATCGCCGACCTCTCGATGATGACGGTCCGCGCGCAGGTCTCCGAGGCGGACGTCGTGCGCGTGCGCGAGGGCCAGCACGTGTACTTCACGATCCTCGGCGCCCCCGAGACGCGCTACGAAGGCAAGCTGCGCGTGATCCAGCCCTCGCCCGAGAAAATCAACAACGCCATCTTCTTCAACGCCTTGTTCGATGTGCCGAACCCGCATGGCGTGCTGCGCCCCGACATGACGGCGCAGGTGTCGATCGTGCGGGCGCGCATCGAAAAGGCGCTCGCGTTCCCGTCGGTGGCGCTCGGCGAGAAGCGCGCCGACGGCCGCTATCGCGTGCGGGTGCTCGATGCGAGGGGCAACGCACACGTGCGCTGGGTGAAGGTGGGGCTCGACAACCGTCTCATGGCGCAGGCGCTCGACGGCCTGACCGAAGGCGAGCGCGTGGTGACGGCCGATCCGACCGACGCGCCGCCGCCGGGCGCCACGCCCGACTCGGGAGGCATTCTGTGACGCGCGCCTGCGAACCGCTGCTGCGTCTCGCAGGCGTCTGCCGCACCTTCGGCGAGGGCGCGAGCGCGGTCACGGTCTTGCGCGACGTCGACCTTGTGATTCGCCGCGCGGAGATGGTCGCGATCATGGGGCCGTCCGGCTCCGGCAAGTCGACGCTGATGAACGTGCTCGGTTGCCTCGACCGCGCGAGCGCGGGCCGCTACGAGATCGACGGGCGCGACGTGGCCTCGCTCGCCGACGACGCCCTCGCCCGCCTGCGCCGCGAGTATTTCGGTTTCATCTTCCAGCGCTATCACTTGATGGGGCATCTCACGGCGCAGGGCAATGTCGAAGTGCCGGCCGTGTACGCCGGCACGCCGAAGCCCTCGCGCGCGGCGCGCGCGGCAGCGCTGCTCGAGCGTCTGGGCCTCGGCGCGCATGTGTCGCACCGCCCGGCGCAGATGTCGGGCGGCCAGCAGCAGCGCGTGAGCATTGCCCGTGCACTGATGAACGGCGGCGACATCATCCTCGCGGACGAGCCCACCGGCGCGCTCGACAGCCGCAGCGGCCTCGAAGTCATGCAGATCCTGCGCGAGCTCCATGCGCGCGGGCACACGATCATTCTCGTGACGCACGACCCGGGCGTGGCGGCGTGGGCGCAGCGCGTCATCGATATCGCGGACGGGCGCATCGTGCGCGATCGCATCAACGAGACACCGCCCGTGAGCGAGGCCGACGGCGCCGCGCGTCGCGATCGCAAGCCGGGCCGCGCCGCAGAGGAGGCGTGGGGCGTCGGGTCGGGTGACGTAGGCGGCGGCATGAGCGGTGACGTGAACCGCGACGTCGTCACCGCGCCGCGCGCCGGCCAGCAGCAGCCGCAGCAGCAGCCGCGGCGGCGGCCCTGGCTGGCCGGCTGGCCCACTTTCTCGGAGAGCCTGGCGATGGCGTGGCACGCGCTCGCGTCGCACCGGCTGCGCACCGGGCTCACGATGCTCGGTATCGTCATCGGCATCACGTCCGTCGTATCGCTCTCGGCGATCGGCGAAGGCACGAAGCGGCGCGTGATCGACGACATCGGCAGCATCGCGCCGAACACCATCACGGTGCTGCGCGGCAAGGATTTCAACGACGACAAGGCCGCCGAGATTCGCACGCTGCTGCCGCGCGACGCCGCGCTGCTCGCCGCGCAGCCCTACACCGACAGCGTGTCGCCGCAGATCGGCCCGCGCACGATACGCGTGCGCTTCGGGCGGCTCGACACGGACGCGCAGGTGCATGGCGAAGGCGCCGACTTCCTGCGCGCGAACGGGCTCAAGCTCGCGCGCGGCCGCAGTTTCGACGCCAAGGAGATCGAGCGTCAGGCGCAAGTCGCCGTAATCGGCGAGAACGCGCTCAGAAAGCTCATGCCCAACGGCGGCGATCCCATCGGACAGATCGTGCTCGCGGGATCGCTGCCGCTGCGCATCATCGGCGTGATACGCGACAAGTCGTCGATGTTCGTGAGCCGCTCGCTCAACGTGTATGTGCCGTGGACGACGGTCGCCAGCCGCCTGTCGGGGCAGCAGCACCTCGAGTCGATCACCGTGCGCGTGGTAGACGGCCATCCGCCGGCCGCCGCCGAAGCCGGGATCATCCGCGTGCTCACACACGCGCACGGCCAGAAGGACTTCTTCACGTTCAACATGGACACGATCGTGAAGTCGATCTCCCGCACGAGCCAGATGCTCACGCTGCTGCTCTCGTTCGTGGCGCTCATCTCGCTGGTCGTCGGCGGCATCGGCGTCATGAACATCATGCTGGTGTCGGTCACCGAGCGCACGCGCGAGATCGGCATCCGGCGGGCAATCGGCGCACGCCGTCAGGACATCCTGCGACAGTTCCTCATCGAAGCGGTGCTCGTATGCCTGATGGGCGGCGCCGTCGGCGTGGCGCTGTCGTATGTCATCGGCCGGCTCGTGACGCTGTTCGTGCCGCAGATCGCCGTGGTGTTTTCCGTGAGCACGTTTGTCGCGGCCGTGGCGTGCGCGAGCGCCATCGGTATGGCAAGCGGCTGGTGGCCCGCGCGCAGCGCGGCACGGCTCGATCCCGTCGACGCGCTGGCTCGTGAGTGATTTTGCCCCCCAACCGTCCCGTGGCTCCCCCCTGTACAGCCCGGGGTGGTTTTTCAAACCCCGCGCGCGATTCGGTGTCGCGCGCGGGGGTCTTTTTGACAGATCTGATGATTCGCTCGACAGGATTGCCTCGCCCGCTTCACCACCTTCATCGCCTTCGGCGCGCTCGCCATGCCCTCGTCGCACGCGCGGCGGCGACGCTGCCCACGGCGGGCGCGTTCGCCGCCGCGGCACTCGTGTGCGGATGCAGTCTCACGCGCGCGACATACGAGCGCCCCGCCCTCGACATTCCCGCGCAGTATCAAACGACGCTCGACGGCGCGGCGGCCGTTGCCGCGTCCCGATCCGTTGCCGGCGCGCCCGAGGCCGCCGACATCGACCCGTGGTGGCATGCGTTTCGCGATCCGGAGCTCGACACGCTCATTTCCCAGGCGCTGGCTGCCAATCCGGCCCTCGCCATCAAGGCGCTGCAAGCCGATCGCGACGCGCTGCAGGCCGGTCTCGCCGGCGCGAATCGATGGCCGCAGTTTTCGGCGTCCGTGACCGGATCGAAGTCGCGCGCGCTCGATGGCAATCGCGCCCCCTACAACGGGCAGACGCAGACGGTGTCGGGCGCGAGCGTCAGCATCACGTATGAGGTCGACGTCTGGAACAAGCTCGCGGCGCAGCGCGACGCCGCCCACTGGCAGGCCGCGGCGAGCGCATGGGACCGGCGTGCCGCCGCGCTCTCGCTATCGAGCCAGGTCGCGTCGCTGTACTGGCGCGTGGCGTATCTGAACGAGAACGTGTCGAGCGCACAGGAGGACCTGCGCGCCGCCGAACACGTCGTGGCGCTCGTCGAAGCGAAGCGCCGGGCCGGTGCGGTGTCGGGCATCGACCCGGTGCAGGCGCATCAGGATCGCGACGCAGTGGCAGGCGCGCTCGCCAATTGGGAGCGGCTGCGCGATGCGGCGCGGCACTCGCTTGCCGTGGCGCTCGGGCTGCCGCCGCAAACGCGGTTCGCCGAGAACGTGTCGCTGGCACAGGCGTACCTGCCGGAAGTCTCGCCCGGGCTGCCGGCGTCGCTGCTCGCGCGGCGCCCCGATCTGGCCGCCGCCGAGACGCGGGTGCGCGCACGGCTCGCCGACGTGGACGCGGCCAGGCTGTCCTTCTATCCGACGTTCACGCTCACGGGCACGGCCGGCACGACCAGCGATTCGCTCTCGCGGCTGCTCGCCAATCCCGTGGGCACGCTCGCCGCCACGATCGCGCTGCCATTCCTCCAGGTCCAGACGGCGCGCTTCACGACGGCCATCGCGCGCAATGATTACGAGCAGTCGGTGGCGTCGTTTCGCAACGCGCTGCTGAGCGCGTTGAACGAAGTGGAGGATGCGTTGACGGCGCGCGGGGCCACGGCGTCGCAATACGCGTCGCTCGCCAGGGCCGCCACGCTTGCGCAACGCGCGGCCGAACTCTCGGGCGCGCGTTACCGCGCCGGTGACATCGACCTGCAGAGCTGGCTCGACGCGCAGCGCCTCGCGCGTCAGGCCCGGCGCAACGCCGCGCAGTCGCGGCTCGATCAGATCGACGCCACGCTCACGCTCGTCAAGGCGCTGGGCGGGACATTGGGCGAGACGTTCGATAGCTCGCCGTGAGGCGCGGCGCGAGCGGTCATGGACGTTGCGGAGGAAGGACGGCGAGCAGCGCGGCGACATCGGGGTACTTCAACCGGTAGCCAAGCTCGCGTTTGAGGCGCGCGTTCGAGAGCCGTCGCGACTCCGACATGAACGAGAGCAACGTCGGCTCCAACACGCGCCCGGCCGCCTCGCGCGAGACGCGCGGCGGGCGCGGCAGCCCCAATGCGTCGGCCACGCGATCGAAATACTCTCCCATGCGCCATTGCGTGTCGTCGCTCGCGTGTACGACGCGCTGCGGCTTGCCGCGCCACATCGCGCGGACCAGGATCGCGGCGAGATCGTCGGCGTGAATATGGTTGGTGAAGACGTCGTCTTCCGGGCGAAGGGCGGGCGTGCCTCGTTGCAGGCGCGCCACCGGCAGGCGGTCCGCCGCGTAAATGCCCGGGATGCGAACGAGCGTGGTGCGCCACGGAGTTCGGGCGGGCGCGGGGCGTCGCCACGCTGCCTGCACCCCCGCGCCCGCGGGCGTCAGTCGGCGCGACGGGCCAGCCGCGAGCCAGCGGCGCGCCGCGCGCGCGTGGCGCGACGGGCGGCCGAGCGCGCGCAGCGTGCGCTCGGCGTCGACGCGGCGCTGGCCGCGCGGCGAACGCGGCGCCGGTGTCCGGGTCTCATCGATATGCGCGCCCCCGCAGTCGCCATAGACGCCGCTGGTGCTGGCATACACGAGGATTCGACGGACCGCACTGGGCAGGCGTGACAGGGCTTGCCGCCCCCCCTCGGGTACAATCACGGGTTCGGGCGCTCGCCCCAGCGCGGCGCACAAGCGGCGCGTGCGCAGATCCCGCGAACCGTTGCCGGCGACTGCGGCGGGCGGCGCGAGATGCAGCACGCGAGGGGCCAGACGGCCGATGCGGCGCAGGCTGGCGGCATCATCGAGATTGGCGATGACCGGAATCGCGCCGGCCGCGCGCAAGGCCGCGTGCCGGGCGTCGCTCGACGTCACGGCAAAGACGCGAAAGCGCGGGATGAGGGCCGGCAACGCACGCATGCCGACGTCGCCACAGCCCACGACCAGCAGGCGCGGACGACCGAAGGATTTCGACGAATTTTTCATTTTTCGGATTGTAGTATGGCTTACAACGTTACCCTCGTGCCGAGCGGGCGCGAGTTTCAGGTCGAAGACGGCGAGGCCGTGCTTTCTGCCGCGTTGCGTCAGGGCATCGGCCTGCCTTACGGGTGCAAGAACGGCGGCTGCGGCTCGTGCAAGGCCAGGCTCGTCGAGGGCAGCGTCGAGCACGGCGCGCATTCCAGTTCCGCGCTCACCAAGGACGAGCAAACGCGAGGCTTTGCGCTGCTGTGCTGCGCGCACGCGAGCGGCGATCTCGTCGTGGAATCGCGCGAGGTCAAGGGCATCGGCGACATTCCGGTCAAGCGCCTGCCCTGTCGCGTGAACGCGCTCGAGCGCCGCGCGGACGACGTGATCGTGATGCGTCTGCAGTTGCCCGCCAACGAACGCTTCCAGTACCTCGCCGGCCAGTACATCGAATTCATCCTGAAGGACGGCAAGCGCCGCAGCTATTCGATGGCGACCGCGCCGCACGAGGAAGGCTTCCTGGAGCTGCATCTGCGGCACATGCCCGGCGGCGCGTTCACCGACCACGTCTTCCTCAACATGAAGGAGCGCGAGATCCTGCGCTTCGAAGGCCCGCTGGGCACGTTTTTCCTGCGCGAGGACTCCGACCGGCCGATCGTGCTGCTCGCCTCGGGCACGGGCTTCGCGCCGATCAAGGCCATCGTCGAGCATGCCGTACACAAGGGACTGGCACGCCCGATGACGCTGTACTGGGGCGCACGCCAGCTCAAGGACATCTACATGCGCGAACTGGCCGAACAGTGGGCGCGCGACATTCCGGGCTTCACGTTCGTGCCGGTGCTCTCCGAGGCCGCGCCCGAAGACCGGTGGCAGGGCCGCACGGGCTTCGTTCACCGGGCCGTGGTGGAAGACCTGCCGGACCTGTCGGGCCACGAAGTCTACGCGTGCGGTGCGCCGGTGATGGTCGAGTCGGCGCGGCGCGACTTCACCACGCACCACGGCCTGCCGGAGGATGCGTTCTTCGCCGACGCGTTCACCACCGAGGCCGACAACCCCGGCGGCGGCCACTGACGGGCGGACCGTGCGCCGCGCGCCGGGCGGCGATCCTGGACCTCGCAAAGATGCGCGCACGCCACAGTGCGCGCTTACCCTTTGACAAGCGCCGCGTCACCCCCTTATGCTTGCCGACATGAACCTGATTGCCATCGCCTCGATCCGACGTCGCCGCACGCTGCCCCAACCGGGATGCCGCGCGGCACGCTATCGACTGCGATAACACGCAAGTTCTCAAGCACAGCGAAGCCACGGGCAGTCCCCGTGGCTTTTTTTATTCCCTCGTCTCTTTCACCCTTGTCCTTCGGAGACCGTCATGTCGCTTGCCAACTCGCCCGCCGTTCCGCCCTCCAATGCGCCCGGAGCCGCGCGTAACGCCAGGTTCGCCGAGTTCCCCACCGGGGCGCTGCTGCCTATCACCACGCGCCCCGAGCTCGTCTTCACGCACGGCAAGGGCGGCTGGCTGTACGACCACGAGGGCAAGCGATATCTCGACTTCATCCAGGGCTGGGCGGTCAACAGCCTCGGCCACTGCCATCCGGTGATGCGCGACGCGCTCGCCACGCAAGGCGCGCTGCTGCTCAATCCGAGCCCCGCGTTCTACAACGGCCCGATGATCGAGCTGGCCGACCTGCTCGCGACGCTCTCCGGGCTCGGCAAGGTCTTCTTCGCGAACAGCGGCGCGGAGGCCAACGAGAGCGCCATCAAACTCGCCCGCAAGTGGGGGCAGTTGCACCCGAACGCCTCGGGCGGTGCGCGCTACGAGATCATCACGTTCCGGAACGGCTTCCATGGCCGTACTCTCGCAACGATGTCCGCGAGCGGCAAGCCGGGTTGGGACACGATCTTCGCGCCGCAGGTGCCGGGCTTTCCGAAGGCGGAGCTCAACGACCTGGCATCGGTCGAAGCGCTGATCGGCCCCGACACGGTGGCCGTGATGCTCGAGCCGATTCAGGGCGAGGCCGGCGTCGTGCCGGCGACGACGACCTTCCTCAAGGAACTGCGCGCGCTCACGCAGGCGCGCGGGCTGCTGCTGATCGTCGACGAGGTGCAGACCGGTTGCGGACGCACCGGCACGCTCTTCGCGCATCAGCAGGCCGGCATCGTGCCCGACATCATGACGCTCGGCAAAGGCATCGGCGGCGGCGTGCCGCTCGCGGCGATGTTGTGCGCCGACGAGCTCGCCGTGTTCCAGCCCGGCGATCAGGGCGGCACGTACAACGGCAATCCGCTCATGTGCGCCGTGGGTCTCGCGGTCATGCGCACGGTGAGCGCGCCCGGTTTTCTCGAATTCGTGCGTGCGCAGGCCGATTATCTGAGCGCCGGGCTGCAGCATCTGTCGTCGAAGTACGGCGGCGAGGGCGAGCGCGGCGCGGGCCTGCTGCGCGCGCTGCTGCTCGGGCGCGACATCGGCCCGCAACTGGTCGAAGCGGCGCGCGACATGGCGCCGGACGGCTTGCTGCTCAATTCGGCGCGTCCGAACCTGCTGCGCTTCATGCCCGCACTGAACGTGAGCCGCGAGGAAATCGACCAGATGCTCTCGATGCTCGACACGCTGCTCGCCAAGCACGTCTGAAAACCTTGCGGGGTCAGCCCGCCCGTCCGGCCCTCGCGCCGGGCGCGGCGCGCGCCCTGTCCACTCCTGGGAGCACCCGTCAATGAACGACATGAGTCACGCCCATGCGACGCCGCCCGCGGACGCCATCGTCGAGATTTCGTCCGATCCGGCCCGGCTCGACATCGGCTTCATTCACCACGCGCTGTCCACGCAGACGCACTAGGCGAAGGACATTCCGCGCGAGACGCTCATGCGCGCCATTTCGCACTCGCTGTGTTTCGGCGCGTATGCCACCGAGGTCGAAGGGGGCCCCGTGCGTCAGGTGGGGTTCGCGCGTGTGATCACCGATCGTGCGACGTTCGCGTATCTGGCCGACGTATTCGTCGATCCTCCGATGCGCGGGCTGGGCATCGGCAAGCGTCTGTGCGAGAACGTGCTGGCGCACCCGGCGCTGCAGGGACTGCGGCGCTTCCTGCTGGCGACGACCGATGCGGCGGGTTTGTACGCGCGCTACGGTTTCGAGCCGCTCGGCCCGGTCAACAAGATGATGCAGATTCATCGGCCCGACGTGTACACCGGCAAGCGGGAGGCGCCATGACGGGCGCGCCGGTGGATATTCGCATTCGCCCGTTCGACGAGGCGGACACGGAGGCGGTGCTCGCGTTGTGGCGCGACGCGTTCCCCGAGTACAACGCGCCGGACAAGCCGCATCGCGAACCGCGCCGGTCGATCGCGAACAAGGTGGCGATGCGTGACGGCCTGTTCTTCGTTGCGGTCCGCGAGCGCAAGATTGCGGGCACGGTGATGGCGGGCTATGACGGGCATCGCGGGTGGGTGTACTCGCTGGCGGTGGCGCGCGCGCTGCGGCGCCGCGGCGTGGCGAGCGCCCTGCTGCGCCACGCGGAAAGCGCGCTCGCGCAGCGCGGATGTCTCAAGCTGAATCTGCAGGTGCTGACCGGCTCGCGCGAAGCGCTGGCGTTCTACAGCGCCCACGGCTACGCCGCCGACGACGTCGTGAGCCTCGGCAAGCGGCTGCCGGCGGCCCCGGGAAGCGGGATGGGCGCCTGGTGACGGGCTCGCCGGAGAACACGAAGAAGGGCGCCGGATGCGGACCACCGGGCGCCCTTCCTGTTTCGTCAGCCGGACTTGCCGGCTGACGTTTCCCGCCCCTACTCGCCGAGATACGCCGCGCGCACCTTCGGGTCGTCGAGCATGTCTTTCGCATCGCCGGTCATCGTGACGAGGCCGCTGTCCATCACGTAGCCGCGGTGCGCCGCCTGCAGCGCAAGACGCGCGTTCTGCTCCACGAGCAGCACCGTCACGCCCTCGGCCGAAACCGTGCGCACCACTTCGAAGATCTTCTCCACCATGATCGGCGAGAGTCCCATCGACGGCTCGTCGAGCAGCAACAGTTTCGGCTGGCTCATGAGCGCGCGCGCCATTGCCAGCATCTGCTGTTCCCCTCCCGAGAGCGTGCCCGCGAGTTGGTCCTTGCGCTCCTTCAGGCGCGGGAAGATGCCGAACATCCGATCGACGTCCTGCTTGATGCCCGCGGTGTCGTTGCGCAGGTACGCCCCCATCTGCATGTTCTCGAGGATGGTCATGCGCGTGAAGATGCCGCGACCCTCCGGGACCATCGCCAGCCCCTGCTTGAGCAAATCGAACGCCTTCACCCCGCGAATCGACTTGCCCAGATACTCGATGTCGCCCTCGGCCCATGGCAACAGGCCGGTGATCGCCTTCATCGTGGTCGTCTTGCCCGCCCCGTTCGCACCGATGAGCGTGACCAGCTCGCCCGGCTGGATATTCAGGTCGATGCCCTTGACCGCCTTGATACCGCCGTAAGCGACTTTCAGGCCCTTGATCGTCAACATTGCGCTCATCAATGGCCTCCTGCACCGAGATACGCTTCAATCACCGCAGGATTGTTCTGCACGTCCTGCGGCAAACCTTCGGCAATCACCTTGCCGTAATCGAGCACCGTCATGCGGTTGCACAGCCCCATCACCAGCTTCACGTCGTGCTCGATGAGCAGGATCGTCTTGCCGTCGCTGCGGATCTTGTCGAGCAGGCCGCGCAGCTCGACCTTCTCGGTCGCGTTCATGCCGGCTGCGGGCTCGTCGAGCGCGAGCAGCTTCGGATCCGTCGCCAGCGCGCGCGCGATCTCCAGACGGCGCTGGTGGCCGTAAGAGAGATTCGCCGCCGTGTAGTTGGCGTACTTGGCCACGCCCACGTATTCGAGCAGTTCCATCGCACGATCGCGAATGGCGCGCTCCTCGGCCTTGGCCCCCGGGTGGCGCAGGATTGCGCCGACCACGCCCATCTTCGTGCGCACGTGGCGCCCGACCATCACGTTCTCAATCACCGTCATGCCGCCGAACAGGCGAATGTTCTGGAACGTGCGCGCAATGCCGGCCTTCGCCACCTCGTGCACGGCACTCGGCTTGTACGACTCGCCGGCCAGACGGAATTCGCCCGAATCGGGCGTGTACAGGCCCGTGATCACGTTGAAGAACGTGGTCTTGCCCGCGCCGTTGGGGCCGATCAGGCCATAGATCTGCCCCGGCCTGATCTCCAGCCCCACGTCGGTGAGAGCCTGCAGACCGCCGAAGCGCTTGTTCACGCCCTTGACGGACAGAAGAATTTGTTCGCTCATCTTGAATTCGTCTCCCTCGGCTTACAGAGTCCGCTCTTCCGGACGCGGCGACGGCCACAGGCCGGCCGGACGGTAGAGCATGATCAGGATCATGGCCAGACCGTACAGCAACTGCCGGATCACTTCGGGATCGACGATGACGCTGCCGAACAACTTCATCTGCAACGGGCCCATGGTCGAGCGCAGAATCTCGGGGAACGCCGAGAGCAGCACGCCGCCCAGAATCACGCCCGGAATGTGGCCCATGCCGCCGAGCACCACCATCGAGAGCACGACGATCGACTCCCAGAAAGTGAACGACTCCGGCGAGACGAAGCCCTGGAACGCCGAGAACATGCCGCCGGCCACGCCGCCGAACGACGCCCCCATGGCAAACGCGAGCAACTTGATGTTGCGCGTGTTGATACCCATCGCCTTCGCGGCGATTTCGTCTTCACGAATCGCCACCCAGGCGCGCCCGATGCGTGAGTGCTGCAAGCGCACGCAAATGAACGCAATGAGCAGCGCGAGGAACACGAACAGGTAGTAGTACATGTACACCGAGCTCACCTGGAACCCGAAGAAGTTGTGCGCCTTCGAGAAATCGAAGCCGAACAGCGACGCGGGCTGGATGCCGGTGATCCCCTTCGGGCCGTTGGTGATGTTCACCGGCCGGTCGAGGTTGTTCATGAAGATGCGGATGATCTCGCCGAAGCCCAGCGTCACGATGGCCAGGTAGTCGCCGCGCAGGCGCAGGGTCGGGGCACCGAGCAGAATGCCGAACACCGCCGCGACCGCCGCCCCGATCGGGATCGTGAACCACACCGGCACGTGCAGTCCGGCGGGGAACATGTGCGCGATCCACTCGAATTGCGTGGTCAGGTGAGGCGAGCTGAGGAATGCCGTGACATACGCGCCGACCGCATAGAACGCGATGTAGCCCAGGTCGAGCAGGCCGGCGAAGCCCACGACGATGTTCAGGCCCAGCGCGAGCATGATGTAGAGCAGCGCGAAGTCGAGCACGCGCACCCAGTAGTTGCCGCCGGCATAACCGACGAGCACGGGCGCGAAGATTGCCGCCACGAGAAACAGCGCGAGGCCGCGGTAGGCCTTGCGCGTGGCCGCCGCCGCAGAGATCTGCGTGGCCGGCCCGGAGGACGTTTGCACGGGTTGATTCATGATGTCGGTCCTCCCCGCTTATGCACGATCGGCCACGCGTTCGCCAAGCAGACCGCTCGGACGGAACACCAGCACGACGATCAGGACGATGAACGCGAACACGTCCTGATAGTTACTTCCGAATACCCCACCGGTGAGATCACCGATGTAGCCTGCCCCGAGCGCTTCGATCAGGCCGAGCAGCACGCCGCCGACCATCGCCCCCTGCAGGTTGCCGATACCGCCGAGCACCGCCGCGGTGAACGCCTTCATGCCGGGGATGAAGCCCATGTAAAAGTGGGCGTTGCCGTAGTTCGACGCCATCATCACGCCCGCGAGCGCCGCCAGGGCGCCGCCCAGCGCGAACGTCGCGGAGATCACGAAGTTGGGGTTCACGCCCATGAGACCGGCCACGTTGCGGTTTTCCGCCGTCGCACGCATGGCGCGTCCGAGCTTGGTCCGGTTCACGAGCTGCGTCAGGCCGAACATCACCAGGAACGCGACGACGACGATCACGATACCGGTGCCGTTGGTCACCGCGCCCGGATGATCGCCGCGCTGCGGGATGATCGTGAGCGCATCGGTCGGCAGCAGTTGCGGAAACGAGAGCGGGTTGCGCGACCAGATCAGCATGGCGATGGTCTGCAACAGCAGCGACACGCCAATGGCCGTGATCAGCGGCGCAAGACGCGGCGCGTTGCGCAACGGCCGGTAGGCCACGCGCTCGATCACGAAGTTGGTCAGGGCACACACGGGCATACACACGAGCGTGGCAATGGCCAGCATGAGCGCCGGGTTCATGTCCGGCGCGACCTTCAACAACAGGTTGATGGTGGACAGCGCGACCATGGCGCCGATCATCATCACGTCGGCGTGGGCGAAGTTGATGATGCCCAGAATGCCGTAGACCATCGTATAGCCGAGTGCAATGATCGCGTAGACGCTGCCAAGCACGAGGCCGTTCAAGATTTGTTGGATAAGAATATCCATGAAGCTAACTCCTTGTCCCGAAAACGGGCTCCCGGCACGCTTGCCCGATAGGACGTGCGACGAAACCGGGAGAACTGCGGGTAATGAGGCGTAATCCTGTGTGAGGAGGAGGGCCGCGCCCGTCATGCAGGCACGGCATCGATCCGCAGATGAGGAAACGGCACCGAACGGGTAGGCGACGGTGCCGTTTCATGGCGCGAGCGCCCGGGAGTTACATCTTCACCACGTCGAGCACGCTCTTCTTCTTGTCCTTGTAGTTGTAGAGCGTGATCACCGGCTCCTTCATGTCGCCCTTGCTGTCGAAGGCGATGTGACCGATGACACCCTTGTAGTCCGTGGCCGGCATGGCGGCCAGGATCTTCGCCGGATCGGCCGAGTTGGCGCGCTTCATGGCGTCGACGATCACGTTGATGGCGTCATACGTGAACGGGGCGTAGATCTGGATCGGCTGCTTGAAGCGCTCTTCGTAACGCTTCGAGAAGTCTGCACCGCCCTCCATCTTCGACAGCGCCATGCCCGCTTCCGAGCACACGATGTTGTCGATGGCGTCGCCGGCCAGTTCGGCCACCTTGTCGGTACACACGCCGTCGCCGGCGAGCACCTTGGCGCCGATGCCCAGCTCCTTCGACTGCTTGGCGAACGGGCCGCCGGTGGCGTCCATGCCGCCGTACATGATGATGTCCGGACGCTCACCCTTGATCTTCGTCAGAATCGCGCGGAAGTCCGTGGCCTTGTCGTTGGTCGCGTCGTGCGAGAGCACCTTCAGGCCGTTGGCCTTGGCGGTTTTCTCGAACTCGTCGGCCAGCCCCTTGCCGTAAGCCGTTGCGTCATCGACGATGGCCACCGACTTGGCGCCAAGCGACTTGCTCGCGTAGTTGGCGAGTGCCGGACCCTGCTGGGCGTCCGTGGCGACGACGCGATAGGTCGTCTTGAAACCCTGCTGCGTATAGGCCGGGTTGGTTGCCGACGGGGAGATCTGAACGATGCCGGCGTCGCTGTAGATCTTCGAGGCCGGGATCGTCGTGCCCGAATTCAGGTGCCCCACGACGGCGACCACCTTCTCGTCGACGAGCTTCTGGGCAACCTGCGTTGCGGTCTTCGGATCGGCGGCGTCGTCTTCGGCCACGAGTTCGAGCTTGACCGGCTTGCCGTCGAGCGTCAGGCCGGCCTTGTTGGCTTCCTCGATGGCGAGGCGTGCACCGTTTTCGTTATCTTTGCCCAAGTGGGCAATCTGGCCCGTCAATGGTGCAACGTGACCAATTTTGACTACAACCGCATCGCCGCCCCCGCTAGCGGCAGTCGTCGCGGCAGGTGCAGAAGCGGCACCCGAATCGGCCTGCTTTTCTTCCTTCTGACCGCATGCCGCCAACAGCGTCACTGCGGCGACTACGGGCAGTACCTTCGCGAACTTGAGTTGCATGTGATTATCTCCTGATTGTCGGCGCTTTAATAACGCCAATGACGCCAATTCAATGTTTCGTATGCGAAACGCGCGCATTGTAACTCCATTCTTTGCGGCTGCGACGCTCGCCGTCACAGGGTTTTCCATAATGGAGGCCTAAGGTTTATACCAGCTTGTGCAACCCTAATTTTTCAAAAGCGCAACCCCGGAATCGTTAAACGTTTTATTCACCCGCGTGCTCGCACCCGGGCGGCTTCATGGTGCATGCACTGCACCATCTATGGGCCTGTACAGCGCACCAATCTAATAAGCAATTCCCGTGCCCATGCGATTTTGAGGGTTTCGTCTAATTAAGGAAGTGTATAAATAACTGGATTTACCAAAACCGAATATCAGTTACGGGTTTGAATTCTGTAATTGTTGAATAAATAATTAGGGCGTCCAGTTTCACCAGACAACACACGGAAATGCACGGATTCGGACATGCGGCGACCTCGCAAATCATGGGAGCCGCATGCGTGAATTGCGCAGCGGGGTTTTGCTGGGTTTTGCGGGTTTTGTGAGGTTCCAACCCAATCGGGGGAACGGGATGGGAAGCGAACAGGCAGGGGCGCTGGCGAACCCGCCTGAAAGCGGCGCGCCGGCACAGGCGGCACAGGCGGCACAGGTAGCACGGGCGACACACGCGACACGACGCGCCCCAGGCAAGCGCGGGCGGCGGAACGCGAAGGGCAATAAAAAAACCGGAGGTCGCCCGATGCGACGCTCCGGTTTGCTGGCGATGCGGCGTGTGCGCTGCGCCTGTGCGGCGTTACCGCGAACGGCCGCCGCTTTTCACGAGGTCGGCGCTCAGTCGGCGGCCACCTGCGTGAGGCCCTTGGGCAGCGGAAACGCGATGTTCTCTTCAACGCCCTCGAGCACCTTGACCTGGTTCACGCCCAACTCACGCAGACGCGACACGATCGACTGCGCCAGCACTTCGGGCGCCGACGCACCTGCCGTCACGCCAATGCGACGCTTGCCGTCGAACCACTCGGGCTTGAGCTGGTCGGGCGAATCGACCATGTAGGCCGGCACGCCCATCTTCTCGGCCACTTCGCGCAGGCGGTTCGAGTTCGAGCTGTTCGGGCTGCCCACGACCACCACGACGTCGCATTGCGGCGCCATGAATTTCACGGCGTCCTGACGATTCTGCGTGGCATAGCAGATGTCCTGCTTCTTCGGCTCGACGATCGCCGGGAAACGCTTCTTGAGCGCATTGATGACTTCGGCGGCGTCGTCCACGGAGAGCGTCGTCTGCGTGACGTAGGCCAGCTTGCTCTCGTCGGCCACCTGCAGATTCAGCACGTCTTCGATCGTCTCGACGAGGAACATGCCCTCGCCCGACTGCCCCATCGTGCCCTCGACTTCGGGGTGGCCCTTGTGGCCGATCATGATGATCTCGAGCCCCTGGCCGCGCATCTTCGCGACCTCGACGTGGACCTTCGTGACGAGGGGGCACGTGGCGTCGAAAATGCGGAGCCCGCGCGCCTGCGCTTCAGCACGGACGGCTTGCGATACGCCGTGGGCGCTGAAGATCAGCGTGTTGCCCGGCGGCACGTCGGCGAGTTCCTCGACGAAGATCGCGCCCTTCTTGCGCAGATTCTCGACGACGTAAGCGTTGTGCACGATCTCGTGGCGCACGTAGATCGGCGCGCCGTACATGGCCAGCGCGCGCTCGACGATCTCGATCGCACGATCGACGCCGGCGCAAAAGCCGCGCGGCTGGGCCAGCAGGATTTCCGCATCCGACAGCGTCGGTGCTACGAATTGGGTGGCGCTCATCTCGATTCCTACAGAATGCCGATAATCTGGGCTTCGAACACGATCGGCTGTCCGGCCAGCGGGTGGTTGAAGTCGAACAATGCCCAGCCGTCGCCCAGCTCGCGCAGGATGCCCGCGTAGCGGCCACCGCTCGGCGCGTTGAACTCGACCAGATCGCCGACGCTATATTCTTCGCCGAAGTTGCTGTTCTCCTGCAACGTCTTCATCGAAACGCGCTGCAGCAGCTCGGGATTGCGTGGGCCGAATGCCTGCTCGGGCGCCAGTTCGATGCGGCGCCGCTCCCCCACCGTCATTCCCAGCAACGCCTGCTCCAGCGTGGGCGCCATCTGGCCGCCGCCGAGCTGCAGCGTCGCAGGGGTGCCTTCGAAAGTGTTGACGATGTCCGCACCGTCGGGCGCGGCAATCCGGTAGTGGAGCGTCAGATAGGAATCGTCTTGAACCACGGGGGTTGCGACAGAACTCATGGGGGTCTCACAGCAGGGTCAAGCTATTATTGTAAACGACGACGCGTTGCGCGTCCGGCTCCCCATCAACGCTGTTCCCGATTTTTTCCATCGGCGGCAGCCTCGTTCGTCAGAGACGCCCCGGCATCATGCGGCCGGGCGCATCCGCCTCCGGAGTCGTCATGTCCATCGCCCAATGGCCGCTCACCGAGCGCCCTCGTGAAAAAATGCTCTCCCGCGGCCCCGGCGCCCTTTCCGACGCCGAGTTGCTCGCCATCTTGCTGCGCACCGGCTCGCACGGGCGCAACGCCGTCGATCTCGCCCGGGACCTGCTCGCCCGCAGCGGCTCGCTCGCCCGGCTTCTGGCCATGCCGTTCGAGACGCTGCGGCAGGTGCCCGGGCTCGGCCAGACCAAATGTCTTCAGTTCCAGGCCGCGCTCGAAGTCGCGCGCCGCATGCTCGGCGAAGGCATGCAGGCCGGCAGCCTGCTCGATTCGCCCGAGCGCGTTCGCGATTACCTGCGGCTAACGCTGCAGGATCCCTCCCGCGAACGCTTCGCCTGCCTGTTTCTGGACGCCGCTCACCGGCTCGTGAGCACGCGGGTGATGTTCGAAGGCACGCTCACCCAGACTTGCGCCTACCCGCGCGAGATCGTCCGGGCGGCCCTCGAGACCCATGCTGCGGCGGTCATCGTCGCCCATAATCATCCGTCCGGCGTTGCGCGCCCGAGCACGGCCGACCTGGCGCTCACCCGCCAGTTGGGCGAAGCACTGGCGCTGCTGGAGATCCGCCTGCTCGATCATTTCATCGTGGCAGGCAGCAGTGTGTACTCGCTCGCGGAGCACGGCGAGGTGTGATTTCCCGCAACATTTGCACAAGAATTCGGCAGGCATGTCGCGCTCGGGGGCGGCTTGCGCTATAATCCGTCCCTTCCCCGAATCTCCGACAGACGTTTCCCGCCAGGGACTCGCATCCTACATCGACTAAAGCGATTGATTTGTCTGGGATTTTTGTGGTATCATCGCGGTCTGTCTTTTCGACTCACCATTTTTTTACACAGAATTCTGGGTTAGGAGTGCTTCATGGCACGCGTATGTCAAGTGACCGGGAAAGCGCCGATGGTCGGCAACAACGTTTCCCACGCCAACAACAAAACCAAGCGCCGTTTTCTCCCGAACTTGCAAAATCGCCGGTTCTGGGTTGAGAGCGAAAACCGTTGGGTGCGCCTGCGCATTTCGAATGCCGGCCTGCGCCTGATCGACAAGAACGGTATCGACGCCGTTCTGGCCGACCTGCGTTCGCGCAACGCCATCTAAGTTTTAGGAGCTCATCATGGCAAAAGGCGCTCGCGACAAGATCAAGCTGGAATCGACCGCTGGCACGGGTCATTTCTACACGACCACCAAGAACAAGCGTACCCATCCGGAAAAGATGGAAATCAGCAAGTTCGATCCGGTGGCTCGTAAGCACGTGCCCTACAAGGAAACCAAGATCAAATAAGATCAACAGGTTTTCTCGCAACGGTTCGCCGTTGCGTTCGATACCCCGCCCCTGGCGGGGTTTTTCGTTTTATCCCGCTCCTGGCGGGGTTTTTCGTTTCCGGGCGTCCCGAAATTCGCTGCGCTACGCGCTGCGTAGTCGCGCGCGACACTATTTCGCCAAGGTGCGCATAGTGGCTCGTGCCACACGCGTATTGACTCGCTATACTGGCTCATTTTCCATCACGAGGCGCGCACCACCGCCGTGGCGACGACTCCGGAGACAGCCCGTATCATGAATTTCGATGTCGTCATCGTCGGCAGTGGACTCGCCGGCCAGTCCGTCGCCCTGCATCTAGCCGACACCTGCCGCGTCGCGCTGGTCGCCAAGCGCCCGATGCCCGAAGGGGCCAGCGACTGGGCGCAAGGCGGCATCGCCGCGGTGCTCGATTCGACCGACAGCGTCGACGAGCATGTGGCCGATACCCTGGTCGCCGGCGCCGGACTCTGTGACGAAGGCGCCACGCGCTTCATCGTCGAGCACAGCCGCGAGGCGATCGAGTGGCTCATCGCCCAGGGCGTGCCCTTCACCCGCGACGAGGCCGCCGAACTCGGCTTCCACCTCACGCGCGAGGGCGGCCACAGCCATCGCCGCATCATCCATGCGGCCGACGCCACCGGGCACGCAGTGATCGCCACGCTCACGGAGCGCGTGCGGCGCCATCCGAACATCACGCTTTTCGAGAATCACTTCGCAATCGACCTGATCACGTCGGACCGCCTCGACGCTGCACCGACCGCCGGACGCCACTGCCAGGGTCTGTACGTGCAGGATCTGGGCACCGGCGAAGTGCTCGCCATGACGGCGCGCCACACGGTGCTGGCGACCGGCGGTGCAGGCAAGGTCTATCTCTATACGACGAACCCGGACACCGCGACCGGCGACGGCATCGCAATGGCCTGGCGCGCCGGCTGCCGAATTGCGAACATGGAGTTCATCCAGTTCCATCCGACGTGCCTCTATCACCCTTACGCCAAGTCGTTTCTGATCACCGAAGCGGTGCGCGGCGAAGGCGGACGACTGGTGCTGCCCGACGGCACCCGCTTCATGCCTCAGCATGACCCGCGCGCCGAGTTGGCGCCGCGCGACATCGTGGCGCGCGCCATCGACTTCGAGATGAAGAAGCACGGGCTCGACTGCGTCTATCTCGACATCAGCCATCAGAGTCCGGAATTCCTTCGCGAGCATTTTCCGACGATTCTCGCGCGCTGCGCCCAACTCGGCATCGACATCACCACGCAACCGATTCCTGTCGTGCCCGCCGCGCATTACACGTGCGGCGGCATCGTCACCGACATGCACGGCCGCACGGATTTGCCGGGACTGCACGCGGTCGGAGAAGCCACCTACACGGGGCTGCATGGCGCCAACCGGCTGGCGAGCAACTCGCTGCTCGAATGCATCGTGCTTGGCAAGGCCGCGGCGGAGGACATTCAACGCGGCGAGTTCACACATCCGACCGTTGCCGACGTGCCGCCCTGCGACGAGAGCCGCGTCTCGGATGCCGATGAGGAGGTCGTCGTCGCCCATAACTGGGACGAGCTGCGCCGCATGATGTGGAACTACGTCGGCATCGTGCGCACGACCAAGCGTCTGGAGCGCGCGCAGCATCGCATCGCCCTGCTTCGCGAGGAAATCACCGAGTATTACGCCAATTTCCGTGTGAGCCGGGATCTGCTCGAACTACGCAATCTGGTGGACGTCGCGTCGCTCATCGTGGACAGCGCGCTATCGCGCCACGAGAGCCGCGGCCTGCACTTCTCGCGCGACTTCCCCGATACGCTGCCCAAGGCGCTGCCGACCGTCCTGTCGCCCAACCTGGCGCGCCGCAAGCCCTGACGTGGCGTTTTTCCATCCATCAAAAAAAAAGCCGCAGAATCGACGCTGCGGCTTTCTTGATTCGATGCGGCGTGATCGGCGTCGGTGATGCCGCCCTGACGTGCGTCTGGCGCGGCCTGGCGCCAGACGATGGGAATCGCCCGAGGGCTTAACCGACCGTCTCCAGAATTCGCATCGAGAAGTCTGCGGCGCGCACGTCCTTGGTCAGCCCCCCGACCGAAATCCGGTCGACGCCCGTCTCGGCAATCGCGCGCAACGTCTCGAGGTTGATGCCGCCCGAGGCTTCGAGTACCGCACGCCCATCCGTCACGCGCGCGGCCTCGCGCATCATTTCCAGCGAGAAATTGTCGAGCAGGATCGACTTGGCGCCACACTCGAGCGCCGTTTCGAGCTCTTCGAGCGACTCCACTTCGATCTGCACCGGCACCCCGTCGGCCAGACGATCGGCGTTGGCGAGCACCTGCCGAATACCGCCTGCGGCCGCGATGTGATTCTCCTTGATGAGAATGCCGTCGTAGAGCGCGAGACGTTGATTGGCGCCGCCGCCGACACGCACGGCAAACTTCTGCGCGAGGCGCAGGCCCGGCAGCGTCTTGCGCGTGTCGAGCACCCGGGCTTTCGTACCCTCGACGATATCGGCGTATCGGCGCACCGCAGTCGCAACACCGGAGAGCATCTGCAGGAAGTTCATCGACGTGCGCTCACCGGTGAGCAACGCGCGCGCGGGGCCGTAGATGTCACAAACCGACGAATCGGGCGTCATGCGATCGCCTTCGCGGTAATGCCATTGCACACGCACGGAGGCGTCCACGCCCTTCATGCAGCGCTCGAACCAGCGCACGCCGCACAGTACCGCCGACTCGCGCACGATGATGCGCGCGTGCGCCATTTCGTCGGCGGGCACGAGCAGACCGGTCAGATCGCCGGCGCCGATGTCTTCTTCGAGCGCGTCGCGAACATTGCGCGACAGGGCAGCTTCGAGCGGTTCGCCGAAGCTGGCGAATTCGGGAGAGAGCGCCTCGTCGGTGCTCAGGAGTCGGGATTGCGTCGTCATGCGGGGCCTACACCGGCAAACAGCGCGCCGTCGCGCGCGAAATCGCCGCTGGCGCGCACATTCTGCTTACGCGCCTCGGCGAACGTCAACATGCGGTCGATACAGGTATGGGCGCGCTGCCCGATGTCCGGATCGACGTGGATCTCGTTTCGTCCCGACTCCAGCACGTCAGCCAGATTCTGCAGACTGTTCATGGCCATCCACGGGCAGTGTGCGCAGCTCTTGCACGTGGCGCTGTTGCCCGCCGTCGGCGCTTCGATGAAACGTTTGCCCGGCGCCGCGGCCCGCATCTTGTGCAGGATGCCGTTGTCGGTCGCGACGATGAACTCGGTCGCGTCCATGGTCTGCGCGGCGGCAATCATCTGCGAGGTGGAGCCGACCACGTCGGCCTGCTCGACAACCGACGCCGGCGACTCCGGATGCACCAGCACCTTGGCGTTCGGAAATTCGCGGCGCAGCAGCTCCAGCTCCGTCCCCTTGAATTCGTCGTGCACGAGACACGCGCCCTGCCACAGCAACATGTCGGCGCCCGTCTGCTTCTGGACGTAGCTGCCCAGGTGGCGGTCCGGCGCCCACAGGATCTTCTTGCCCTGCGCGTGCAGATGCGCAACGATCTCCAGCCCGATGGAGGAGGTCACCATCCAGTCGGCCCGCGCCTTCACCGCCGCACTGGTATTCGCATACACCACGACCGTGCGGTCCGGGTGCGCATCGCAGAAAGCGGCGAACTCGTCGGCGGGGCAGCCCAGATCGAGCGAGCAGGTCGCATCCAGATCCGGCATCAGAATGCGTTTTTCGGGACTGAGAATCTTGGAGGTTTCGCCCATGAAGCGGACGCCGGCCACCACGAGCGTCTTGGCGGGATGGTTGCGGCCGAAACGCGCCATTTCGAGCGAATCGGCCACGCAGCCGCCGGTCTCCTCGGCGAGATCCTGCAAGTCCGAATCGACGTAGTAGTGGGCCACCAGCACGGCATCGCGCTCGACGAGCAGGCGCTTGATACGGGCCTTGAGCGCGGTGCGCTCCTCCTGCGACGGTGTCTCCGGGACGCGCGCCCACGCCTGGGCAACGCACGTGGCGCCGCTCGGTGCGGGGCGCTCGAATTCTACGGATTTGAGTGAGGCGTTCATGTTCACGTGGTCCGTGGGGACCGGGAATGACAAAAACCCCGCCGTAGCGGGGTTTCGATTATGCGTCAAAAACGCAATTCTGGCTGAGACCGTTCACGCGTAGCGGCGCAGGCGCGAAGCAAATTCCTGCAGGGCGTGAATACCACTTTGCTCCGCGCGATGGCACCAGTTCTGCAACTGGCTCAGCAGTTGCTCGCGCGAGGCGTTGGAACGCTCCCAGATGCCGGCCAGCTCGCGGCGCAGTTCGTAGTATGTCTTCACCGCATTGCTGTGCGCGAAGATCTCGCCCAGTTGCTGCTTCTGCGGCTCCTGCAGCGACGCTTCGTCGTGATGCAGCCACTTGCGCGCACCGCGCAGCAGCTGATACTCGCCATGCAGACGCTTTTCCTTGAAGCGCGCCAGTTCCTCGCCATAGGCGCGCTTGAAGGTTTTGGCATAGCGCGCCATCACTTCGTAGCGGTTCGAGAGCACGGCCTGCAGCGTATCGTCGTCGCAGGCAGCCTTGTTCTTCGCGAGCTTGGGCGTCGGCGCGATCTTCTTCACCTTGGCGAGTCCCACGGCCGAGAGCATGCGGATGTACATCCAGCCGATATCGAACTCGTACCACTTGTTCGACAGCTTGGCCGACGTGGCATACGTGTGATGGTTGTTGTGCAATTCTTCGCCGCCGATGATGATGCCCCACGGCAGCAGGTTCGTCGACGCGTCCGCGCAGTTGAAATTGCGGTAGCCCCAGTAGTGGCCCAGACCGTTGACCACCCCGGCCGCCCAGAACGGAATCCACACCATCTGCACGGCCCAGACGGTCAGACCGATGGCGCCGAACAGCGCGATGTCGATGATCATCATGAGGCTCACGCCGAGGATCGGATAGCGCTTGTAGACATGATTTTCGATCCAGTCATTCGGCGTGCCGTGGCTGAACTTGCGCAGCGTCTCTTCGTTCTTCGCCTCGGCGCGATAGAGTTCGGCCCCTTCGGCGAGCACCTTCCACAGCCCGCGCGTCTGCGGGCTGTGCGGGTCTTCCGGCGTTTCGCACTTGGCGTGGTGCTTGCGATGGATGGCGGCCCATTCGCTGGTGACCATGCCGGTCGTCATCCACAGCCAGAAACGGAAGAAGTGCGAGACGATCGGATGCACGTCCAGCGCGCGGTGCGCCTGGCAGCGGTGCAGATAGATCGTGACGGCCGCGATGGTCACATGGGTGAGCCCCAGCGTGAACAACGTGATCTTCCAGCCGCTCCAGTCGAGCAGGCCGGTCGAGAGAAATCCAAGGAGACTGTCCAGCAAAATATCACTCCAAACTAATCAATACAGTAACAATCACGGCAAGCCGCCGTGCCTTGTCTTGTCGGGTCCGGGCGGCTTGCACCGCCACCGCGTCAGGTCTCGTTCTTACGCTCGCTTGACGCTTGGATTCGCTGGAGGTCGGCAAGTTGCTGAAGCCGGGGCGAGATGGGCGGAAAACGTGCCGGTGAACGTCGGTTGTTATGGTTTGGGGGCATTTTACCCGACGGACTGTTGCCCGTGTGTAGCCTGCCCGCCACGCATTTTGTCGCAGGTCAACCCGCCGCCGTAGGCGAGTGCGTCTACGGCGCCGTCTTTACGCCGTCATCCGCCTGCGGGGGCGTCTGCGCGGCGCCGGGCAGCGCTTGCGGGTTTGCCGCCCCCGAGGCCGGCGGTAAACCCGCCTGAGCGGCGAACGCGCCCGGCACGCCCTCTGCCCAGTCGTTCAGAATGCGTATTTCGCGCTGCGCATACGGAATTTCAATGCCATGCTCGCGAAATGTGCGCCAAATCCGCATATTGATCTCGGAGCGGATAGCTCCGCTGCCCTGTGCCGGGTCCTGTATCCAAAACCCCATTTCAAGATCCATCCCATCGGCGCCGAAGTTGAGCAGCAATGCCAAAGGGGGCGGATCGCTCAGCACGCGGGGGATCCCCTCGGCGGCCTTGAGCATCAGTTGCATCGCCAGTTCGACATCGGCGCTGTACGCGACCTGCACGTTCACCTTGGCGCGGCCGCGCGTCTCGGTAAAAGAGTGGTTCTGCACGACGTTCGTCACGAGTTGCTCGTTGGGCACGAGCGCTTCCACGCCGTCGAGCCCGCGCACCACCGTGTAACGCGTATTGATCTGCGAGACCGTGCCGTGGTACGGGCTGATCGTGATGAGATCGCCGATGCGCACCGACCGGTCGAGCAGGATGATGAAGCCCGACACGAGGTTCGACGCGATCTTCTGCAGGCCGAAACCGAGCCCCACGCCGAGCGCGCCGCCGAACACGCCGAGCACCGTGATGTCGATGCCGACGAACGACAGCGTGGCGAGCACGGCGATGAGGGTGAGTACCCCCTTCACCAGCCGTGAGAGCACCACTTTGAGGTTGCCGTCGAGCGTGCTGGTGCGCACGATCCGGTCTTCGATCAGTGAGCCGACCCACATGGCCAGCACCAGCGTCACGCCGATCCAGAGCAGTCCCGACAGGATGGAGAGGAGCGTCAGATGGCTCGCGCCGACGGCGAATCGCACGCTGCCCAGCCATGTGAGGATGTCGTCGTGCACGCCCAGCACGTAGGCAAGCATCGACAGCCAGGCGAACAGCGTGAATACGCGCTCGAAGATCTTGAGCAGCCCGTAAGCGTGCGGCGACGAGGCGAACAGGCGCCGCGCGAAGTAGAACGCCAGGTAGATGAGTGCCGTGCCGAACAGCGGCACCTCCGCGAGCCGCAGCAGCGACACGCGCATATATTCCTGCAGCACCACGCGCGTGAGCGCCACGCACATCCAGCCGAACATCGGGAAGAACGAGCGGCGCAGGCTCGACGAACCCGCCCGCCGCGCGGGCGCCACGCGCTCGAAATGGCGTTCGAGCCGACCGATCATCCAGCGTCGCACCATGAACGCGACGGTGAGCGCCCCGACGAGCGCCACGATCTGCCAGACGATCTGCGGGTCGCCGAAATCACGAACGACGTCCCGCACCAATTTCGCGAAAGCCGGACTTTCCTGCATTGCGATCTCTCTTGTTATAGGCCGGCGGCCGCCGCCTCCGGCCTCAGGCCGGACGGCGCTCGAACACGGCGGCAAAGAAGCCGTCGGTCGCGTGGCGGTGCGGCAGCAGTTCGAGATACTTGCCCGTGTCCAGACCGCGATCGGCCCCGCTACCCGCCCCGCTACCGCCCCCGCTACCGAGGCCGATCTTCTGCGAGGCGAGCAGCTCGTTGGCCGGCACCAGCACGAACTCCGGATGCGCCGCGGCAAACGCCTCGGCAATCTCGCCATTTTCCTCCGTCAGCAAACTGCACGTAGCGTACACGAGACGGCCACCCGGTTTGACCAGACGCGCGGCGCTCGCGAGGATAGACGCCTGCTTGTGCGTGAGCTCCTCGACCGACTGCGGCGACTGGCGCCATTTCAGATCGGGATTGCGACGCAGCGTGCCGAGCCCGCTGCACGGCGCGTCGACGAGCACGCGATCGATCTTGCCCGCCAGACGCTTGATCTTGCTGTCGTTCTCGCTGTCGATCATGACCGGATAGACGTTCGACAACCCGCTGCGCGCCAGACGCGGCTTGAGCTTGGCGAGGCGCTTTTCCGACACGTCGAACGCATACAGACGGCCCGTCGAGCGCATCTGCGCGCCAATGGCGAGCGTCTTGCCCCCCGCGCCGGCGCAGAAATCGACGATCATCTCGCCGCGACGCGGCGCCACGAGCTGGCACAACAACTGGCTGCCCTCGTCCTGCACTTCGATCGCCCCCGACATGAAAAGCGGATGCTTCTGCAGCGCCGGCTTGCCCGCCAGACGAATGCCGTTCGGCGCGAAAGGCGTCGGCTCGGCAGAGAAACCGTCGGCGCGCAGCTGGGCGAGCACGTCGTCGCGGCTCGCCTTGACCACGTTCACGCGGCAGTCGAGCGGCGCGGGCTGGTTGAGCGCGGCGGCCAGCGCTTCGAGTTCCTGCGCGTCGAAGCGCCTGGCCAGACGTTCGTAGAGCCACTCCGGCAGGTTGGTGCGCACCCGCGCGGCGAGGCTCGCCGGATCGATCTGACCGACGTGCTCGAGCCACGCGGCCTCCTCCGGCGTGGCCACGAGTTCCACCGAGGCGATGCCGCGCGTGAACGCCAGTCCGAGCAGCGCCAGACGGCGCTCCAGCGGCCCCGTGCCGCTCGTGGCGTGCTGGCCGAACTCGAGCTTGCGGCGCAGGATGGCGAAAACCGTCTCGGCAAGCACGCCGCGCTCGCGGTGGCCCAGCTTGGCGTTCGCGCGGAAGTACGTGCTCACGAGGGTGTCGGCCGGACCGGTGAACTTGAGCACGCTGCCGAGCAGCATCTGCGTGTGCTCGAACAGCGCCGGCGAGAGTCGCTCGCCGCGCATGCGCGCGCTCTCGGTCGGCGGCGCTTCGGGCGCCCCGTGGCGACGTTCGGCGCCGGGACGGCCGCCCCGGCTGCCCTTGGCCGCGTTGCGCGAATCGAATGACTTGCCGCCGTGGCGGCTGCCGGTGTGTGCGCCATCGCGGCGCTGGGTCGGGCGTGTGCTCATGCGTCCTCACCAAAGAGCCATTGCGGTTCAGGCGTGCCGTCGGCGGCGGGTTTGACCGTCACGCGGCCATCGGCCACGATCAGACGATCTTCCACGAACCAGCGCACGGCGCGCGGATAAATGATGTGTTCGAGCGGCAGGATGCGCGCCGCGAGCGTCTGCGGCGTGTCGCCGGCGCGCACGGGCACCGCCGCCTGCAGCACGAAGGGGCCGTGATCGAGATCGGCCGTGACGAAATGCACGGTCGCGCCGACGATCTTGCAGCCGGCCTCGAGCGCGCGGGCGTGCGTCTGCAGGCCCGTGAACGCGGGCAGCAAAGACGGATGGATGTTGACGAGCCGGCCCGCGTAGCGCTCGGTGAATTCCGGTGTGAGAATGCGCATGAAACCGGCCAGCACGACCAGATCCGGCCGATGGCGGTCGATTTCGGCGGCCAGTTCGGCGTCGAACGCCTCGCGGGTCTTGCCGCGGCTCGGCACGACAGCCGTGGCGATGCCGTGTTGCTGCGCGAACGCCAGGCCTTCGGCCTCGGCGCGATTGGCGATGACGGCTGCCACGCGGGCCGGCCAGCCTTCGGCGGTACAGGCGCGGACGATAGCCTGCATATTGCTGCCTCGTCCGGAAATCAGGATCACAATGTTCTTCATCGGCGGATTTTATCATTGGCGCGTCGCACCAGACAGCCGATCCGCGCCGCGAAGGCCCCGAAGCGTTTATAATTCAACGTTCTGCGGCGCCGCAATGTCGGATCGGCCGTCCTGCGCCACCGGGCCCGTCCCGCCGCCGCAGGCCGCCGGCCCCTCGCTGCCCGCCGCCCGGTTCCACCAACGCTCACTCAACGTCCTGTACTGACGCTTCCTTTATCGTGCGAGTCTTCCGGGGTCTACCCAACGCGCAAAGCAAAGCGCCCTGCGTGCTGACGATCGGCAATTTCGACGGCGTGCACCTGGGCCATCAGGCGCTGCTCGCGCGCGTGCGCGCCGCAGGGGCCGCGCGCGGCCTGCCGGTGTGCGTGATGACGTTCGAGCCGCATCCGCGCGAGTACTTCACGCCCGACAAGGCACCCGCGCGCATCTCGAACCTGCGTGACAAATTCGAGGCGCTGCGCGCGCACGGCGTCGACCGGCTGGTAGTGGAGCACTTCAACGCCCATTTCGCCGGCCAATCGCCCGAAGACTTCGTGCGCAACATCATCGTCGACGGCCTGCACACGCGCTGGCTGCTCGTGGGCGACGACTTCCGCTTCGGCGCCAAGCGCGCAGGCGACATCGAGTACCTGCGCGACGCGGGCCGGCGCTTCGACTTCGTCGTCGAGCAGATGCCGACCATCGCGCACGACGGCGTGCGCATCTCCAGCTCGGAAGTGCGCGCGGCGCTGGCCGACGGCAACTTCGAGCGCGCCCACGCGCTGCTGGGCCGCCCTTACGCGATCACGGGCCACGTGGTGCACGGTATGAAGCTGGGCCGCAAGCTCGGCTTCCCCACGCTGAACCTGCGCATCGCGCACAAGCACCCGGCCCTCTCGGGCATTTTCGTGGTGCAGGTGCACGGCCTGGCCGAGCGGGCGCTGCCGGCCGTGGCCAGCATGGGACTGCGCCCCACCGTGGACGACTCCGGGCGCGTGCTGCTCGAAGTGCATCTGCTCGATTTCGTCGGCGATTGCTACGGCAAGCTGGTGCGCGTGGAATTCCTGCAGAAACTGCGCGACGAAGCGAAATTCGACGGCCTGGCCGAACTCGAAGCCGCCATCGCGCAGGACACGCGCGAGGCGCGCGCCTACTTCGCCCATGCGCTCGACGCCAACGGTCCGAGCGCACGACGCGACTTCGCCACCTCGGCCACCGACCGAATTAGTTGATCTTCGCCCGCGTGCGCCGGCGCCCTGCGCCACGCGCGCGACCCGCCGCCTTCGGCCCTGGCCGCGGGCGCCGCACAAGAGCGCACGGCGAGACGGCCGGCGCGAGCGCCCCACACCCGATATTCCAAAATTCGTAGCGAAGCACCATGAGCGAAAAGAAAGCACCGAGCAAATATCCCGTCAACTTGCTGGACACGCCGTTCCCGATGCGCGGCGACCTGCCCAAGCGCGAGCCGCTGTGGGTCAAGCAATGGCAGGAAAAAAAGATCTACGACAAGATCCGCCGCGCGAGCAAGGGCCGCCCGAAGTTCATCCTGCACGACGGCCCGCCGTATGCGAACGGTGACATCCACATCGGCCACGCGGTCAACAAGATCCTCAAGGACATGATCGTCAAGGCGCGCAGCCTCGCGGGGTTCGACGCCGCTTACGTGCCGGGCTGGGACTGCCACGGCATGCCCATCGAAATCCAGATCGAGAAGCAGTTCGGCAAGCACCTGCCGGTGCGTGAAGTGCAGGAGAAGGCGCGCGCCTACGCGGCCGTGCAGATCGAGCGGCAGAAGGCGGACTTCCAGCGTCTGGGCGTGCTCGGTGACTGGGACAATCCGTACAAGACCATGAACTTCTCGAACGAAGCCGACGAGCTTCGTGCGCTCGCCAGGATCATGGAGAACGGCTATGTGTACCGCGGCCTGAAGCCGGTGAACTGGTGTTTCGACTGTGGCTCGGCACTGGCCGAAGCAGAGGTCGAATACAAGGACAAAACCGATCTGGCGATCGACGTGGGCTTCGCCTTCGCCGAGCCGGAGAAAGTGGCCGCGGCATTCGGTCTGTCCAGGCTCCCGCGCGAAGACGGCTACATCGTCATCTGGACGACCACGCCGTGGACCATCCCGTCCAACCAGGCGCTCAACGTCCATCCGGAAGTCGAATACGCGCTGGTCTCGACCGAGCGCGGCTTGCTGATCCTCGCGACCGAGCGTGTCGAAGCGTGCCTGAAGACCTACGGCCTGCATGGCGAGATCATCGCGCGCACGAAGGGCGAAGCACTCTCGCTCATCCGCTTTCGTCATCCGCTCGCCAAGGCCGATGCCGGCTACGATCGCACCTCGCCGATCTATCTGGGCGACTACGTGACAACCGATACCGGCACGGGCATCGTCCACTCGGCGCCGGCCTACGGCGTGGAAGACTTCCTGTCATGCAAGGCGCACGACATGCCTGACTCGGAGATCCGCATGCCCGTGCTCGGCGACGGCCGCTACCAGGACAGCCTGCCGCTGTTCGGCGGCCAGTCGATCTGGGACGCCAATCCGCACATCGTCGAAGCGCTGCGCGAAGCCGGCTCGCTGTTCCACTCGTTCAAGTACACGCACAGTTACATGCACTGCTGGCGCCACAAGACGCCGATCATCTATCGCGCGACGAACCAGTGGTTCGCGGGCATGGACGTGGCGCCGGCCGCCGGTGCGCCGGGTGGCGGCAAGACGCTGCGCGAGATCGCGCTGGCCGCCATCGAGGCGACCGAGTTCTTCCCGTCCTGGGGCAAGCAGCGCCTGCACAACATGATCGCGCACCGCCCGGACTGGACGCTCTCCCGCCAGCGCCAGTGGGGCGTGCCGATGGCGTTCTTCGTGCACAAGGAAACCGGCGCGCTGCATCCGCGCACGCCGGAGCTGCTCGAAGCCGTGGCCAAGCGCGTGGAAACCGAAGGCATCGAGGCCTGGCAGACGCTCGATCCGGTCGAACTGCTGGGCGATGAGGCCAGGGACTACGTGAAGAACCGCGACACGCTCGATGTTTGGTTCGACTCGGGCACGACGCACTGGCACGTGCTGCGCGGCTCGCACGCGCACGAGCTGGGCTTTCCCGCCGACCTGTACCTGGAAGGCTCGGACCAGCACCGCGGCTGGTTCCACTCGTCGCTGCTCACCGCCTCGATGCTCGACGGCCGCGCGCCGTACAAGGCGCTGCTCACGCACGGCTTTACCGTCGACGGCCAGGGCCGCAAGATGTCGAAGTCGGTCGGCAACACGATCGTGCCGCAGGAAGTCGCGGGCAAGCTCGGCGCCGAGATCATTCGCCTGTGGGTGGCATCGACCGACTACTCGGGCGAGCTGTCGATCTCCGACGAAATTCTCAAGCGCGTGGTTGAGAGCTATCGCCGCATCCGCAACACACTGCGCTTTTTGCTCGCGAACCTGGCCGACTACGACCACGCGAAGCACGCGCTGGCGCAGGACCAATGGCTGGAAATCGATCGCTACGCGGTGGCGCTGGCGCAGTCGCTGCAGACTGAAGTGCTGAGCCACTACGACCGCTACGAATTCCACCCGGTCGTGGCCAAGCTGCAGACATTCTGCTCGGAGGATCTCGGCGGCTTCTATCTCGACATCCTCAAGGACCGGCTGTACACGAGCGCACCAGACGCGCCGGCACGCCGCGCCGCACAGAACGCGCTGTATCACATCACGCACGGGCTGCTCAAGCTGATGTCGCCGTTCCTGTCGTTCACGGCGGAAGAAGCGTGGCAGGTGTTCCAGCCGGGCAACGACACGATCTTCACCGAGACGTTCTACACCTATCCGGAAGTCGCCGAAGGCACGCGTCTGCTCGAGAAGTGGCACCTGCTGCGCACGGTGCGCGGCGACGTGACCAAGGCGTTGGAAGAAGCGCGCGCCGCCGAGCAGATCGGCTCGTCGCTGCAGGCCGAGGTGGAGGTGCGCGTATCGGGTCGCAAGTTCGACGTGCTCGCCAGCCTCGGAGATGACCTGCGCTTCGTGCTGATCACCTCGGCCGCTTCGGTCACGCAGGTCGCGACCGAAGCCGAGGAAGGCGTGGTGGTCACGCCGTCGTCGCACCAGAAGTGCGAGCGCTGCTGGCACTACCGTGAAGACGTGGGCGCAGACGCCGCGCATCCGACCCTGTGCGGGCGCTGCGTGTCGAACCTGTTCGGCAGCGGCGAACACCGGAGCGCGGCATAATGGCGGGCAAAGCAGGCGCTCGTGCGGGCGCAAGGCGTAACGGCGGAAATGGCAGCGGGGCCCGCGGCAGCGCAGGCTTCGGTCTGGCGCCGTGGCTTGGCATTGCGGTCATTGCGATTCTGCTCGACCAGGTCACCAAGCTCACCATCCTGAAAACGTTTCAGTACGGCGAATTCCGTCCGCTGACATCGTTCTTCAATCTGGTGCTGGTGTACAACAAGGGCGCGGCCTTCAGCTTCCTGGCCGCGGCCGGCGGCTGGCAGCGCTGGTTCTTCACGCTGCTGGGCGTGGTGGCGGCCGCGGTGATCATCTGGCTGCTCAAGCGTCACCATGGTCAGAAGATGTTCTGCCTGTCGCTCTCGCTGATTCTCGGCGGCGCGCTGGGCAACGTGATCGATCGCGTGATCTACGGACATGTGGTCGACTTTCTCGACTTTCACGTCGGCGGCTGGCACTGGCCGGCGTTCAACGTGGCCGACTCGGCCATTTGCGTGGGCGCGGTGCTGCTGGTGATCGACGAGTTGCGACGCGTGCGGCGCGGCAAATAGCGCCGCCGCGGCAGGACTTGCGGCGCGCCGCGTGCGCGGTGCCACGGCACCGCACACGCGGCGATGCGCACACCGTCGCGGCGCCCCGGAGGCGCCGCGCGGCACTTTGGAGGAGCATTTTCCTATGGATCGCGGTGAACTTGCGGGCAAGACCATCGTTCTCGGCCTGACGGGCGGCATCGCCTGCTACAAGTCGGCAGAACTCACGCGTTTGCTCATCAAGGCCGGCGCGGCGGTACAGGTCGTCATGACCGATGCCGCCACGCAATTCATCACGCCGCTCACGATGCAGGCGCTCTCGGGCCGGCCCGTCTTCACCAGCCAGTGGGACAGCCGCATCGACAACAACATGGCGCACATCGATCTCTCGCGCGAGGCCGACGCCATCCTCATCGCCCCCGCCTCGACCGACTTTCTCGCCAAGCTCGCGCACGGCATGGCCGACGATCTGCTCTGCACGCTGTGCGTGGCGCGCGATTGCCCCTTGCTCGTCGCCCCGGCGATGAACCGTCAGATGTGGGCCAATCCGGCAACGCAACGCAACGCGGCCACGCTGCGCGGCGACGGCGTCACCCTCCTGGGCCCGGACAGCGGCGATCAGGCGTGCGGCGAAGTCGGCGACGGGCGCATGCTCGAACCCGAAGCGCTCTGCGAGGCGATGATCAGCTTCTTCCAGCCCAAGCGGCTGGCCGGCCGCCGCGTACTGATCACTGCCGGCCCGACGTTCGAGCCGATCGACCCGGTGCGCGGCCTGACCAACCTTTCGAGCGGCAAGATGGGCTTCGCCCTCGCGCGCGCGGCCGCACAGGCCGGCGCCGACGTGCATTTGGTGGCCGGGCCGACGTCGCTCGCCACGCCGTGGGGTGTGACGCGCAGCAACGTGCAGACCGCCCGGCAGATGTACGACGCCGTGATGGCCGACGCCGCACGCAACGACATCTTCATTGCCGTGGCCGCCGTTGCCGACTGGCGCGTGCGCGACGTGGCGCGCGAGAAGATCAAGAAGACCGGCGAGACCGACGTGCCGACCCTCGAGTTCGTGCAGAACCCCGACATCCTCGCGGCCGTGGCGCGGTTGCCAAAGCCGCCGTATTGCGTGGGTTTTGCGGCCGAATCGGGCGATCTGGAGAAGCACGGCGCGCAAAAGCGCGCCCGCAAGCAAATCCCGCTGCTCGTCGGCAACCTCGGACCGGCCACGTTCGGCCAGGACGACAACGAGGTCATGCTGTTCGACGACGCCGGCCAGAAACGCCTGCCGCGCGCCGACAAGCATGCGCTCGCGCGAAGCCTGATCATCGAGATCGCCGCCCGTCTTCCCTCGCGTGCGCCCCGCTGATCGACGCCTTCGGGCCGTCGCACACGATAACCATCACAACATGACGCAACCCTCCTCGCCCGTGCGGCCCGCCGTCAGTGTCTACGGGACACTGAGCATGCTCGCCGCGATCATGTTCTTCGGCTTCATGACGATCGGCATGCCCCTGCCCGTGCTGCCGGTGTACGTTCACGAGACGCTCGGCTACGGCTCGTTCGTGGTCGGCGTCACCATCGGTATCCAGTCGGTCGTCACGCTCGTCCTGCGCTCCTACGCCGGGCGTACCGTGGACACGCGCGGCCCGCGTCGCGCGGTGCTCACCGGCCTGTGCGGCTGCGGCGCGGCCGGTGTGCTCTATCTCGTAGCGTCGATCGTGCCGCAACCTGCGCTCGCGCTCGGCGTGCTCATCGCCGGGCGCGTGGTGCTCGGTTTCGGCGAAAGCCTCATCCTCACCGGCGGGATGTCCTGGGGCATTGGCCTCTTGGGCGCCGCGCACGCAAGCAAGGCGATTTCGTGGCAAGGCGTATCGATGTACACCGCGCTGGCCACCGGCGCGCCGTTGGGCGCGTATCTGCTGCAAGCGGCGGGCTTCACCGTGGTGTCGCTCGTCAACATCGTCCTGCCCGCCATTGCGTTCGCCATCGCGCTGCGCCTGCCGGCCGCGGCCCCCGTGGGCGGCAATCGCCTGCCGTTTTTCCGGGTGGTGGGCCTCGTATGGCGCCCGGGACTGGCGATGACGCTCGGGAGCATCGGCTACGCGGTCATTGCCGCGTTCATCACGCTGTACTACGCGAGCCATGGCTGGTCGGGCGCGGCATACGCACTCACGCTCTACAGCGCCTGCTTCATCGGCATGCGCGTCCTGCTCGCCCATGCGGTCGATCGCTTCGGTGGGCGCCGCGTCGCCATGTTCTCGCTCGTCTTCAGTGCGATCGGCCAGTTCCTGCTGTGGGGCGCCGTCAACCCGCACATGGCGCTCGCCGGCGCCGGCCTGACCGGCATCGGCTTCTCGCTGGTGTTCCCGGCGCTTGGCGTGGAGGCGCTGCGCTCGGTGCCGCCGCAGAACCGCGGGGCCGCACTGGCCGCCTATTCGGCGTTTTTCGATCTCGCGCTGGGCTTGATCGGCCCGATGGCCGGGCTGGTGGCAAATTACTTCGGCTACGCCTCGATCTTCCTGTGCGGTGCGCTCGGCGGCATCGTGGCGATCCTGATGATTGCGCGCCTGCCGCACGCAGCCCCCGGCAGCGTACCGGCGGAGTCATCCGCCGGCAGCGGCCACTGACACAACCCTGGGCCGGCGCCAACGCCGGCCGCCCGGAACCGACCTCATGGACCATCCCCGCGCCCCCATCAAGCTCTCGATCCTCGATCAGACGCCGGTAATCCACGGCCACAGCGTGGCCGACGCCATCGCCGCGACCGTCGAGCTCGCCCAGGCCGCCGACGACCTCGGCTATACGCGCTACTGGTGCGCCGAGCACCACGGGCTGCGCGGCGTGGCCAACCCGGCGCCCGAAGTGATGATCGCGCGTCTGGCGAGCGCGACGAAACGGCTGCGCGTGGGCTCGGGCGGCGTCATGCTGCCGTACTACAGCCCCTTCAAACTGGCCGAGCAGTTCCTGATGCTCGAGGCGCTGTTTCCGAACCGGATCGACCTCGGCGTGGGTCGCGCGCCCGGCGGCGACATGCGAACCGCACGCGCGGTCGCCAAGGGCCCTTACGACGCCGGCGAGCATTTCCCCCAGCAGGTCGCCGAGCTGGCCGGCCTCTTTGGCGATACGCTCGCCGACGATCATCCCTATCGGGGCGTACTGCTGCAACCTGCCGTCGACACGCGCCCCGAGCTGTGGGTGCTCGGCTCGAGCGAGTTCGGCGGCCTGCTCGCCGCGCAACTCGGACTGCGCTACTGCTTCGCGCACTTCATCAACGCCCATTACGGCCATCGCGTCGCGCAGGCCTATCGCGAACGCTTCGTGCCGGGTCAACTCGCCCGGCCCTATTGCGCCGTTGCGCTCTTCGTCATTTGCGCCGACACCGAGGCCGAAGCCGAGGCGCTCGAAGCCGGCGTCGACCTGCGTCGCGTGCAGATGGCATACGGCATGAACGAGCCGATTCCGAGCCTGGCCCAGGCAGCGCAGGCCAGGTCGCAGTACGGCGAGCGCGAGCGGTCCGTCATTGCCCGCGAGAAAGCCCGTAGTATCATCGGCACCCCGGAACGCGTGACCGAGCGCGTGCTGGAATTGCAGGCGCAGTTCGAGGCGGACGAGATCGTCGTGCTGACGGTGGCGGGCAGCTACCGTGCGCGCCTGCGCTCGCATGAACTGCTCGCGCAGGCGTTCTCGCTGCGCGCCGCCGACTGACCTTTTGATTGCATCGACCCAAGCCAACGCCATGAAACTCGACGTCAAGATTCTCGACGAACGCCTGCGCTCGCAGTTGCCCGCTTACGCCACGCCGGGCAGTGCCGGGCTGGACCTGCGCGCTTGCCTCGACGCCCCGCTGACCATCGAGGCGGGCCAGACCGTGCTCGTACCCACGGGGCTGGCCATTCACCTGGCCGACCCGGGCTACGCCGCGCTGATCCTGCCGCGCTCGGGCCTCGGGCACAAGCATGGCATCGTGCTGGGCAACCTCGTCGGGCTCATCGACTCGGACTACCAGGGGCAGCTGATGGTCTCGACATGGAACCGCGGCAACGAGCCGTTCGTGCTCAATCCGTTCGAGCGCCTCGCGCAACTCGTGATCGTACCGGTCGTGCAGGCGACACTGAACATCGTCGACGAATTCCCCGAGAGCGATCGGGGCGCGGGCGGCTTCGGCAGCACGGGCAAGCACTGACGGCTGCTCCATGCGGCGGCGCCGGCTGTCGCGAGCGTGCAAAAAGAAAAGCGCCGCATGAAGCGGCGCTTTTTTCTTTCCGGCCCGGCCCGGACGACTACTCGACTTCGGCGGCTTCCGGTTCGGCACGGGTATTGCCGTCCTCGGGGAAGGACAACTGCACCTGGTCGTGCTCGTCGAGATCGACCGTCACGCGACCGCCCGTGGTCAGCCGGCCAAACAGCAACTCGTCGGCCAGGGCGCGACGAATCGTGTCCTGGATGAGACGCTGCATCGGACGCGCGCCCATCAGCGGATCGAAGCCCTTCTTCGCGAGGAACGCGCGCAGCTTGTCGCTGAACACGACTTCCACCTTCTTCTCATGGAGCTGGTCTTCGAGCTGGATGAGGAACTTGTCGACCACGCGCAGGATGATCTGCTCGTCGAGCGGCTTGAAGCTGATGATCGCGTCCAGGCGGTTGCGGAACTCCGGCGTGAACATGCGCTTGATGTCGGCCATTTCGTCGCCGGCCTGGCGCTCGTTCGTGAACCCGATGCTCGCACGGTTGATCGTCTCGGCGCCCGCGTTCGTCGTCATGATGATGATGACGTTGCGGAAGTCCGCCTTGCGACCGTTGTTGTCCGTGAGCGTGCCGTGGTCCATGACCTGCAGCAGCACGTTGAAGATATCCGGGTGCGCCTTCTCGATTTCGTCGAGCAGCAGCACGCAGTGCGGCTTCTTCGTGATGGCTTCGGTGAGCAGGCCGCCCTGGTCGAAACCGACATATCCCGGCGGCGCGCCGATCAGCCGGCTTACCGCGTGACGCTCCATGTACTCCGACATGTCGAAGCGGATCAGCTCGATGCCGAGCGTGAACGCGAGCTGCTTGGCAACCTCGGTCTTGCCCACGCCCGTCGGGCCCGAGAACAGGAACGCGCCGATCGGCTTGTCCGTCTTGCCCAGTCCCGCGCGCGACATCTTGATCGCGGCGGCCAGCGCGTCGATGGCAGGGTCCTGCCCGAACACCACGCTCTTGAGGTCGCGATCGAGTGTCTGCAGCTTGCCGCGGTCGTCCGCCGACACGCTCTGCGCCGGAATGCGCGCGATCTTCGAGACGATCTCCTCGATCTCGCCCTTGCCGATCGTCTTCTTCTGCTTGGACTTCGGCAGGATTCGCTGCGCCGCGCCCGCCTCGTCGATCACGTCGATGGCCTTGTCAGGCAGATGGCGATCGGTGATGAACTTGGCGGACAGCTCGGCCGCGGCAGAGAGCGCGCTCGACGAGTACTTCACGCCGTGGTGCTCTTCGAAACGCGACTTCAGGCCGCGCAGGATCTGCACCGTCTGCTCGACGCTGGGCTCGTTCACGTCGATCTTCTGGAAGCGCCGCGACAGGGCTGCGTCCTTCTCGAAGATGCCGCGATACTCGGTAAAGGTCGTCGCGCCGATGCACTTGAGCTGGCCCGAGGAGAGCGCCGGCTTGAGCAGGTTCGAGGCGTCGAGCGTGCCGCCCGATGCGGCGCCCGCGCCGATCAGCGTATGAATCTCGTCGATGAACAGGATTGCGTTGCTGCGCTCCTTGAGCTCCTTGAGCACCGCCTTGAGGCGCTGCTCGAAATCGCCGCGATATTTGGTGCCGGCCAGCAGCGCGCCCATGTCCAGCGAGTAGACGGTGGCGTCCTGCAGGATCTCCGGCACTTCGCCGCGCGTCACGCGCCAGGCCAGGCCCTCGGCGATGGCCGTCTTGCCCACGCCGGCCTCGCCGACGAGCAGCGGGTTGTTCTTGCGGCGGCGGCACAGCACCTGCACCACGCGCTCGACCTCCGCCTCACGCCCGATGAGCGGATCGATCTTGCCGTCGCGCGCCATCTGATTGAGGTTCTGGGTGTACTGCGCGAGCGGGCTTTCCTTGGTGTTGGCGCCCTCTTCGCCCTCGGCGCTGCCCTCGCCGGCCTTGGCCGACTCGCCGGACGCACCGGTCTTGGTAATGCCGTGGGAGATGAAGTTGACGACGTCCAGCCGCGTCACGCCCTGCTGCTGCAGGTAGTAGACGGCGTGCGAATCCTTCTCGCCGAAGATGGCGACGAGCACGTTGGCGCCGGTCACTTCCTTCTTGCCGTTGGACGTGGACTGGACGTGCATGATCGCGCGCTGGATCACGCGCTGGAAGCCGAGCGTGGGCTGGGTGTCGACTTCGTCGCTGCCCGGCACGGTCGGCGTATTGTCCGCGATGAAGTTGCGCAGGTTCTGCCGCAAATCGTCGAGATTGGCCGCGCAGGCGCGCAGCACTTCCGCTGCAGTGGGGTTATCCAAGAGGGCGAGCAACAGGTGCTCGACCGTAATGAATTCATGTCGGGCCTGGCGCGCTTCCATAAACGCCATATGCAGGCTGACTTCCAATTCCTGGGCAATCATGCTTCCTCCATCACGCACTGCAGCGGGTGCCCGGACTGCCTTGCATGGCTAACAACTTGCTCAACTTTGGTCGCCGCGACGTCGCGCGTAAAGACCCCACAAACTCCCCTGCCCTCGCGGTGGACCTTGAGCATGATCTGCGTGGCAGATTCCCGGTCCTTATTGAAGTATTCCTGAATGATCATCACCACGAATTCCATCGGGGTGAAATCGTCGTTCAACAGTACCACCTTGTACATCGATGGCGGCTTGAGCTGCTGCTCCTGCCGCTCCTGTACGGTGTCGTCATGCGTTGTCGGTAAGGTTGCCATACGTGGATTCTAAACAACTCCCCGGGTGCAGGAAGCAATCGGAGCTTCATTGCCGCCTGCCGGCCGGTTCTCCACCGGTCAAGCCAACACTCGTCGATCTCCGCACAATATTGCCAGCATGGCGCTGCAGCCCCGGGCGCCGGGGTGCCACACCCATATGAGTCAGCTTAACCCAAATTTCAAGGGCGTGTCGCGGCACGCCTTATGCCTTCCGACATATAAGGGTAATACCTGATCGAACGCCACTTCTATCGTTCAAAAAGGGCTTGACACTATTGGCAGTTAGCGAAAACAATCATCGTGGCGCTTTTCCTCTATAAGCGTTTTAAAAGAAAAGATGCCTGGGTGAGCCTAAGAAGCCGCCGCCAGCCGGCGGGTTTTTCAGATGTGCTCGTTGTTGCGGTGATATGTAGTAGTCGTAATTGTTTAGGGGAAGTTTGTATGGCAACCGGTACGGTCAAATGGTTTAACGATGCCAAGGGTTTTGGTTTCATCACGCCGGATGAGGGTGGCGAGGATCTGTTCGCTCACTTCTCGGCGATCCAGATGAACGGCTTCAAGACCCTGAAGGAAGGTCAGAAGGTGACGTTCGACGTCGTCCAGGGCCCGAAGGGCAAGCAGGCGTCGAATATTCAGTCGCCGAGCTGACGTGACACGCTTCTGACGCATTGGAGACCCGGCCTCGGCCGGGTTTTTTATTGCGTCGCAACAAACCTCCCGGCGGGGAGGATTTTTTGGATCCGGTTTTGAATGCAAAAATGGCGCAACTTTCCGCTCTGGACGGGAAAATTTTCCGAATTCAATTGCATTAAATCCCTTATAAAATTCGATTCAACGCAATATTCCACTCCCTTATTAAAATAACGGTGTTCAATCCCGTGTTGCGGAAATCAATTACGCAATTACCCGAACCGCCTCGGTATTTCTACGCAGCGGGTCGACCGGTCGACACCAATACCTTCGCGCGTTAAACCCCGGAAAAGGAAAGACTTTTTATTGGTCCGGCGCGCCGCCGGCGCCCGCCCGCTCGCGGGTCGGAAGAATCGCATGATTCATTCCCGCAGCAAATGAACCGAATGATTCATCGCACAACGGGAGCCGGCGCGGCGAGCGGCGCCGGCGCATCGTGTCGTACAAATGCGACGGGCCGCCCTCCCTCTCACGCCAGGTCCACGTACACCTTGCCGCCCTCGATGCGGATCGGGTAAGCCCGCACCGGCTCCGTCAACGGCGCGCACAGGGCCGCCCCCGTGCGCACGTCGAACTTGCCCTGATGCAGCGGGCACTCGATCTCGTGCCCGTCGAGAAAGCCGTCGCACAGCCGGGCATTGCCGTGCGTACAGACGTTGTCGGTCGCAAAAATCTCGCCTTGCACGCCATACAGGGCGATGTCCCGGCCGCCCACGCTCACGCCGATTACGTCGTCCTCGGGGATGGCGTCGCGCGACGCCGCCTCAATCCAGTTGCCGCTCATGGTGTCCTCTCGTCGAATCGATCGGGGGCCGATCAGATGGGGTAGATCAGCGAGTTGGGGATCATCTCGCTGTCGAAGATGCACAGGCGCGAGGCGAACTTCAGCCCGTCGCCGGTGCGCTTGACGACGTCCAGGTAGCGCCCCACGGACAGAATGTCGGTGAGTTGATCGGGCTTCGTGCGAAATACGGCATAGTTCGCCTCTACATGCAGCGTGTCGCCGTCGATTTCCCGAACGGCGGGCAGCCCGATCACATGGCGCTGATAGTACGGGTCGTGAAACAGCGTGTCCCGGATCCCGTAGATGCGATCGCGCAGCATGCCCTTGCTCTCGAAAGACAGCGTGGCGAGCGGCAGGCCCATCTCGTGGTTCTCGCGCGGCTGAATACGGTAGACGCACTCGTCGAGGAAGAACTCGGGCCAGGCATCCCACTGTTGTGCGTCGAGCGCCGCCGCATAGGCGGCATTGAGTTCGACCACGGCCTGAAACGTTGCAAAATCGACCATCTCGCGAGCCTCCTCAAACACCCATGACGCGGCGCCAGTAGGCGTACATGCCGCGAATCAGGGTTTCCGTGACCATGTGGTCCGTGTTCTCCACGCCCGTGCCGCCCAGCTCCGCAATCACGCGATGCCAGGGCTTTTGCTCGAAACCTTCCTGGGAGCATTCGATCGCCTCGCCGTCGTCGGCCGAAACGAAGCCCGCGGGGCCGAACAGGTTCGCCTGACGGAGGCGGCGCCGGGTCATTTCGTCGGTGTCGTCCTCGAATCCGAAATGCGTCCACACGAAGTCGAACGAGTCGTGGCCGCGTGGTTGAATGTGACGCGTGGACACGGAGTTGACCTGCTGCTGGAGGATCACACTGGGGAAAAGCGTCATGAGCACGGCCGTCGGTCCCTGCCACCAGTCTTCCTGCACGATGTCGAGAAAGCGCGTGTCGTTGAGCGACATCGACGCCCTGAAGCTCGACACGCCCGAGGTCACTTCGCCGCCGCCCCCCTGACCGCGCGTGGAGATCATGGCGGCGTGGCGGCCATGCTCGTCCATCACGAGCCGAGACTTGTTGTCGGCGCGCCAGAGCCCGAAGGTGACGAACCAGGTGTGCAGCAGCCCCGGATGGTACGGGTCCTTGATGTTCTCCTGCATCAGCTTCCAGTTACCGGGAATGCGCTGCTTGTTGTAGCCGAGCAGCCGCAGCTTGCGGCCATTGAACAGCCGGTCGAAGTAGCCGCAGATCTCCGGGCCGAGGAACGCTTCGAGAGACTCCACGTCGTGATCGAAGGAGGCGAAGATCACGCCGCCGCGCGTGGCCACCTTCAGCTTCGTGAGCCCGTGATCTTCCGGGCGGAAGTCCTTGGGCATGCCGCCGTTGACCTTGCCGTCCTGCTTGACGCCGCGCCGGAACGGCACGCCCTGCAGGTTGCCCTTGAGGTCGTAGTTCCATTGGTGATACGGGCAGTGAAAGTCGGTGCGATTGCCGCGCTTCTCGCGACAGAACTTCATGCCGCGATGCGCGCAGACGTTCTCGATCACGTTGATCTCGCCGCTCGCATCGCGGGTGACGATCACCGAGCGCTCGCCGATCACCGTGCGCTTGAAGTCGCCGGGATTCGGCACTTCGGCCTCCAGCCCCACGTAGTTCCAGTGCTTGCGATAGAAGCACCGTTCCAGCTCGCGGCGGTACAGCTGCTCGTCGGTGTAGACGCGAAACGGAATGCGGCTCGAGCCGTCGGACGGCCAGATCGGCGGGGTCGGCTCGCCTTCGCCGTGCGACGGATCGACCGCGGCGTGCGGTGTAGTGCTCATGGTTGTCTCCTGAGGGAAATGCTGGGGGACGCGGGCGGCGTCACGCGGCTTTCGCGTAAAACGCGTCGGCGTATATGTGCGACGCTCCGATGCCGCGCGCGCGCAGCAGCCGGGCGGCGGCATCGACCATGGGCGGCGCGCCGCACAGGTAGGCGCGCCAGCCGCGCAGCGCATCGGCATGGGAAAAGTCGGTGGCGAGCACGTCGGTGACGTGGCCGATGCGCGAGCCGGCGAGCGCGGCCTCCCGCGCACCCGGCGCACCCGGCGCACCCGGCGCACCCGGCGCACCCGGCGCACCCGGCGCACCCGGCGCACCCGGCGCACCCGTCGCATCGGGCACACCCGGCGCCCCCGTCGTCGTCACGACGTGCAAACGAATGCCCTCGTGGCGCGATGCGAGTTCACGCAGCCACCCAAGCCCGTAGACGTCGGCCGGCGAGCGTGCCCCAACGTAGACTTCGATGGGATTGGTCATGCCCCGCGCGAGCGCGCCGCGCACGATCGACAGCACGGGCGCGAGACCCGTGCCGCCCGCCACGCAGAGCATCGGACCGTCGTGACGCGTGCGCAGATACGACGTCCCGAGCGGCCCCGACACCCGCACGACGTCGCCAACCTTGAGCCGTTCGTCGACATACCCGGTGACGGCGCCGCCCGCTACGCGGCGGATATGGAACTCCAGCGTATCGTCGTCGGCGAGCCCGGCCATCGAGTACGGACGGATGTGCTCGGGTGTGAATTGCAGCGTGGCGTACTGACCGGGCGAGAAGCTGAGCGGCTTGGCCGGCTTGAGGACGAGGCGCTTGATATCGTGCGTGAGCGGCTCGATGGCAAGCACCGTCGCCTTCAGGATCTTCGCGGGGTGGACCACGACCTCGTCGAGTTCCGGCAGCTCGATTTCGCAGTCGCCATGCACGCTCGACTGACACGCGAGGACGTGGCGCTCGCCGCGTGCGGCATCGGCTTCGTGATGGCGGTATTCGACATGCTCGGCCTGCCGGACGTCGCCCGATACGACGCGGCACCGACAGGTGCCGCAGCGTCCGGCAAGACAGCTATGGGAGATGGGAATCTGCCGGTCCGTCAGGACCTTCAGGAGGTTGTCGCCGGCGGCGACTTCGATGCGCTCGCCGAGCGGTCGCACGTGAACTTGCATGGGGATTCGTCTCCGTTCTCGCGGCGCCCGCGGGGCGCCGTCGGTGGCGTTCCGACGCCGTTTGCAAGTAGCATCGCGCAACACGTTATATAAACCAATAGAATCTCGTTTATATAATTCATAAATTCCGGTGATTTCACTGAGCCATCGCCGAGGGGCCTGGCGCCCACGGGGCAAACTCCATGGACCTGCATTCCGTCGACCTGAATCTGCTGGTGGTCTTCCAGCATCTGTACAACGCGCGACGCGTCTCACGCGTGGCCGAAGCGCTCGGTGTCACGCAGCCGGCCGTGAGCAACTCGCTCGCGCGCCTGCGCAAGCTGTTCAACGACGAACTGTTCATCCGGACGTCGCGCGGCATGCTGCCCACGCCGCTCGCCATCGAGCTGGCCGAGCCCGTGGCCGCCGCGCTCGACGCGCTGCACGGCGTGTTCAACCGGCAGCTCGCGTTCGATCCGGCCACCAGCCAGCGAGCGTTTCGGATCGCCATGACGGACATCGGTGAAGTCCATTTCCTGCCGAAGCTCATGCACGCACTGGGCGCGCGGGCGCCCGGGATTACGGTCAGCACGGTGCGCAACACGGCAATCAACCTGCACGAGGAGATGGCGGCCGGTCAGGTGGATCTCGCGGTGGGGCACTTGCCGGACCTCACGGCGGCGTTCTTTCAGCGCCGGCTCTTTCGCCAGCGATATGTGTGCATGTTCCGGCCCGGACACCCGCTCGACCGGCCCGGACGCCGCCGCATGACGCGCGAGGATTTCGAGCGGGCCGAACAGGTGATGGTGGTCGCGGCGGGCACCGGCCACGGGCAGGTCGACGACCTGATGGCACGCGCGCACGTGCAGCGCAATATCCGGCTGCGTGTGCCGCACTTTGTGGCGCTGGCCGACATCCTGCACGCCACCGACCTTATCGCCACGGTGACGGAGAAGTTCGCGCAACGCAGCGCACAGCACTTCGGCCTGCGCTACGTCGACCATCCGCTCGAACTGCCCGACGTGCAGATCAACCTCTTCTGGCATGCGCGCTACCACCGCGAGCCGGCCAGCCAGTGGATGCGCACGCTGCTGTTCGATCTGTTCTCGGAGTGAGATGCCCGACCGCCCACGGCCGCCCTGCACCACGCGTCACACCGGGGCGAATCACGCGCTGTAGCCGCCGTCGATGGTGAGGCTCGCTCCGGTCACGAAGCCGGCTTCTTCGCTGGCGACGTATGCGACCATTGCTGCGATCTCTTCCGGCCGGGCATGGCGCTTGAGCGCCATGAGCTCGTGCATGCCGCCGGCGAACTCGCCTGTCGCCGGATTCATGTCGGTGTTGGTCGGCCCCGGCTGCACGTTGTTGACGGTGATGCCCCGCGGACCAAGGTCGCGCGCCATGCCCTTCACGAGCCCCACGAGCGCCGCCTTGCTCATCGAATACGTGGCACCGCCCACGAAGGCCATGCGATCCGCATTGCACGAACCGATGTTGATGATGCGGCCGCCCTCGCCCATGTGCGCGAGCGCCGCCTTCGACGCGACGAACACCGAGCGCACGTTCACATCCACCATCCGGTCGAATTCCTCGAGCGCGAGATCGGCGATCGGCGCCATGGAAAACACGCCGGCGTTATTGACCAGAATGTCGATGCGCCCGAACCGATGCGCGGCGTCGTCGACCGCGCGAGCGAGCGCTGCGGCGTCGGCAGCGTCGGCCGGCAAAGCGAGCGCGCGGCCGCCCGCTTGCTCGATGCGCGCGGCCAGGGTCTCGGCCGCGGCCTTCGAGCCCTTGTACGTGAAGGCGACGGCAGCGCCCTCGTGCGCGAAACGCTGAACGATCGCAGCGCCGATACCGCGCGAACCGCCCGTCACGAAAACCACCTTGTCCTGGAAATTCGTTGCCATGGTTGACTCCATTTCGGTTGAAAGTGGCGTCAGTATGGCCGCCTGATTACATCCCAACTAGACGATAATAACGATCATCAGTTTCAACCATCAGGAATAGATAAACGATGGATGCCATGCACCTGATCGAATCGTTCGTGCTGAGCGCGCGTGCCGGAAGTTTCTCCGCGGCCGCACGCCGGCTGGGCATGACGCCCGCGGCGGTGAGCAAGAACGTGGCGCGACTCGAGGCGAGGCTGGGCTTGCGGCTGTTTCATCGCAGCACGCGCAGTCTTACGTTGACGGCCGGCGGGGAGCGTTTCCTGCTCGACGTGGACGCACCGTTCGCCGCGCTCGCCGACGCCTTCTCGCGTGCGGCCGAGCGCGAGAGCGCGCCGTCCGGCGTGCTCAAGGTGAGCGTTGCGCACTCGTTCGGCCGGCAGTATCTGGTGCCGCTGCTTGGGGATTTCCTTGCGCGCTATCCCGACATCGTGCCCGACTGGCGCTTCGAGAACCGTAGCGTGGATGTCGTCGCCGAAGGATTTGACGCGGCCATCGGCGGCGGCATCGAACTGACGCCCGGTGTGATCGCCCGTCGTCTCGCACCGACTTATGCCGTGATCTGTGCCGCGCCGGCGTACATGGCCGGCCGTGCGGCGCCCACGCATCCGTCGGAGCTCGTCGCGTTCGACGCCATCCTCCGCCGCTCGGGCACCAGCGGACGGCTGCGTGCGTGGGAGTTGAGAAACGCCATCGGCGAGCGCGCAAACGTCGAGGCGCGCACGCGCATGATCTTCGACGACCCCGAAGCGATGGCCCATGCCGTGGCGCTCGGCTACGGTGTGGCGCTGCTGCCGATGCCGCACGCAGCCCCCCTGCTGGCCGACGGCCGCCTCCGGCGTCTGCTGCCCGGCTGGTACGAAGAGTACGGTGGTGTGTTCATCTACTACTCGAACAAGAAGCAATTGCCGCTTCGCACGCGAGTATTCGTGGACCACGTGGCGCAGGCGTTCGAGCAACAGCGGCTTGCGGCCTGTTTCGATGGACGTTGATGAACGGTCGCCGGCGCGGCACGACGCCCGCGTGCGATGTCGCCTTGCCATGCACGCGCTCGTGCACTGTAATGAAAGCGTCTGACCGACGCGTTGCCTGGACGCGAGAACGCCGCAGCGTCGGCCTTAAAGGGGGGGCGGGAGATCCGTCATGGACGCCATACGAACGGTGTTGCGCGTCATGGTTGTCGTCGCCTGCATGTCAGGCACGTGTGCGGTGCGGGCGCAGTCGGCGTATCCGCCGCGGACCCTCGAAGTGAGCGTGGCCGTTGGCCAGAAGGTCGCGATCTGGGTGCAGTCGAATTACAGTGTGCTGTGCCGCTCGCTCGGGCAGCCGACCTTCGAGCTGGACTCGACACCGGCGCTCGGCGAGGTCATGGCCGAATGGATCGAGTACACGGTGCCGGACGGCCAGCGCTGCGAGACGATGCGCTTTCCCGGCATGGTCGTCTGGTATCAGGCCGGACAGGTTGCGGGCACCGACGTGGTGGTGTGGACGGTCGGCTTCCCGCGGGAGTTCACCAGCCGCGTTCCCGGCAGCGGCGAGCATCGGGTCACCACCACCGTCGTCGTGCAATAGCGCCCCCCCATGCAGGGCCCGTGACGAGCGCCTTCCCGCTTTTCCGAAACCTGTCGCGGCACGCCGATGACGCTTACATGTTCTCGATCATCACGTCGCCGAAGCCGGAGCACGACACTTGCGTCGCACCTTCCATCAGACGCGCGAAATCGTAGGTCACCTTCTTCGAGAGAATCGACTTTTCCATCGACGCGATGATGAGATCGGCGGCCTGCGTCCACCCTAGATGACGCAGCATCATCTCGGCCGAAAGAATTTCCGAACCCGGATTCACGTAGTCCTTGCCCGCGTACTTCGGTGCCGTGCCATGCGTCGCTTCGAACATCGCCACGGAATCGGACAGGTTCGCGCCCGGGGCGATACCGATGCCGCCGACTTGCGCCGCGAGCGCGTCCGAGATGTAGTCGCCGTTCAGGTTCAGCGTGGCGATCACGTCGTATTCGGCCGGGCGAAGCAGGATTTGCTGCAGGAAGGCGTCGGCAATCGAGTCCTTGATCACGATGTCCTTGCCCGTCTTCGGATTCTTCACCTTGCACCACGGACCGCCGTCGATCTCCGTGGCGCCGAACTCCTTCCTGGCGAGCGCGTAGCCCCAATCGCGGAACGCCCCCTCGGTGAATTTCATGATGTTGCCCTTGTGGACCAGCGTGACCGAATCGCGATCGTTGTCGATGGCGTACTGAATCGCCTTGCGCACCAGCCGGTCCGTGCCCTCGCGCGACACCGGCTTTACGCCGATGCCCGAGGTCTGCGGGAAGCGGATCTTGCTCACGCCCATTTCGTCGCGCAGGAAGGCGATGAGCTTCTTCGCGCCCGCCGACTCGGCCTCCCATTCGATGCCTGCGTAGATGTCCTCCGAGTTCTCGCGGAAGATCACCATGTTGATCTTCTCCGGCTGGCGCACCGGCGAGGGCACGCCCTTGAAGTACTGCACCGGACGCAGACACACGTACAGATCGAGTTGCTGGCGCAGCGCGACGTTCAGCGAACGAATGCCGCCGCCGACGGGCGTCGTGAGCGGCCCCTTGATCGAGACGACGTAATCGCGCACGACTTCGAGCGTCTCGTCGGGCAACCACACGTCCGGCCCATACACGCGCGTCGACTTCTCGCCCGCGTAGATCTCCATCCAGCTGATCTTGCGCTTGCCGCCATAGGCTTTGTGCACGGCGGCATCGACCACCTTGAGCATCACCGGCGTAATATCCACGCCCGTGCCGTCGCCTTCGATGTACGGGATGATCGGATTGTCCGGCACGTTGAGGGAAAAATCCTTGTTGACGGTAATCTTCTCGCCGGCCGGTACCTTGATGTGCTGATACGACATGGTGGGGCTCCAATGAAAGATCGAACTGAGTGCCCGGCACGAGCGACATGGGGGGACTCGCCGGCACATTTCCGTCCTATTGTAGTCACTGCGCTCATCCGCGCGTATGACAAGACCTGAGTCTTATATAAGACATAAGACTCAGGTCACCGATTATGCATTAACATGGCCAGGCTGACCAGAGGCCAGCCCTGGCATCGGCAGCTCCGACTCTCGTTTCACCGTATGACACTTCTCGCGCTCAACAAACCGTTCGGCACCATCTGTCAGTTCTCGCCGCACCCGACGCGACCCACGCTCGCCGAGTGGGTGCAACGTCCCGGCGTGTATCCCGCAGGCCGACTCGACGCCGACAGCGAAGGCCTGCTGCTGCTCACCGACGACGGTCGGCTGCAGGCGCGCATTGCCGAGCCCGAACGCAAGCTGCCCAAGACCTATTGGGCGCAGGTCGAAGGCGCCTGCGACGAGGCCGCGCTCGAGCGCCTGCGTAGGGGGCTGGACCTGGGCGACTTCGTCACGTTGCCCTGCGAGGCCCGGCAAATCGCCGAGCCGGACGGTCTCTGGCTGCGCGACCCGCCTATCCGCTACCGGGCCAGTATCCCAACGCACTGGCTCGAAATCAAACTCGTCGAAGGCAAGAACCGGCAGGTGCGCCGCATGACCGCCGCCGTGGGAAAGCCGACCCTGCGCCTGGTGCGCGTGGCGATCGGGCCGGTCGACGTGTTCTCCCTGAAACTCGCACCGGGTCAATGGTGCGAGCTGCCGCAACAAATACTTACACTTTCCGGTCAACGCGGCACACGCGCCTCTCGTTGAGGGAGCAGGTGCGCAACATACGCACCACCAACCGAAACGAGGAAACCCAGTCATGAACAAACTGCTGCTCGCATTGACCGCCGGCCTGATGGTGTCCGGCGCCGCGATGGCCCAACAATCGGCGCCGGCCACGGCGCCTGTCGCACCGGCTGCGCCTGCAGCAGCAGGTCCGGCAGCGCAGGCGCCGGCCTCGGCCGATCACGCTGCGCCGGCGAAGAAGACTGCCAAGCACAAGAAGCATCACCACAACAAGTCCGGCAAGAAGGGGCCGGCGACCCAGCCGGCCACCGGTAACAAGCCGTAATACTTGCCGCGCGAAAAATCCGCGAACCGGCTGTCAACCGATGTCCTGAACGGACGTTATAGGAGATGACTCACTTCGCGGGTCAACGAGTACATCACCCAAACATCGAGCTCCAAAGAGGAATCTCATGAAAAAACTGATCGCTGCCCTGGTCGCTGGCCTGTTCGCAACTGGCGTGTTCGCCCAAGCTTCGGCTCCGGCCGCTGACGCGGGTGCTGCTCCGGCCGCCGCAAGCAAGCCGGCCGCAAAGAAGAAGTCGTCGCACAAGAAGTCGCACAAGAAGTCGGCCAAGAAGGCCTCGGCTGCCGAAGCTCCGGCCGCTGCCAGCAAGTAAGTACCACGTCGCGCAGCCCGGCTGCGCAACGGACGGTAATCAGCAGGTTGCTCGTGCAACCTGCTTTTTTTTCGTCCGGCGGCTACAATGACCCGCCACTCATCTGACGTTCCCCCGATCTTCCCAGGAGTCGTTGTGATCCGGATTTCACGTCAGCTGGCCGCGCTCGCCGCCAGCGCCACGTTCAGCACCGTCGCCGCCGTCATGGCGCTCGTCCCGGCCGCCGCCGACGCCCAGATCAAGCAGCCCGGACAGTTCCCCACGGTCCAGCTCTCCGCCGGCATGTTCCTCATCAAGGCCGAAGTGGCCGCCAATGAAGCCGATCGCGAGCAGGGTCTGATGTACCGCACGAGCATGCCCGCCAACGCCGGCATGCTGTTCGTCTTCGAGCAGCGCGCCGGACACTGCTTCTGGATGAAGAACACGAACCTGCCGCTGTCGATCGCGTTTCTCGCCGACGACGGGACCATCGTCAACATCGAGGACATGGCTCCGCAGACCGAAGACAACCACTGCCCGCGTGCTGCCGTGCGCTATGCGCTCGAGATGAATCAGGGCTGGTTCAAGAGCAAGGGCATCGGCCCCGGCGCGAAGATCTCCGGGCTGCCGCGCTGATCCCTTCGCGTTTTGTCCGGGCGCCTCATTCGCCGCCGGCGGGGCTGCGCGCTATCGGTGCGTCGTTAGCGCGCGCCGCTCGAGATTTGCAGGGCCGCGCCCAGTGAGCGCTCCAGAAAACGATCGAGCAACCACGGGTCGAAGTGCCGACCGCGCTCGGCGAGCATGGCGCCGACGATCTTCGCCGGACTCCATGCGGTGCGATACGGACGGTGGCTCGCGAGGGCGTCGAACACGTCCACCAGGGCAACGATGCGCCCGGCCAGCGGAATCCGGTTGCCCGACAGTCCATAGGGATACCCCCTGCCGTCGTAGCGCTCGTGATGCGAGCGCGCCACCGTTGACGCCAACTCGCACGCCGCACCGCCGATCGCGCTGAGGACATCGGCGCCCAGTTGCGGATGCGCGCGCATCACGCGCATTTCTTCCGCGGTGAGTCTGCCCGGCTTCTCGAGGATGGCGTTCGGGATGCAAAGCTTGCCCGTATCGTGCAATGCGGCGGCCAGTCCGAGCGCCTGCGCCCTGATCGCCGGCATGCCGAGCGACTGCGCGAAGCGCCACGTAAGCGCACCGACGCGCCACATGTGGGCGGCCGTGCCGCCGCGCTTGTACTCGGCAAGGCGAAAGAGTGTCCAGGCCGCGGGCGGCAGGCTTCGCATGAGGCTCGCGTCGGCGAGCCAGTATCGCGGCGCGTCGTCGTGCCGCGGGCCGGCGCGGGCGAGGTCGTCAGGCGTGAAGGAGAAGCGCGTGGATGTTGCGGAATGCGCGCCGTTCGCTGGCGCAGGGTCTTCTGGCATATGTCCCGCCGTCGAGTTTGAAGCTCACACTCTAGCGACGCGAGCTTGCATGAGCGTTGATCGCGATCAACGTCGCTGCGGATGACACGGCCCCGGCAACCGCTGAAAACAAAAAAGCCCACTGCATGCAGTGGGCTTCTTGCTTCGCCGCGAACGCCGGACGCTCGGGTCGGGCGCCAGACGCTTTACCGGCGAAATCCGGGCATTCGCGATTATGCGAAGTTCTTCGCGGCGAAGTCCCAGTTGACGAGATTCCAGAACGCCTCGACGAACTTCGGACGGGCATTGCGGTAATCGATGTAGTAAGCATGCTCCCACACGTCGATCGTGATCAGCGGCTTGTCCGAGCCGGTGATCGGCGTCGCGGCGTTGCTGGTGTTGACGATGTCGACCGAACCGTCGGTCTTTTTCACGAGCCACGTCCAGCCCGAACCGAAGTTGCCCACAGCCGACTTGGTGAAGGCTTCCTTGAAGGCGTCGAACGAGCCGAACTTCGCGTCGATGGCCTTGGCCAGATCGCCGCTCGGCGCACCGCCGCCCTTGGGCGACAGCGTGTTCCAGAAGAAGGTGTGGTTCCACACCTGTGCAGCGTTGTTGAACACGCCGCCCGACGACTTCTTGATGATGTCCTCGAGGCTGGCGTTTTCGAATTCGGTGCCCTTGATCAGGTTGTTCAAGTTGGTCACATAGGCTTGGTGATGCTTGCCGTAGTGATACTCCATCGTTTCCTTGGAGATGGTCGGCGCCAGCGCATCGATGGCGTACGGCAGTTCAGGGAGCTTGTGTTCCATGGCGATTGTCCTTTGTGCTCTGAGGGGAACCCGATTTGCATTATCCGGAGCCATCGATTCTAGGGCAGATGCAAAAACCCCGCAAACCGCACGGTTACCGGCTTTACCGCACAGTGCGCCGCGCATGTGACGATTGTTTGTCGATCCCCGCCGATCGATGCACGATGCGTGCAGTTTGCCGGGATAGCCGAAGCGGGCCGCGCTAAAAAGTATCGTCTAGCCTGACCTGGACGTCACCAATGCCCACGTCGGCGGCGCCCTCGGCCAGATGCATCGTCACCGATTGGCCGCGCTGCAGCCTGCGCGGGTCGCGCACCGGGTGGCCGCGGCTGTCGAGCACGGCGGCATAGCCCCGTTGCAGCGTGCGACGCGGATTGAGCAGCTCGAGCTGCGCCGCGGCATCGGCGAGCCGTTGCGCGGAACGCTCCGCGCGGCGCGACATGGCGCTCGAGAGCCGCTGCGAGAGCAGTGCCACGCGCTCATGCTGCGACGCGACATCGGGCACCGCACGTGCCAGGCGCAGACGCAGCATGTCGAACCGGTTGCGCCGCTGTGCGAGCGGGCGTTCGAGCGCGTGACGCATGCGGTCGCCCAGATGCGCCAGTTCCCCGCGCTGCCGGGCCAGACGCTCGCGCGGCGAGACGAGACCGCGCGAGAGGCTGTCGAGCTGCTGCGCGCGCTGTTCGAGCATGCGCCACATGGCCCGCGTGAGGCGCTGGCGTTGCCGGTCGACCTCACGCAGACACTCGTCGCGCGCGGCGCTGATCAGCTCGGCGGCGGCGGTGGGCGTCGGCGCTCTCACATCCGCGACGAAATCCGCAATGGTGAAGTCGGTCTCATGCCCCACGCCCGAAACCACGGGCAGTTCGCTGCGCGCGATCGCGTGGGCCAGCACTTCCTCGTTGAACGCCCACAGGTCCTCGATGGAGCCGCCGCCGCGGCACAGCAGGATCGCGTCCACTTCCCGACGGGCGTTGGCCGTGTCGAGAGCGGCCGCCAGGCGCGACGCCGCATCGGCGCCCTGCACCGGCGCCGGGTAGATCACCACGCTCACATGCGGGGCGCGCCGCGCCAGTGTCGTGAGGACGTCGCGCAATGCCGCGGCCTGCAACGACGTGACGACGCCCACCCGGCGGGCATATCGGGGCAACGCGCGCTTGCGTTGCGCGTCGAACAACCCGGCCGCGGCGAGCTTCTCCTTGAGCCGCAGGAACGCTTCGTACAGATTGCCCTGCCCCGCGCGGCGGATCGCCTCGACGTTGAGTTGCACCTCGCCGCGCGGCACGTACATCGAGAGCTGCGCGCGCACCTCCACGCGATCGCCCTCCTTCGGCGAGAAATCGGCGTACTGCGCGCGACCGCGGAACATCACGCAGCGCATCTGCGCCTGCGCGTCCTTGATCGAGAAATACCAGTGGCCGCTGGCCGCGCGCGTGAAGTTCGAGATTTCGCCGCCGACCCACGCCAGCGGGAAAGTCCGCTCCAGCATGCCGGCGACAGCTTTGTTCAGATCTGAAACGCTCAGCACGCGGTCTGCACCACGATCGTGCCGAATGTCGTCCAAAGATGAGTTCATGCGTGTGCGCTGACGAATAACTGTCCACAGGCCCGCTAATTTACGGGTTTTCTCGGCCGGGCGCCGCATATTTCCTTGGCGCCGGCGCCAAGCCCTTGATTTATCGGGCTCTACGCTTCGATTCGCAGCCAACGGGCGAAGCGAATTCGAGCGCGGCGGGAAGATATATTATCCACAGCCGACATGTACACACAGTTATCCACAGGCTGTGCGCGAAGCATTGGGAAAGCCGAGCTTGCGGCGGTGTTCATTTCTGAAACGATGCGCTGCCCATTTTTTCATCACAAAGTGAAAAGTCCCGCCGCGTCAACGGGTTGTCTGACGTATCCAAAGGTTGTCCACATCCTTGTGCTCGTCCGGTGTGGAAAACGGTGCTTGCCCATCCCCCCCCTGCACGCTACAGTGCGGACTCGTTTGCCTATCCCCGCAACAAGCAAGAGGTCGTCTTTGTTCGCCGTCATCCAGGCCGCCGGCTGGCCCATCTGGCCACTTCTCATCGCCTCCGTCATCGCGCTCGCCCTGATCGTCGAGCGCGCCCTTTCGTTGCGCCGCGCCCGCGTGCTGCCGGGCGGCGTGCTCGAGAACGCCATCACGCTGGCCCGTCGCGGCAATGCGAAGCAGGAGGCCACCGACGCGCTCGCGCAAGGCTCGATGCTCGGCCGTGTGCTCGCCACGGGCGTGCGTTACGTCTCGCGCAATCCGCACGGTGCGCGAGACGGCGCGAAGGAAGCGCTGGAGGAAACCGGGCGCGCAGTCGCGCACGAGCTCGAGCGGTTTCTGCCCGCGCTGGGCACCATCGCGTCGGTGGCACCGCTCATGGGGCTGTTCGGCACCGTCATCGGCATGATCGAGATCTTTGGCTCGCAGGACGCAACCGGCACCGATCCGGCGCAACTCGCGCACGGCATCTCGGTAGCGCTCTACAACACGGGCTTCGGCCTGATGATCGCAATTCCCGCGATGATCTTCTATCGCTATTACCGAACGCGCGTCGATGCCTTCCTCGTGGAACTCGAGACGCAGGCGGTTCACTTCCTCGATGCCACGCTGCCGCGGCACTGAGGCGAGAGACGCGCGATGAATTTCCGTCGAGGCCTCTCCACGCGCGACGAGCCGGAGATCAATCTGATTCCGCTCATCGACGTGCTGCTCGTGATCCTGATCTTCCTGATGGTGACGACGACCTACACACGCTATACCGCGCTCAAAGTGAACCTGCCGACCGCCGACGCCGAAAAGGCGCTCGTGCCGCCGCGGCAGATCGTGGTGTCGGTCGGCGCGGACGGCAGCTACGCCATCGACCGCCACGCCCTCGCACAGCGCGATGTCGCGAGCCTGGCCGCGGCACTGCGCCAGGCCGCCGGTGCGGCGAACGACGGCGCCGAAGCGCCGGTCGTCATCGTCAACGCCGACGCCAAGAGCGCCCATCAGTCAGTCATCAACGTCATGGAAGCGGCGCGCGAAGCCGGGTTGACGCGGCTGACGTTCTCGGCCCGTTCGACAGCGGCACAAGGCGCCGCGAAGTCCCCGTCCCGATGACCACGCCAGGCACGCCGGACGCTCCCCATGCCCGCCACGCCCCACGTGCGCGCTCGCGCGCCGTGGTGCCGCGCCTGTCCGGCGCGCTCGCGCATTGGGTGACGGCGCAGTGGCAGCGCCGCGGGCTCCTCGCCTGGCTGCTGTGGCCGCTGTCCTGGATCTTCGGGGCCGTCGCGGCATGGCGCCGCGTGTGTTTCCGCCGGGGCTGGAAGACGTCCACCCGTCTGCCGGTGCCGGTCGTCGTCGTGGGAAATCTCACCGTCGGCGGCACGGGCAAGACGCCAACGGTCATCGCGCTCGTCGCCGCGCTGCGCGCCCAGGGCTATACGCCTGGCGTGCTCTCACGCGGTTACGGGGCCGCGCTATCCCGGCCGACGGAAGTCGGCGCCGACGCAACGCCTGAAGCGGTGGGCGACGAGCCGTTGCTGATCGCGCGGCGCACCGGTGCTCCTGTGTGGGTATGGCCTTCACGCGTCGAAGGTGGGCGGGCGCTGCTCGCGGCGCGGCCCGAGTGCGACGTCATCGTGTGCGACGACGGCCTTCAGCACTACGCGCTCGAGCGCGACGTCGAGATCGCCGTGTTCGACCATCGCCTGGGCGGCAACGGCTTCCTGCTGCCGGCCGGTCCCCTGCGCGAGCCGCTGTCGCGCCGGCGTGATGCCAGTCTCATCAACGACCCCTACGGCAAGACGCTTCCGGCATGGCCAAACACCTGGCGACTGTCGCTCACGCTCGGCCACGCGTGGTGCGTGAGCCAGCCGTCGCTCACGCGAGCCCTTGCCCACTTCGCCGGACGACGCGTGCTGGCCGCGGCCGGCATCGGTGCGCCGGAACGGTTCTTCGCGGCGCTGCGCGGCGCGGGACTGCAGATCGAGACGCTGGCGCTGCCCGATCACTACGACTTCGCGGCAAATCCGTTTGACGGCGTGGCGGCCGAGGCCATCCTGATTACCGAAAAGGATGCAGTAAAATGCCTGACCTGGTCGGACCCGCGTGTGTGGGCCGTGCCTGCCGAGGCGGCGCTCGACGCGCGCCTCGTATCACTGGTAGTGGAGAAATTGCGTGGATACCCGACTGTTTGAGATTCTCGTCTGCCCGCTGTGCAAGGGGCCCCTGGAATACGACAAGAAAGCCCAGGAACTGATTTGCCACGCCGACAAGCTCGCGTATCCGATCCGTGACGGCATTCCCGTCATGCTCGCCGACGAAGCGCGCCAGTCTGTCGAAGGCACGCCGGTCCCGCTCGACGACGACAAGTGAGCATCGTGAGCGAGCCAGTCCACACCGTCGATTTCGTCGCCGTCGTGCCTGCGCGTCTGGCGTCGACGCGTCTGCCGAACAAGCCGCTCGCCGACATCGGCGGCAAGCCGATGGTGGTTCGCGTGGCGGAACGCGCGCGCGAGTCGGGGGCCCGCCAGGTCGTGGTCGCCACGGACGCGCAGGGCGTCGTGGACGCCGTCTGCGCGCACGGGTTCGACGTCGCGCTCACACGGGCCGACCACCCCACCGGCACCGACCGCCTGGCCGAAGTGGCCGTGCAGCAAGGCTGGCCCGACGACACCATCGTGGTCAACGTTCAGGGCGACGAGCCGCTCATCGATCCGCGTCTGGTGCGCGCCGTGGCGGCGCATCTGGCCGAGCATCCGGAATGCGCCCTGTCGACGGCCGCGCACCCGATCACCGACCACGCCGAGATCTTCTCGCCGAACGTCGTGAAGGTCGTGCTCGACGCCCACAGCCGCGCCCTGTATTTTTCGCGCGCGCCCATCCCCTGGTCGCGCGATGCCTGGTCCGCCGGCCTGGCCAGCATGGCGACGCTGCCCGCGAGCGCAGCGCCCATCTTCCGGCATATCGGGCTTTACGCGTACCGCGCCAAATTCCTGCGTCACTACCCGTCCCTGCCGCAGGCGCCGATCGAGACGGCCGAGTCGCTCGAGCAACTGCGCGCCATGTGGCACGGCGAGCGCATCGCCGTGCTCGTGACCGACGACGCCCCGTTGCCCGGCGTCGACACGGCCGAAGACCTCGAGCGCGTGCGGGCGCTGCTACGCGGCTGAGTCCGCAGCGCCCCCACGCCATATCGTCATATCGCCGCGAGTCCTCCCTTTCCATGCGTCCCGGAAATCGTGCCGGGTGAACGGGACGGCGTCGGCAAAACGCCGTCGGGCCGGTGCGTCGTGGCATAATCGCTCTGATTCTCGCGAGCAGACCCCGGTCGCGCGCGATGCGCCCCTGCCGAGCGCGTCGTGCGCGCGAAGCGTGGTTGAGCCGGCCACGCAGGCCGAAACCGCTGCCGACATCCGGAGACGCACCTGCCTGCCGCACGCACAGCATTCACAAATCACAAACTTTCAGGAGTCATCGATGCGTCTGATTTTGTTGGGGGCACCCGGGGCCGGCAAGGGCACCCAAGCCACTTTCATCAAAGAAAAATTCGGCATCCCGCAAATCTCGACCGGCGATATGCTGCGCGCCGCGATCAAGGAAGGCACCCAGCTCGGCCTCGAAGCCAAGCGCTTCATGGACGCGGGCGACCTCGTTCCGGACGAAGTGATCATCGGCATGGTGCGTGAGCGCCTGAGCGCCGACGACTGCAAGAACGGCTACCTCTTCGACGGCTTCCCGCGCACCATCGCGCAGGCCGAAGCCATGAAGGACGCCGGCGTCGCCATCGAGTTCGTGCTCGAGATCGACGTGCCGTTCGACGAAATCATCACGCGCATGAGCGGGCGTCGCACCCACCCGGCGTCGGGCCGCACCTACCACATCAAGTTCAACCCGCCCAAAGTGGAAGGCAAGGACGATGTGACGGGCGAGCCGCTCGTGCAGCGCGACGACGACAAGGAGGAGACGGTCAAGAAGCGTCTGGCCGTGTACGAATCGCAGACCAAGCCGCTCGTCGCCTACTATTCGGATTGGGCCAGGCACGGCAGCGAAGGCGCGATCGTCGCAGCACCGAAGTACCGCAAGATTTCGGGCCAGGGCAGCGTGGAAGACATCCGCGCGCGCGTGTTCGAAGCGCTGAAGTAAGCCGTTGCCGCGGCCCGTGCCCTGGCGCTGTACGCAACGCCAGTGGTTCGGCCGACGTCGATGACGCCATGAAGAAGGCGGCCAGTTCCCACTGCGCCGCCTTTTTTGCCAGAGGAGGATGACGCATGGAAATTCAGGGCAATGTGTTTCTGATCACCGGTGGCGCCTCGGGGCTCGGCGCTGCGGCCGCGCGCTGGCTTGCCGGACTGGGCGCGCATGTCGTGCTCGCCGACGTCAACGTCGCCGAAGGTGAAGCGCTCGCCGAAAAGCTCGGCGGGAAATTCGTCAGATGCGACGTCACGCGTGAAGACGACGGCAACGCCGCCGTGGCCGCCGCCCAATCGCTGGGCGCGCTGCGCGGGCTCGTCAACTGTGCCGGCATCGCCATCGGCAGCAAGACCGTCGGCCGCGACGGCCCGCATCCTCTCGATGCATTCGCGCGCGTCATCCAGATCAACCTCATCGGCACGTTCAACATGATCCGGCTCGCCGCTGCCGCGATGAGCCGGGAGGAGCCCAACGGCGAAGGCGAGCGCGGCGTGATCGTCAACACGGCTTCGGTCGCGGCATATGACGGGCAGATGGGCCAGGCCGCCTACGCGGCGTCCAAAGGCGGTGTGGCCAGCCTGACGCTGCCCGTCGCGCGCGACCTGTCACGCAGCGGCATCCGCGTCATGACAGTCGCGCCCGGCATTTTCGAGACGCCGATGATGCTCGCCATGCCCGCCGAAGTGCAGGCTTCGCTCGGCCAGATGGTGCCGTTTCCACCGCGGCTGGGCAAACCTTCGGAATATGCCATGCTCGTCGAGCAGATCGTGCGCAATCCCATGCTCAACGGCGAAGTCATCCGGCTCGACGGCGCCATCCGCATGCAACCCAAATAGACTTCGTGCGCGGGCTCCCTGCAAGGCTTGCCGGCTTCCCGCCGGGCTCGCGTCACGTTGACGCACCGCAACAAAATGTCGTCGGATCTGTGACTACAATGGAATGCCGGTCGTGTCGCGCGACCGGACGGCCGCCGGCGTCGACGCCGGCATCCCCCCATACTCTGCGCCCCTGCGGCAGGAGGCTGGCATGAAATCTCTGGCGCAACAGATGTCGTTCTACCAGCGCTATCACCGCAGCCCCAAGAATCGTCTGACCCATTTTTTCGGCGTTCCCATGATCATCCTGGCGGTGATGCAGGCGTTCTCCTGGGTGCCGCTCGGCCCCAGCGGCCTGAATGCCACGCATGTGATCGTGCTGGTCCTGCTGATGTATTACTTCCTGCTCGACGTCCCGCTCGCACTGGCCATGACCGCCTTCTTTGCGGTGCTGCTCGCGGTGACGCAACATCTCGCGAAGCTGCCGTGGCCCTGGGCGCTGACGGTCTTCGGCGTGCTCTTCGTCGGCGGCTGGATCATCCAGTTGGTCGGCCATCATTTCGAAGGACGCAAGCCCGCGCTGCTCGACAACTTCTTCCAGATCTTCATTGCGCCGATGTTCCTGATGGCGGAGATCTTCTTTCACTTCGGCTACAAGCCCGGCCTGCAACGCCGCGTGCAGGAGCTGGCCGCGCAGTCGGCCTGACGAGCCGACCGGCAGGCGCACCGGCGAACGCGCGGCGTTGGCGGCGCCGACAGCATCCCGATTGCCGACGTCCGGCGTCAGCCGTGGCTGCCGGGACGACGGCTCAGGTCGTCGAGCACCTGCCGGATCGCATCCGCGTCTTCGGCCTCGGGCCGCTTGCTCAGGTACAGCTCGAGATCGTCCTGCGCCGGACGCACCAGTCCGAGCCGCGCATAGGCGAGCCCGCGGTCCCGCCTCTCGATCGGTTGATCGGGCAGCACGAGCACCATGCGCTCCTGCACGGCGAGCAGCCGTTCCCAGCGCTCGCTTTGGGTATAGATGGCGCGCAGGTTGCGCAGCATCCGCGCAAGAATCTCGCGCGGCGTCGCAGGCTCCAGGAACGGATGCAGCAGCGCCCACAGCGCGAGCTCCTGGATCGGCTCGGCGCTCTCGTCGCGGTAGTGCTTCAGGTACGGCTCGACCATCTCGAGAAGCCGTTGCGGCGAGAGCGAATGCCCGGAGATCGGGTCGATGACGACGTCGCCTGCCGGCACGGCAAGACGCAGCAGAAAGTGTCCCGGAAACGACAGACCGCGCAACGGCAGGCCGATCTGGTGACCGATTTCCATGCACAGCACGGCCAGCGAGATCGGAATGCCGCGGCGCCGGTCCAGCACCACGTGCAGGTGGCTGTTGTCCGGGTCGTAGTAGTCGTTCTGGTTGACGGTGAAGCCGAGCTCGCGGAAGAAGAAGTGATCGAGCAGTTGCAGCTTCTGCAGCGGCCCGGCATCGGGCGGCAGACGTCTGGCCAGTCGCGCCGCCAGCATGTCGATCTGGGTGAGCGTGTCCTGTACGTCGAGGTCGGGATAGACGTCCTGCGCGATGGCTATCGCGGCTTCGGTGAGCGGCAGCCCCTCGTCGGAGGCCACCAGCGCGGCAAAGTACTCGAGAATTCGGTTCGCCATGCGGTATCCGTGGTGTATTCCGTGGGTGTATTCCGCGGCGTGCTTCGCCTTGGCGGCTTACGAATGCGTGCGCCGGCGGAAGAACGAGAAGTTGAAACCCATAAGGAATAATGCCCCGAAATACACCACCGCGCATAGGACCAGACTCGCGCCGAGCAGTGCGATGCGCGAGAGCGGTCGGGCGCCGAGCGCCACCCAGTCGAAGCTCTGCGTGAACCACAGCAGCACGCCGGCCAGGATCAGGCAGGCCGCGAGCAGTTGCACGAAGAACAGCCCCCAGCCCGGCGCCGGGCGGTAAATCCCGCGCCGGTACAGTCCCGCGAAGAGCAACGCCGCGTTCATGCAGGCACCCACGCCGATCGACAGCGAGAGTCCCGCATGCGCGAACCAGCGCACGAACAGCAGGTTGGAGAGCTGCGTGGCGACGAGCACGACCACGGCAATCTTCACCGGCGTCTTGATGTCCTGCTTGGCATAGAAGCCCGGCGCCAGAATCTTGATGAGGATGAGGCCAACGAGTCCTACGCCGTAGGCTGTCAGTGCGTGCGCCGTCATTGCCACGTCGGTCGCGTCGAAGCGTCCGTACTGATAAAGCGTGGCCGTGAGCGGCTCGGCGTAGACGAACAGGCCCACGGCACTCGGCATGGCCAGCAAGAACGTGAGGCGCAGCCCCCAGTCCAGCAGTGCCGAGTACTCGGCGGCGTCGCCATCAGCATGTGCCCGCGACAGGCTCGGCAGCAAAATGGTGCCCAGTGCCACGCCCAGCAATGCCGTCGGAAACTCCATCAGACGGTCGGCGTAGGCGAGCCACGACACGCTGCCCTGCGCCAGACGGGACGCAATGTTGGTATTGATGATCAGGCTGACCTGCGCGACCGAGACGGCCAGCGTGGCGGGTACCATCTTCGCAAGCACGCGCTTGACCCCGGCGTTGCGCAGGGCGGCAAGCACGTTCAGGCGGATACGCGGCAGCATGCCGATGCGCGCCAGCGCCGGGAGCTGAATGACGAGCTGCAGCACGCCACCGACGATCACGGCATACGCGAGCGCGTACACCGGCGTGTCCAGGTGCGGCGCGACCCACAGCGACGCGACGATCGAACTGACGTTGAGCAGCACGGGCGCGAACGCCGGCATCGAGAACTGGCGCCAGGTATTGAGCACGCCGGCAGCGAGCGTCGTGATCGAGATCAGGGTAATGTAGGGAAACATCACCCGCGTCATGAAGACGGCCGCGTCGAACGTACCGTTCTCGCGCGAGAGCCCCGTCGCCACGGCATAGACCACCGCCGACGCGCCCAGCACCCCGGCGACGGTAATCGAGAGCAACGTCCAGAACAACACGGTCGTCACGGAATCGACCAGAGTCCTGGTCTCCTCCGGGCTGCGCTGGGACTTGAATTCGGCCAGAATCGGAACGAATGCCTGCGAAAACGCCCCTTCGGCGGACAGGCGGCGCAGCAGGTTGGGAATGCGGAACGCGACGTTGTAGGCGTCGGTCATGGGACCCGCGCCAAACATGCGCGCGATGAGGATTTCACGGACCAGACCGGTGATGCGCGAAAGCATCGTGAAACCGCTGACCGTAGCGAGGGCTTTGAGCAAATTCATGTTGCGCGTATTATACGCACAGCCCTGCAGCAAAGAAGTTGCAAATTCCGTTGGTCTTCGGCTATAATCGTCGGTTTCGAAGTCAATGGATTGCTTCCTGGCCACCGTGTCTCCCAGGGAGCCGAGCCAAACTGCATAGAAGCCGCATCAGGCGGAGCAATTCAAGGAATTCACCGAACATGGCAAATACCGCACAAGCACGCAAGCGCGCGCGTCAAACCGTCAAGATCAACGCCCACAATTCGGCGCTGCGTTCGCGCCTGCGCACGGCCGTGAAGGCCGTTCGCAAGGCCATCGCCGCTGGCGATCAGGCTGCCGCCAAGGAAGTGCTGCGCGCTTCGGCCAAGACGATCGACATCATCGCTGACAAGAAGATCGTCCACAAGAACACCGCGGCTCGCCAGAAGAGCCGTCTGTCGGCCGCCATCAAAGCGATGTCGGCGGCTGCCTGAGACAGCGTCAGCTGCAAAGCAGAATCAGTTGCTTGCCGGTTCCGACTCCGGTCGGAACACTAAAAAGCCCGCTCCCACGCGGGCTTTTTTCTTTTCCGCGATCTCTTTTTACCCCTTCCCCACCCGGCCGGCGCGGCGCGAATCGATGGCAAAACGAAAAAGCGGAGAAAGATCGGGACGGCAGGAGAGCGACGAACGACGAACGGGGGAACGGGGCAGACGACGGTGAGCCGGGGCCGGAGGCCCGGTACTCACGTCTGGCCGGAAGCCGGCCGGGAGGATCTACTTGATGTCGGGGACGATACAGGCTTCGGTCAATTGCAGATCGTTGTCACGCGCAAAGTTCATCACGAAATCGAAGGCCCTCGGCTCGATCTCGCGCAGCCGCTCGTCGACCACGACACACTTGACGTCACCCACCATAATCGGGCGCACATAGGGGGAATACTGCATGTATGCGTTCGGACCGATATTGCTTCGGCCACAGAACGACACAGCGCCGCACAGGCGTTCCGCCCAGTCACTCGGCCGGAACTTCTTGCCACCCCGGGTGATGCCCTGGATGAAATACTCGCGCGCGGAAACCTGGTCGGTCATATCGCTCAATCACCTAAAAAAACATCTGGCCGACCATACGCGGGTAACGTTGCCGGCAGAGACAGTATTATATCTTATATAAGACTCGAACCTGCCCCCCACCCATGCTGCAGATGTTTTTTTCGGACTTGCCAGCGCTTTTCGGCTGTGCAGCAACGGCCTCGATCATACGCTTTTCGTGTGACGACAAAACGATTTGGTAGACTAGGGGCTGTTCCCCTGACGCCAGCAACCGGTAGAACACCTTCACGAGCCTGACCGGGGGACAGGCCTCAAGGCTTGTTCGTCGTGCCGCGGGCGGATGAGTTCCCGTCGGGCTCCCGCCACCGGCCTCCAGCAGAACATCCAAATGACCACCGCCAAACCCATCAAGCATTACCTTCAGTTTTCGGACCTGACGCTCGACGAGTATGACTACGTGCTCGAGCGCACCCGCATTCTCAAGAAGAAGTTCAAGAACTACGAGACCTATCACCCGCTGCACGACCGCACGCTCGCGATGATTTTCGAGAAAAGCTCGACCCGCACGCGCCTGTCGTTCGAAGCCGGCATTCACCAACTGGGCGGCCACGCGGTGTTCCTGAACACGCGCGACACGCAACTCGGCCGTGGCGAGCCGATCGAAGATGCCGCGCAGGTCATCTCGCGCATGACCGACATCATCATGATCCGCACCTTCGGTCAGGAAATCATCGAACGCTTCGCACAGCACTCGCGCGTGCCGGTGATCAATGGCCTGACCAACGAGTACCACCCTTGCCAGGTGCTCGCGGACATCTTCACGTACTACGAGCACCGCGGTCCCATCAAGGGCAAGACGGTCACGTGGATCGGCGACGCGAACAACATGTCGTACACGTGGATCCAGGCCGCCGAAATTTTCGGCTTTCAGTTCAACATCTCCACGCCGCCGGGCTATCGCCTCGATCAGGCGATGGTGGCCGAGTCGAGCCGCCCGTTCGTGCGCGAGTTCGACGACCCGCGCGAGGCCTGCGAAGGCGCGGACCTCGTGTCGACCGACGTATGGACCAGCATGGGCTTCGAAGCGGAGAACGAGGCACGCAAGGCCGCCTTCGCGCAATGGTGCGTGAATGCCGATCTCATGAAGCGCGCCAAGCCCGATGCGCTCTTCATGCATTGCCTGCCCGCCCACCGCGGCGAGGAGGTCTCGGCCGATGTAATCGACGGCCCGCAGAGCGTGGTCTGGGATGAAGCCGAGAACCGTCTGCACGTGCAGAAGGCTCTCATGGAATTCCTGATGCTCGGCCGCGTATAACTCGCCCGTCGACGTCCATCGAGACGCGAATCGTCAGCCCGGACCGGTGCGAGCCGTCCGGGCTCTTGTTTTCCTGCATCGCCGCCCCCGCCGGCGTCCCTCAGGCGCCTTTCTCAAGTCCCCGCCGCGACCTGCGTTCCGCTATCATCGCTGACGCGCTGCCGTCACGCATCGACACGCGCTTCATGTCGGCGCGCCACAGTCGGACGCCGCCGTCAGAACATTTCGCAATTTGCACCATCACAGTGCAAATTCGTTGTGCATCGCACAAATGTCTGGCGAGTCGACGTTCGAAACGTGCTAGCATGAATTCACGCCGGCCCACGCCAGGGCCGGCTTACCGAGCCATTCGCACGGCTCCTCATCGCGATTTCCCTCGCACTCGACACCGCAATCGGTCATGACGCAAAACGCTACACAGTTCGACAACGTTTCCGTAATCAAGCGCGCCAACACCTATTTCGACGGCAAGTGTGTCTCGCACACCGTGCTGTTCCCGGACGGCACGCGCAAGACGCTGGGCGTGATCTTCCCCGCCACGCTCCAGTTCGGTACCGATGCCCCTGAGATCATGGAAGTCACGGGCGGCCGCTGCCGCATTCGCCTGGCCGGCCAGACCGAGTGGCAGGAGTACGCCGCCGGTCAGCAGTTCTCCGTGCCCGGCAACAGCAAGTTCGATATCGAGGTCGTCGAGACGCTCGATTACGTCTGCCACTACGGCTAACCGACGGCCACAGCCATCGCGCGGGATCGACGTCTCGCGCGTTGCCCTCTCGGCCGGTTCAGCGCGGCCCGGCGCCGCTACTCACTATGTCGCGTCTGCCCCCGGAATCCGCCGACGATGCTGCCGGCGACCTGACCTCCCCGACACCGGCTCCGGCGACTGCGCCATCCGCCGGCACTTCCTACACTGCCGACACTTCCGACGCCTCCCGCGCCGCTGACGACGCCCGCGCAGAACGCGCGCCATCCCACGGTGCGGGCGCCGATCTCGAGCCGAGCGACGTCCCGCTGCTTCCGCCGGACGGCCGCACCCGGTCGGGCAAGACGCCCGCGCCGCGCGCCCGCAAGCGCCCCGCCCCGGCGGATGGCGACGGCGACGGCGACGGCGGCAACGCCCAAGCCAGGGGCGGCACCGGCGGCAACGCGCGCGCGCGCAGCCCCAGCACGAACCCGGCCAAACCGTCCCGCGGCCGACGCGGCAGCCCCCGACGCAAAGGCATCGATCTGGGCCTGCAAGGCGGCGGCGCGCACGGCGCGTATGCATGGGGCGTGCTCGACAAGTTGCTCGAAGACGGGCGTCTCGAATTCGAAGGCATCAGCGGCGCGTCGGCCGGCACGATGAACGCCGTGGTGCTCGCGCACGGCCTGCTCGACCGTCCCGGTGTGGATCCACGGGAGAAAGCACGCGAGGCGCTGCACAGCTTCTGGCTTGGCGTGTCGCAAGCGGGATCGTCGGCGACGGCGTGGGCGCAGACCGTCTTCAGTTGGCTCAACGGACGGCCCACCGAATATCCGGTCTGGCATGACTGGATGCAGAGCATGCAGCAGTGGATGATGCCGTTCTCGCAGCCCACGACCGAAATCAATCCGCTGCGCACGGTGCTCGAAGCGCAGGTCGACTTCGAGCGGCTTCGCGAGAGTACGGCAACGCATCTGTTCGTGTCGGCAACCAACATCCGCACGGGCAACATCCGCATCTTCCGCACGCACGAGATCACGCTGGACGTGGCGATGGCATCGGCGTGCCTGCCGTGGCTGTTCAAGCCGGTGAAGATCGACGAGGACTATTACTGGGATGGCGGTTACCTGGGCAATCCGGCGCTTTACCCGTTCTATTACGAGACCGTCACGAGCGATATCCTGATCGTTCACATCAACCCGATCGAGCGCAAGGAAAAGCCGGTATTGCCGGGACAGATCATGAACCGCGTGAACGAGATCACGTTCAATGCCTCGCTGCAGCGCGAATTCCGCGCCATCTCGTTCGTCCACAAGCTGATCGACGAAGGCTGGCTGAAGCCGGAATTCCGCAAACGCCTGAAATACCCGCTGATTCACTCGATCCGCGCCGACAAGGCGCTCTACGACCTGTCGTCGTCGACGAAATTCGTGACCGACTGGCACTTCCTGACGACCCTGCGCGACCGCGGCCGCGAAGCCGCGAGCCGCTGGCTCGATGCGCACTACGCCGACGTGGGCGTGCGCTCGTCGGTCGATCTGCGGCGCGACTACCTGCAGCGCCTGCCCGACGCCACGGCGATCAAGGCGTGAGGGATCGAGCCTCCCGCGCGCCGCCCGGCAGCGTCAGAGCACGAGCGGCTCGGGTTCGAGCGTGATGCCGAAGCGCTCGTGCACGCTGGCCTGTATGGCGCGTGCGAGCGCGACGATATCCGCGCCGCTCGCACCGCCCCGGTTGACGAGTACCAGCGCCTGACGCTCATGCACGCCGGCCTTGCCGAGCGACTTGCCGCGCCAGCCGCACTGGTCGATGAGCCAGCCGGCGGCCACCTTGGAAGTGCCATCCGGCTGTGCGTAGCCCACGGCTTGCGGAAAACGCTCACGCAGCGCGGCGAATGTGGCTGCGTCGACGACAGGGTTCTTGAAGAAGCTGCCCGCATTGCCAAGTTCTATCGGATCGGGCAATTTGCGGCGGCGAATGTCGGCGACCGCGTTGAAGATCTGACGCGCGTGCGGCGCATCGATGCCCGCCTCGGCGAGCGTGCGCGAGACGTCGGCGTAACCCGTGACCGCCTGCCACGGCTGCGGCAGCCGCAGCGTGACGGCGACAATGATGTAGCGGCCCGGCTCGCGCTTGAACAACGAGTCGCGATAGCCGAACGCACACGTCTCGCGCGTGAGCGTGACGAATTCGCCGGTCGTCGTATCGAGCGCGCGCAGCTCGGCGAAACGTTCGGCCAACTCAAGCCCGTAGGCGCCGATGTTCTGGATGGGTGCCGCGCCCAGCGTGCCCGGAATCAGCGCGAGGTTCTCGAGACCCGGGCAGTCCTGCGAGAGCGTCCAGTCGACGAAGTCGTGCCAGACTTCCCCCGCGCCGCCGCGCACGTAGCGGGCGTGGGCATCATCGGCGAGGCGTTCGCGAGCGCGAATGGCCATGCGCAGCACCACGCCGTCGAAGTCGCGCGTGAGCACCACGTTGCTGCCGCCGCCGAGCACCAGCCGGGGCAGGCCGCGCAGCTCGGGCATGGCAAGGGCCTCCAGCAGCGCCGCCTCGCTGTCGATCGTCGCGACATAGCGGGCGGTGGCGGGCAAACCGAAGGTGTTGAATTCGCGCAGACTGACGTCGCGTTGCAACTGGAGCATGAAGTAAGAAGACACCATTGGGCGCGGGCCGCGCCGGCCATCGCCGGTCATCGCCGGAAGGGGACGCGGAACCGACGGCTGAATTACAATGTCGGGCGAGAAGCATTTGCGCGCGGGCTTGCACACGAATTTCCGCACGAACCCGTGCACGGGCGTGCACGGGTTTTCGCATTATACCGGCGCCGTCGCCGCCGTTCGGAACGCCGCACCGGCATGCGACGCGTGCCGATACTGTTGCCGGGCGCGGCCGCCATTTCACGAACCCTTTGTATTTCAGGAGAGCCAGATGCCGTCGTTTGACGTGGTTAGCGAAGCCAACATGGTGGAGGTCAAGAACGCCGTCGAGCAGGCCAACAAGGAGATCTCGACGCGATTCGACTTCAAGGGATCGGACTCGCGCATCGAGCACAAGGAGCTGGAGCTCACGCTGTACGCGGACGACAACTTCAAACTCGATCAGGTCACGCAGGTGCTCGTGAGCAAGATGGCCAAGCGCAACGTGGACGTGCGCTTCCTCGACTACGGCAAGATCGAGAAGATCAGCGGCGACAAGGTCAAGCAGGTGGTCAAGGTCAAGAAGGGCGTCGAAGGCGACCTGGCCAAGAAGATCGTGCGCCTGATCAAGGACAGCAAGATGAAGGTGCAGGCGAGCATCCAGGGCGACACGGTGCGCGTCTCGGGCGCCAAGCGCGACGATCTGCAAAGCGCCATCGCGCTGCTGCGCAAGGACGTGACCGACACGCCGCTCGACTTCAACAACTTCCGCGACTGAGCACGGGCGCGCATCGCGCATCGTGCGCTTGCGGCGCTCTCGGGCGCCGTCAGGCACAAAAAAACCCGCAGCGCCTGCGGGTTTTTTTCATTGCGGAAAAGCCCCCCGGTGTCACTTCTTCTGACCGATGCGGCTTTCCTTGCCGGCAATGAGCTTGCCGATGTTCGAGCGATGCCGGTAGACGAGCAGGATCGCCATCACGATCACCGCCGGCGCATACGGGCCGAGCCCGAACATGAACACGTAGTAGAGCGGCGCGAACACGGCCGCCACGAGCGCGGCCAGCGAGGAATAGCGGAAGAACACCGCAATGATCAGCCAGGTGGCGATGACCGCCAGACCGAGGATCGGATCGATGGCGAGCAGCACACCGGCGGCCGTCGCCACGCCCTTGCCGCCCGCGAAGCGCAGGAACACCGGGTACAGATGGCCGATGAATACCGCCAGCGCCACGGCAGCCAGCCCGAACTCGCCCACGCCCCACGCACCGGCGAAGCGCTCGGCGAGATATACCGCGAGCCAGCCCTTGAAGGCGTCGCCGATGAGCGTGAGCACGGCCGCTTTCTTGTTGCCCGAGCGCAGCACGTTCGTGGCGCCGGGGTTGCCCGAGCCGTAGCTGCGCGGGTCGGCCAGCCCCATGGTGCGGCTGACGATCACCGCAAACGGCACCGAGCCGATCAGATACGCGAGAACGATAAAAACCAGTGTGGCCATGAACTTCGTGCGTGATGAGTTTTTGTGATGGGCGCCATTCTACTTGAGCCACCCCGCCGCCCCATTCTGGCAAACACGGGGTTGCGCCGCGCGGCCCTCCCGCGCGTGGACGGCGGCGCGCGGCGCCTCACTCGTCGAGCGCGCAGGCGACCGGCTTGGCAGCCAGCGTGTTGAGAAGCACTTGCGGGGCGATGCCGACGAGATAGCCGCGGCGCCCGCCGTTGATATAGATCTGCGGAAGATCGAGAATCGACGACTCCACGTAGACGACCATGGCCTTCTTGGTGCCGAACGGCGACGTGCCCCCCACCATGTAGCCCGAATGCCGTTGCGCGACTTCGGGCTTGCACGGCTCCACGCGCTTGGCGCCGATCTGGCGCGCCAGATTCTTCGTCGACACGGTGCGATCGCCGTGCATGAGCACGATCAGCGGACGCGCTTTTTCGTCTTCCATGACGAGCGTCTTGACGACGCAATGTTCATCCACGCCCAACTGGCGCGCCGACTCGCCGGTGCCGCCATGATCGACGTACTCGTAGACGTGTTCCGTAAAGGCCACTTTCTTCTGCTTCAGAAACTGCGTGGCCGGCGTTTCCGAGACGTGTCTGGTCTTGCTCATGGGCGCCTATTGTAATGAAACAGGGGGCGCCGCGCCTGTTCTGCCGCGTGCCGGCGCCCGCATTACAATGCCAGCCATGTCCGCGCCCCCCGATACCTCGCGAGAAGACGCGTTCGCCGCCACGCTGCTGGCGAACCTGCCGGCACGCATCGATACCCTGCCTGCGCGCATTGCCGCGCACGCGCCTGCTCGCACCGCCCTGATCGACGACTGCGGTCGCGTGACCTATGGCGAACTCGCGCGCGCCGTCTCGGCCTGCGCCACACGCCTTCGCGGGCACGGCGTGCGTGGCGGCGATCGCGTGATGATCGTCGGAGAGAACAGCATCGCCTACGTGGTGCTGCTGCTCGCCGTCGCGTCGCTCGACGCATGGCCGCTGCTGTGCAACGCACGGCTCAGCGCGACGGAGCTGCGTGCGATCCGCGAGCACGCGCGCGCGCGTTGCGCCGCCTACACCGTCGACGCCTCGCCCGACGCCGCCGCGCATGCGCGCGCCGACGCGGCCACCGTGGCCTGGCCCGAACTCGCGCCGGGCGCCATCGCCGTGTCCGACACCGACCCCGCCAGCGAAGCGGAGGCGGTGCAAGCCGATCCTGCCAGACAGTGCGCCGCGCTCATCTACACGACGGGCACGACCGGCACGCCGAAAGGCGTGTGCCTGTCGCACCGCAACCTGATGTTCGTCGCGGCGGTGTCGAGCACGCTGCGTCGCGTGTGCGTCGAGGACGTCGCCTACGGCGTGCTGCCCATCTCCCACGTGTACGGCCTCACCTCGGTGTGCCTGGGCACGCTTTACGCAGGCGCGACACTGCGGCTCGCCGCGCGCTTCACGCCCGAAGCGGTGCTCGACGCCCTCGCGCGCGACGGCCTGACGATCCTGCAGGGCGTGCCCGCCATGCACGCGCGGCTGATGGCCTACGTGGCAAGTCGTAACGCGCCGCTCGTTGCGCCGCGCCTGCGCTTCGTCTACTCGGGCGGCTCGCCGCTCGACGCCGCCCTCAAGGCGCGCGTCGAGGCCTTCTATGGCCTGCCCGTCCATAACGGCTACGGGCTCACGGAGAGCAGCCCGACCGTCTCCCAGACCCGTCTCGACGCGCCTCGCAAGGACTGCGCCGTGGGGCCCGCGATTCCCGGCGTCGCGGTGCGCATCGTCGCGCCCGACGGCCGCGACTTGCCGGACGGCGAAGTCGGCGAGCTCTGGGTGCGCGGACCGAACGTGATGCTCGGCTACTACCGCGCGCCCGAACTGACCGCGGCGGCCATCGATGCCGACGGGTGGCTGCGCACCGGGGATCTCGCACACCGCGAGGCCGACGGCGCGCTGTTTGTCGCGGGGCGCGCCAAGGAGCTCATCATCCATTCCGGCTTCAACGTCTACCCGACCGAGGTCGAGCAGGCGCTTGCGAGTCATCCGGACGTGCTGCAGGCCGCCGTGCTCGGCCGCGCGCGGGACGGCAACGAGGAGGTCGTCGCGTTCGTGCAAGCACGCCCCGGCCATGACATCGACGTGAGCGCGCTCGCAGCGTGGGCAGCCGGGCGCCTGGCCCCCTACAAGCGCCCCGCGCAGATTCTCGTGCTCGACGCCCTGCCCGCCGCGTCGACGGGCAAGGTGCTCAAGCACAAGCTCAGGGCATTGTTGTGAGCGAAGGCCCGCACCGGCCTAGCCGCGCGGATGGTGTTGGGCGTGCAGCGCCTTGAGGCGCTCGCGCGCCACGTGCGTGTAGATCTGCGTCGTGGAGATGTCCGCGTGGCCGAGCAGCAACTGCACCACGCGCAGATCCGCACCATGATTGATCAGATGCGTGGCAAACGCGTGACGCAGCGTATGCGGCGAGAGCGGCGCGCGAATGTCGGCCTGCAGCGCATAGCGTTTGATCAAATACCAGAACGCCTGACGTGTCATGCCCTCCCCGCGCTGGGTGACGAACAGCGTGTCGCACACACGGCCCGCGAGCAGCACGCCGCGGCTCTCGGCGAGATAGCGCGCGAGCCAGCCGTTGGCTTCCTCGCCGAACGGTACCAGCCGTTCCTTCGCCCCCTTGCCGAAAATGCGCAGCACGCCCTCGTTCAGCCCCACTTCGATGGTCTTGAGCGCGACGAGCTCGGACACGCGCAGTCCGCTCGCATACATCAGCTCCAGCATGGCGCGATCGCGCAGTCCGAGCGGCTGCGACACGTCGGGCGCCGCGAGCAGGGCTTCGACCTGCGCCTCGGACAGCGTCGAAGGCAAACGCTGCGCCCGCTTGGCCGACGCGATGCGCAGGCACGGGTCGCGCTGCACGACGTGCTCGCGCAGCGCCCACTGGTAAAAGCGCTTGAAGACGGACAGGCGACGGTTGATGCTGCTCGCCAGGCTGTCGCGACGCCACGCCAGATAGGCCGAGAGCGCCGCCTCGTCCACGCCGTCGAGCGGTGTGTCGCGCTTGGCGCCCAGCCATTCCGCGAAGAGCCGCAAGTCGCGGCGGTAGGCGTCGAGCGTGTTGCGCGAGAGGCCGTCTTCGAGCCATAGGGTGTCGCAAAACTGGTCGATGAGCGCGAGGCTGCGGCGGAACGCCTTGCCGTCGGAGTCGAACGAAGGAGGGTCCGCTTCGGCGGCTGCTCCATCGGCTCCATCGGCTCCATCGTGCGCCCCGCTGCGCGCCGCCTGCTCGAACGGCTCGTCGGCGTCGCCCAGGGCATTGCCGGCATCGATGGCGTCGGCGCAATCGCCGGCATCGGCGGCATGAGCCGCCTCAATGGCATCAGCCAAGTTGCGGGAGCGCGGACTCAAACCGTGGCTCCTTCCTGGGCTAGCGCCCATTCGACATGTTCGCGCACGAGCGCGGAAGGGTGATCGCGGCGGGCGAGCAGCGCGTTGCGCAGTTGCACCCGCGCGGCGGCGTCCGAGGTCCCGCGCAGGGCATTGCCGAGGCCGACGGCCAGATTGCGCAGCCAGCGCTCGTGCCCGATGCGGCGAATCGGACTGCCGGCAAGCCGTTCCATGAACGCCGTCTCCGTCCACGCGAACAGCTCGACCAGCGACGCACGCTCGAGTCCGTTGCGCGGCGCGAAGTCCGCCAGCGGCGAAGGCTGTGCGAACTTGTTCCAGGGGCAGAAGAGCTGGCAATCGTCGCAACCATAGATGCGGTTGCCCATCTTCGCGCGCAGCGGTTCGGGAATCGCGCCCTTGTGCTCGATGGTGAGGTACGAAATGCACAGCCGCGCGTCAACGCGAAACGCCTCGGTGATCGCGCCCGTCGGACACACGTCGCGGCACTTCCGGCATTGCCCGCAGTGCTCGCCGGGCCGCATCGCGCCCCTATCGCCGGTCCTGCCGGCGCCATCGCCGCCACCATCGCCATCGGCGTTGATGTGCGCATCGACCGGCAGCGGCACGTCGACGAAGATTTCGCCGAGGAAAAAGAGCGAACCGGCGTCGCGCGAGAGCAGCAGCGTATGCTTGCCGCGCCAGCCAAGGCCGGCCTTTTGCGCCAGTTCGACCTCCAGCACCGGCGCGGAGTCGGTAAACACGCGATACCCGAACGGGCCGATGGCCTGCGCAATTCGCTCTGACAACTGCTGGAGCCGGTGGCGCATGACCTTGTGATAGTCGCGTCCGCGCGCGTAGATCGACACGATCGCCTCGCCGGGCTGCTTCGCCCGTTCGGCCTCGTGACGGCGCCAGCGGGCCATGTCGGTGTCGCCCGGCAGGTAATTCATGCGCGCGCTGATCACACGCACGGTGCCCGGCACCAGTTCCGCGGGCCGCGCGCGCTTCATGCCGTGCGCGGCCATGTAGTCCATCTCGCCGTGGCAGCCGTCGTCGAGCCATCGCTGCAGGCCCGCTTCGGCGTGCGAGAGGTCCGTGTCCGTGATGCCCACCGCACCGAAACCGAGCTCGTGCGCCCACTCGCGAATGCGCAAGGCGAGCGCACGCAGCCCCGCGGCATCGAGTGGCGCGAGGCTCGCGTTGTCGCGCGATGGCGACACTTCCGAGGCGCTCGGAAGCGTCGACGGCTCGACTTGTGCGGCGGTAGCGGGGAAAATCACGGAAGCTTTCATCCCCTCCATTTTACGCAATGCCCGCCATGCCCGATTCCTCGGCGCCGCCCCCGCTGGGCGAGCGCATCTTCGCGCTGCCGGACGAAGCCGCCACCGAGGCCTTCGCCGCGGCGCTCGCACGCGTCATCGTGGCGCGCATGGCGCATACCGATGCCGCTCACGCCGGACTGCACGTGCAGCTCTCGGGCGACCTCGGCGCGGGGAAAACAACGCTCGTGCGGGCGCTGCTGCGCGCGCTCGGCCACACGGGGCGCGTGAAGAGCCCTACCTACGCGCTGTGTGAACCGTACAACATCGACACACCGCACGGCGTGTTGCCGGTCTATCATTTCGACCTGTACCGCTTCGCCGATCCGGCCGAATGGCACGACACGGGCTTTCGCGAGCATTTCGCGGGCGACGCCCTGTGCCTGGTCGAATGGCCCGAAAAGGCGGAAGACCTGCTGGGCACGCCCGATTTGCGCCTTTGCCTGGAACCTGTCGGCAACAGCCGCCGTCTGACGACGAGCGCCTACACGCCGGCCGGTCTTGCTTGCCTGAACTCATGCTGATCAAACGCTTCGCCCGAACCGACGACGCCTCATCGCCCAATGCCGGCCGACGCCGCGCGCTGCGTGCCGGGGCCTCCACCCTCGTGCTCGCCCTCACCGGCCCTCGCCTCGCCCGCGCCAATGCCATCGTCGCCGTGCGCGTGTGGCCGGCGCGCGACTACACGCGGGTCACCCTCGAGACCGACAACCCGGTCAAGTTTCAGCAGCAGTTGATGGAGAGCCCGAACCGCTTCGTGATCGATCTCGACGAAGTGGATCTGAGCCCTGCGCTGCGCGACCTCGTCTCCAAGATCCAGCCGAACGACCCGCAGATCATCCAGGTACGCGTGGGCCAGTTCAAGCCCGGCGTGGTACGCATGGTGTTCGACCTGAAGGCCGGCGTGAAGCCGCAGTCGTTCACGCTGCCCCCCGTTGCGGGCTACAAGTACCGCACGGTGTTCGATCTCTACCCGGCCGTCGAACCCGATCCGCTCATGGAGCTGCTCGCCAAGTCGGGACACAAGGCCGAGGCGCTGGCGCAGAACCCGCCGCCGTCTTCTGGCGCCGGCACGCCGAGCACCGACGAGAGCGAGGCATTCTTCCAGCGCTACGCGCAGCGCGAGCCCGGTTCGCGTCCGTCGCGCCCTGGTCCGTCGGCCGGCGCTTCCACGCAGGACAAGGCGCCGCCTCTCGCGCAGCGCAAGGACGATGACGACGGCCTGCCTGCGCCGGCGCCCGCTCGCGGGCCGAAGACTGCGCGCCTGCTCACCATCGCCATCGACCCCGGCCACGGCGGGGAAGATCCGGGCGCGATCGGCAGCGCGGGCACATACGAGAAAGTGGTCGTGCTGCAAATCGCCAAGCGCCTGCGCGAGAAGATCGATGCGCAGCCCAACATGCGCGCAATGATGACCCGCGACGCGGACTTCTTCGTGCCGCTCGGCGTGCGCGTGCAGAAGGCGCGCCGCGTGGACGCCGATCTGTTCATGTCGATTCACGCCGATGCGTTCACGTCGCCGTCGGCCAACGGCGCGTCCGTGTTCGCGCTGTCCGAGCGCGGTGCCACGAGCGCCACGGCGCGCCTGCTCGAAAAGACGCAGAACGCTTCCGACCTGATCGGCGGGGTCAACATCAAGACCAATGACCGTGCCGTCGCACACGCGCTGCTCGACATGTCGACGACCGCGCAGATCCGCGACAGCAAGGTCTTTGGCACCGCGCTGCTCGCCGAGATCGGCACGGTGGCGGACCGGCTGCACAGCAAGAACGTGGAACAGGCCGCGTTCGCCGTGCTCAAGGCGCCCGACATTCCATCGGTGCTCGTGGAGACGGCGTTCATCAGCAACCCGAAGGAAGAGAGCTACCTGAACGATCCCGCCTATCAGGACCGGCTCGCCAACGCGTTGCTCAGGGGCATCAAGGCGTACTTCGCCAAGAACCCGCCCATTGCGAAAAACCGAACGGCGTGAGAACGGCGCGGGAACGACGTGAGAAGGGCGGCGCGGTGCGCGCCGATGCCGGCGCCGCTCGCAAGAAAATGGCGCGCCCGGCCATGAACTGCCTCCCGGGCATTGGCGTCATGGCCAGCTTTTGGGAAGCGCTTCAGACGGAACGCGCCATGTTTGCTGCAGGAGTCTTTCGGAAGCGACGGCTTCGCGTCGCGCCGATCCGCAGCGGACTTACTCGCCCTGGCCTTGCGGCACGCGCCGGCGGCCACGCGTGAGCACCTTCCACAGTGCGCCGAGGGCGATGGGCACCACCGCGGCCGAGATGCCGACCAGCACGATGATGTTCAGGTACTGCTTGACGACCGGCAGGTTGCCGAACAGATAACCGCCGCCCACGAGCAGCACCACCCAGATCGCGGCGCCAAGCACGTTGTAGAACTGAAAGCGCGCCCACGACATGGCCGATACACCCGCCACGAACGGCGCGAAGGTGCGCACCACCGGCACGAAGCGCGCCATCACGATCGTCTTGCCGCCGTGGTGCTCGTAGAAGTCATGGGTCTTGCGCAGCGCGTCGCGATCGAGAAAGCGCCAGTTCTTCTCGTACACGCGCGGCCCGATCTTCGAGCCGATCCAGTAATTGAGGGTGTTGCCGGTCACGGCCGCGACAAAGAGCAGCACGCCCAGCAGCCACGGGTCCATGGCGCCGGTGGCGGCAAAGGCGCCGCCGATGAACAGCAGGGAATCGCCCGGAAGGAACGGAAAGAGCACCAGCCCCGTTTCCACGAACACGATCATGAAAAGGAACAGATACACCCAGTTTCCGTACTGATCGATAAACACGCCCAGATGTTTATCGATGTGGAGCACCATCTCCAGCAACTGCACCAAAGTATCCAAGACGATTCCTCAAGATAAAGGACGCCGGCCCGTCCCCACGGGCTCGCGACGACTCGCATCATACCAGCGCGCACATCGGGCGTCGTTAAGTCCCCATGACAGTCGGCTGGCGTCGGACATGGGGAATCGAGCGCGGCAGCATTTCGCCCCCGAATGCCCCCGAATGCCCCCGAATGCCCCCGAATGCCCTCGGATGCCCGGAATGCCCGAACGCTCCCATGACAGGAATGCGTCGGATTCTAACGGTATTGCAGGCTGAAACGTCGGTCGGCTTATGTCTTTGAGGGCAGCCTTTATAATGGTTCCCATGTCCGCGACCCCCACCTCCGCCTCCGCCTCGCCAGCCCGGGCCACCGCGCCCGCTGACGCCGCTTCGGCCGCCGCCCCTGGCGCGGCCGCCGACCTTTCTGCCGACCTTTCTGCCGACGTTCCCGAGCGCCGTCCCGGCCCCATGCCGGCGGGCCTGGCGCCGGCGCGCCCGATCCGCGTTCTCCCCGATCAGCTCATCAGCCAGATCGCCGCCGGCGAGGTGGTCGAACGTCCCGCGTCGGTAGTCAAGGAATTGCTCGAGAACGCGCTGGACGCCGGCGCGCGGGCGCTCCAGATCAAGCTGGAAGAAGGCGGCGTGCGCCGCATTGCGATCACGGACGACGGCGGCGGCATGTCCGCCGACCAGTTGCCGCTCGCGCTTACCCGGCACGCCACGAGCAAGATCCGCACGCTCGACGAACTCGAGTCGGTGCTGACACTCGGATTTCGCGGTGAAGCACTTGCCTCCATCGCCTCGGTGGCGCAGCTCACGCTCTCGAGCCGTCAGGCGGATGCCCCGCATGCCACCGCCATCGACGGCAACACCGGCGCGCTCACGCCTGCAGCCGGCCCCGTGGGCACGACCGTCGACGTGCGCGACCTGTACTTCAACACCCCGGCGCGCCGCAAATTCCTGAAGACCGAGCAAACGGAATTCGGGCACTGCATGGACGTCATTCGCCGCAGCGCGCTCGCGCGTCCGGACGTCGGCTTCTCGATCCTGCACAACAACCGCGCGGTCGAGCACTGGAACGCCTCGGACGCCGCCACGCGCGTCAAGCGCGTGCTCGGCAGCGACTTCGCCGACGCGCACCTCGCGCTCGACGAAGGCGCCGGCGACCTGCGTCTGTCGGGCTTCGTTGGCCTGCCCACGGCGAGCCGCGGCCGCGCCGACCAGCAGTTCTTCTTCGTGAACGGCCGCTTCGTGCGCGACAAACTGCTCACGCACGCCGTTCGCGCCGCCTACGAAGACGTGCTTCACGGCGACCGCTATCCTGCCTACGTGCTGTACTTCGAGCTGCCGCCGCAGTTGGTGGACGTGAACGTCCATCCGTCGAAGATCGAAGTGCGCTTTCGCGACGCCCGCAGCGTTCATCAGTTCGTGTTCCACGCGGTGCAGCGTGCGCTCGCGCGTGCGGCCGGCAGCGGCGGGGCATCGCATGCCGCGCATCTGACCGATGCTGGCGGACTCGCCGCCGGGCCGGGCGCTGCGAGCCCCATGTTCGGCAGCGCGCGGTCGGCCGGCAGCGCCGGCATGCCGGGCGGCGCCAGTTGGACACCGCGCATGCAGCAAGGCACGCTGCCGGTCGCGCAGCCGCTGTCCGTCTACGACAACCTGTTCGGCCGGGCCGCACCGCCCGCGCCGCGCCCGTATGGCCAGCCGGGCGTCACGGACGTACCCGCGCCGACCTATGGCAGCGCCACTGCGCGCGACGGTTCACTGCCGGCCGACGGCATCGGCCTCGCCGGCGCAGCGGGCAGCACCGCGGCGCCGGCCGGCAGCGCGGAGGCCATGGCGCTCGATCAGCCGCTCGGCTTCGCGCTGGGGCAGTTGCACGGCATCTACATCCTTGCGCAGAACGCCCACGGCCTCGTGCTCGTCGACATGCACGCCGCACACGAGCGCATCCTCTACGAGCGCTTCAAGCAGGCCCTCGTGGCGCGCAGCGTGCCGGTGCAGCCGTTGCTCATTCCGGCGACGTTCTTCGCCGACCCGATTGAGATCGGCACCGCCGAGGAGCACCGGGAGACGCTCACCGCGCTCGGCTTCGACCTGGCCGCCATGTCGCCGACCACGCTCGCCGTGCGCGCCATTCCGGCCCTGCTCGACGGTGCGGACGTTCAGGCGCTCGCGCGCGCGGTGCTCGCCGATCTGCGCCAGTACGGCGGCTCGCGCGTGCTCACGGAACGCCAGCACGAACTGCTCGGCACGCTCGCCTGCCACACGGCCGTGCGCGCGAATCGCCGCCTCACGCACGAGGAGATGAACGCGCTGCTGCGCCAGATGGAAGCCACCGAGCGCGCCGACCAGTGCAATCACGGCCGCCCCACCTGGTACCAGCTCACGCTCGGCGACCTCGACAAGCTGTTCATGCGCGGACGTTGAGCGGTTCATGAAGGCATCTCCCCCGATCGTCTGTCTGCTGGGTCCGACGGCCTCCGGCAAGACCGCCGCGGCCCTCGCGCTCGCGCGGGACACCCCGCTCGAGATCATCAGCGTGGACTCCGCGCTCGTCTATCGCGAGATGGACATCGGCACGGCCAAGCCAAGCGCCGCCGAACTCGCCGCGGTCCCGCATCACCTGATCGACATCATCGATCCGCGCGACGCCTATTGCGCCGCGCAGTTCCGCGAGGACGCGCTGCGACTCGTCGGCGAGATCGCCGCACGCGGACGGCGCCCGCTGCTCGTCGGCGGCACGATGCTCTACTACAAGGCGCTCACGCAAGGCCTCTCGCCGCTGCCCCGCGCCGATGCGGCCGTGCGCGCGCAGCTCAACGAAGATGCCGCGCGCGTAGGCTGGCCTGCCATGCACGCGCGCCTCGCGTCGGTCGATCCGGTGACGGCCGCGCGCCTCGCGCCGAACGACTCGCAACGCATCCAGCGCGCGCTGGAGATCTTCGCGCTGACGGGCAAAGCGATGTCGCAGTGGCTGGCGGAACAGGCGCCGACGCCGCAGGACGGCAATGCGCCCGCTTTCGTGCCCACTTTCGTGCCCGTCGCGCTCGAGCCGGGCGACCGCTCGGTTCTGCACGCACGCATCGCCGAGCGCTTTCGCGCCATGCTCGCGGCCGGCTTCGTCGAGGAAGTGGCGCGCCTGCGCGCGCGCGGCGATCTCGATCCCGGCTTGCCCTCCATGCGCTGCGTCGGCTATCGCCAGGTGTGGGAATACCTCGACGGCCAGACCGACTACGACACCATGCGCGACAAGGGCATCTTCGCCACGCGCCAGTTGTGCAAGCGCCAGCTCACGTGGCTGCGCTCGATGCCCGAGCGCCACGTCGTCGACTGCACCGCCCCCGACGCCCTGCCACGCGCGCTCGCGACCGTGCGCGCCCTCTGGCAAGACTGAACGCCTCGCGGCCCGCCCTCCGCGGCTTCGCGGCTTCACAGCTTCACGGCTTCGCGGCTTCGGTCGTAAGCAGGCGTTGCACCGCCCTCGCAGCCGTTCGATGCGCGGCGCGCCTGCTGCGCGCACCGAACAGCCCTCTCGCACCTTGTGCGAGGCATCGCGACGTACTGACCGGCGCCCCCCGTCTCCGTTGAAACCCTGACAGCTTTCCGGTTTGCATGTCGATTTTGATATGCTAATTTGCATATCGACGTTTCGTGCAATGCAAATTTGCATCGAATCCACGATGCCGGAAGGACGCCAATGACGCAGACTTCGATGGAGCCAGGTGGGCTGGCGGGCAGCACGCTCGCGTTGCCGGCGGGTGGACCGCGCCGCGCATCCGTGGCCCGATGGGCTGTGCGCGCCGGCATCACGCTCATCTACCTGTTCATGCTCAGCCCGCTGATCTTCGTGGTGTGGCTGAGCTTCTTCAAGGACGCGATCATCACCTTCCCGCCCAGCGGCTACACGGTGTCGTGGTATCTCAACGCGTGGCGCAACGCCGCGTTCGCGGACGGTTTTCTGCTCTCGCTCAAACTCGCGGCCTTTGCCGCCATCGGCGGCGTGATCCTCGGCGTGGCGGCCTCGCTCGCGCTCGCGCGCTATCGCTTCCCGGGCCGTCGCACGCTCGGCAACGTGTTGCTGCTGCCGCTCGTCGTGCCGGGCATCGTGGCGGGCATTGCCACTTATCTCTTTTATCTGCGCGCCGAGAACTTTCTGGACGCGGACATCGTCGGCACCTTCGGCGGCCTCGTGGTCGCACACGTTTGCCTGACCATTCCGTGGACGATGCGGCTCGTCGGCGCCAGCCTGGCGCAGATCGACGGCACCATCGAGGAGGCCGCGCGCAACCTCGGCGCGGGGCCGTGGCGCACGCTCTGGCGCGTAACGCTGCCAATGCTGCGTCCGGCCATCGTCGCGGCGGTGCTGTTCAGCTTCATCGTGTCGTTCGAGAACCTCGAGCTCACGCTGCCGCTGGTCGGCCCGGGCAAGACCACGCTGCCCATCGCGATCATGCAGTACCTCGAATTCAATCTCGATCCCACGATCGCGGCCGTCTCCGCCGCGCAGATCGTGCTGCTCGGCATCGTCATGCTGATCACCGATCGCTTCGTCAAACTCAGCCAGGTGATCTGACATGGCCAACGTTTCGCTTCGCGGGCTGCGCAAGCAGTACGGCAATGCCGCCGCCGTCGCCGACTTCTCGCTGGAGATCGCCGAAGGCGAGCTCGTCGCCTTTCTCGGCCCGAGCGGCTGCGGCAAGACCACGACGCTGCGCATGGTGGCGGGCTTCGTCGAGCCCACGGCGGGCGAGATCTGGATCGGCGGCAGGGAAGTCTCGCGCCTGCCGCCGCATCGCCGCAACACCGGCATGGTGTTCCAGCGCTACGCGTTGTTTCCGCACATGACCGTGGCCGAGAACGTGGCGTTCGGGCTCGAGATGCGGCGCCTATCGGGCGCCGAGCGCGACACGCGCATTCGCGAAGCGCTCGACATGGTGCGCCTGTCCGCACTCGCCGGGCGCTACCCGCGCCAGCTCTCGGGCGGCCAGCAGCAACGCGTGGCGATCGCGCGCGCGCTCGCCATCCGGCCCGATGTGTTTCTGCTCGACGAACCGCTCTCGAATCTCGACGCCAAGCTGCGCACCGAAGTGCGCGAGGAAATCCGCGCGCTGCAGCGCCGGCTCGGCCTGACCACGATCTTCGTCACGCACGATCAGGAGGAAGCGCTCGCCATCGCCGACCGGCTCGCCGTGATGCACGACGGCCGTGTGCAGCAGATCGGCACCGCAGACGCGCTCTACGAACGTCCGGCCAATCCGTTTGTCGCGAACTTCCTCGGCAAGATGAATTTCCTCGCCGGTCAAGTGCATGACGGCCATTTCATCACCGCGAAAGGCGAGCGCCTGGCCCTGGCCGGCGCGGGCGCGGACGCGACCACGCTCGGCATTCGTCCCGAACGCCTGCGGCTGGCCGATGCCCCCGCCGACAATGAAACCGCCTTGCCCGTGACGGTGGATCAGACGATCTATCTCGGCGCCACGCTCGAGCTTCGGCTCAAGAGCGCACACGGTGAGACGCTCGTCGCGCACGTCCCGAACATCGCGCGCGACGACACGAGCCGCTACGCCCCCGGGCGCGCGCTCAAGGCCTGCTTCGCGAGCAGCGACTGCCTGTTCTTCAACGCCTGACGATCACTCGCAACCCGTATCACCCGCACACGATTCCGCCCACGTTTCGAAGGATGACGACATGACGCACGCCCTGAACCGCCGCACGTTCCTGAAGACCGCCTCCGGGCTGGTGATCGCCCCCGCGCTCGGCCTCGACGCGCTTAGCGCACACGCTGGCGCGGCGTGTCCGAACGTGGTCGTCGGCACCTGGGGCGGCGACTATCTGAATCTGCTCGAGCAGAACATCGGCAAGCCGATCATCGAAGCCGCCGGCGGCAAGGTGACATACGACTCGGCCGGACAGGTCGATCGCATGACCAAGCTGCGCGCCGAAAAGACGTCGCGGCGCGGCTCGATGGACGTGGCGTGCCTGGCCGATCTGGACATGTACGACATCAACCGCTCCGGCATACTCGAGCCGGTCGACACCAAGCTCGTACCGAATCTCGCCAACACGCTCGAAGCGCTGCGCCGGCCGTATTCGATACCGCACATCTTCAGCGCCATGGTGATCGTCTACAACCCCGAAAAACTCGGCACGAAGCCCGATTCGTTCACGGCCGCGCTCGACCCCAGGCTCAAGGGCAAGGTCGGCTTCTCCGACATCCTCTACAACTTCAACGTAGTGAGCAGCTCGCTCGCCGCCGGCCACAAGGACGGCAATACGGCCGGCGGCGTGCAGTTCCTGCGCGAGTTGCGCAAGACGCAGCAGCCCAAGGTGTATCCGTCGAACGAGGCGGTCGCCTCGGCGCTCAAGAGCGGCGACATCTGGTTCACCTGCATGTGGAAAGCGCGCGCCCTGCAATGGAAGAAGGCCGGTGTGCCGATCGACTACGTGGTGCCCAAGGAAGGCGCGGTGCCCGTCACGTTCGAAGCGGCGGTGCCGAAGAACTCGCAATCGAAGACCTGCGGCTTCAATTACCTCGACGCGATGCTCGACCCGCGCGCGCAAATCGGTTTCGCCGAGACGATGGGCTACGCGCCGACGGTGAAAAACGCCAACCTGCCGCCGTCGCTGCAGCAGAGCGTGGGATTTACCGGCGCCGAACTCGATCGCATGGTCAAGCTCGATTACGCACGCTTCACCGCGGACAAGCCCGCGCTGCTCGACTTCTGGAACAAGGAATTCAAGGTGGGCCTGTGAGCGCCACCCCGCCCGATTCGGGCGCCCCCCTCGGAGGGTCCCACGAAGCGCGACTCGACAGCCCGCTCGTGAACTCGTCGCCCACGGCCACCCGCGCCACAGGGCCCGCGCGGACGGTGCGCGGCGCGTTCACAGGCGGCTCGCTCGTTGCACCGGCCACCCTCGTCGTGCTGCTCGTGATCGTCCTGCCCGGCCTGCAACTGATTCGCTACAGCTTCAATCGCTTCGATCCGGTCGAGATGATGAGCGCGGCGACCACTGGCGCGAACTACGTCAAGTTCTTCACCGATCCCTATTACCTGACGGTGCTCTGGACGACGATCAAGGTCGCCTCGCTGTGCACGGCGCTCGCGCTCGTGTTCGGCTTTCCCGTCGCCTACGTGCTCGCGCGCGCGCAAAGCCGCTTCAAGAGCCTGCTTGTGATGCTGCTGGTGTTTCCGCTGCTCGTGGGCAACGTCGTGCGCGCGGCGGGCTGGATGGTCATGCTCGGCAACGCGGGCTTCGTCAATTCGCTGCTCGTCTCGCTGGGGATCGTGGCCGAGCCGGTACGCCTGCTGTACACGCCGTTTGCCGTGGTCATCGGCACCACCGCGGTGGTACTGCCGTACATGATCCTCACGCTGCAAAGCGTGCTCGAGGGCATGGATTTCTCGGTCGAGGAAGCGGCGCGCAACCTCGGCGCGACGTTCCGGCAAACGCTCACGCGCGTGATCCTGCCGATGGCCGCCCCCGGCATCGCCGCGGGCACCATGCTCGTCTTCATCCTGTGCATGAACGCCTACGCCACGCCCGTGCTGCTCGGCGGCACCGGCATCACGATGATGACGCCCGCGATCTACGACCAGATCGCCAAGGCGAACAACTGGCCGTTCGGCGCGGTGCTCTCCATCGTGTCGATGGTCGTGACGTTCGCGCTCGCCATCGCCTCGCACTGGCTCATCCAGCGCCGTTACGCGAAGACCATGATGACCTGATCGCCCCGATCGACCCGCCCGGTCACAGCGATCCGGCCGCAGTGGTCCGATCGCCCCGACACCGCCGACATCTCGCACAAAGGACTCCGCCATGCCGACCCTCTCTCACGCCACCCGTCAATACCGGCAACGCCTGATGCACGACCTGATGGACCGGGCGCGCGTCGATGCGCTCGTGTTTACCGCCGCCGATTTCTTCCAGTGGGCGACCAACTTCCACGTCGACGTGCAGACCTGGGAGCGCCCCATCGCCGTTTGCGTGCCGCGCAATGGCGAGCCTTTCGCGGTGATGAACGAGCTGTCCACGCACCATCTGATGATGGCGCGCGAGCGCGGCCACCTCTGGCTCGAGCTCGATCGCGTCGCGCTCTATGCCGAGCACGCGCGCGTGACCGAACGCCTGCCGCTGCTCGCCGAAGTCCCGGCGCTCATCGCCGAGCGCCTGCGGGCGGCGGGGCTTGGCGCCTCGCGCATCGGCGTCGACGCCGCGGGCGGGCCGCTCGCGCGCGCCGCCGCGTCGATGCCCGACGCGAAGCTCGTCCCGATGCTCGCCGACATGCGTGCGCTGCGCTGGGTCAAGCACGAGGAAGAGATCGCCATCATGCAGGCGGCCTCGGCGCTCGCCGACTGGGTGCAGGAGCGTTATCGCGAGAACATTCGTCCGGGACGTCTGGTGCAGGAGCTCGACTACTCGATGGCCGCGCTGATGGTCACCGAAGGCGCCAAACGCTTTCCCGGCGAGAACCTGGAAGTCATGCGCTGCTGGACGCTCTCGGGCCCCGCCTCGGCTTCGCCGCACGGCGACGGCGCGTCGTGCGGCGCGCGCATCAACGCCGGCGACGGTCTCGTCAACATCGTGATCCCGCGCCTGAACGGCCTCGTGATCGAAAACGAGCGCACATGGTTCTGCGGCAAGCCCTCGAGCGAGCAGGCGCGCTTCTATGAAGTCGCGCGCGCCGCCAACGAGGCCGCCGTGGGCGCCGCCATCACCGGCCGGCCGGTCTCGGGCATCGACGCCGCCGCGCAGGCCGTGATCGAGAAGGCCGGCTGCGGCGCGTACATCCGTCACCGGACCGGGCACGGCATGGGCATCATCGGCCACGAGTACCCCGACGACATGGCGTTCAGCCATCGTCCGCTGCTCGCCAACGAAGTCTATTCGGCCGAGCCGGGCATCTACGTCTACGGACTGGGCGGCTTCCGTCTCGACGACTCGGTCGTCACGGGCGACACGCCGCGCGTGCTCACCCGCACGCCGCGCACGCTCGCGCACGCCACCATCGACTGAGCGCGCCGCGCAACGAAAAAAATCATCACCACTCGGGAGGAAAAGTCATGGAGTCGATCCTGCTGTCGAATTGCGCGCTGCTCGACCCGATCGAGGGCGTGCTGCGCGAAGACCACGCCGTGCTGATCGAAAACGGTCGCATCAAGGAAGTCTCGGACAGGCCGATCCGCACCGCGTCGGCGCGCGAGATCGACGCGCGCGGGCGCACCGTCATGCCCGGTCTCATCGATCTGCACGTGCACGTGCATGCCACGCAGCTCAACCTGTCAGCGCAGGCGCATCTGCCGAACGTGCTCGTCACGCTCAAATCCGTGCCGATCCTGCAGGGCATGCTGCGACGCGGCTTCACCACGGTGCGCGACGCCGGCGGCGCGGGGCATGCCATCAAGCAGGCCGTCGAGAGCGGCCTTGCACAGGGTCCGCGCCTGTTCGTGTCGGGCCGCGCCATCAGCCAGACCGGCGGACACGGCGACGGCCGCGCGCGCACCGACTACATCGGCACCGACGGGCCGTGCCCGTGCTGCGTGCGCGTCGGCGCCCTCTCGCGCGTGGCGGACGGCGTTGACGAAGTGCGCCGCGCCGTGCGCGAGGAACTGCAAATGGGCGCCGATCAGATCAAGATCATGGCCTCTGGCGGCGTGGCCTCGCCGACCGATCCCGTGGGCGCGTGGGGCTATTCGGAAGACGAGATCCGCGCGATCGTCGCCGAGGCGCGCGCGCGCGGCACCTACGTGCTCGCGCATGCCTATACGGCCCCGGCCATCGAGCGCGCGGTGCGCTGCGGCGTGCGCACCATCGAGCACGGCAACCTCGTCGACGCGCCGACCGCGCGCTACATGGCCGAACAAGGCGCTTACGCCGTGCCGACGCTCGTGACCTACGACGCCCTCGCGAGCGAAGGCAAGTCGCTCGGCCTGCCCGAGGATAGCGTCGCGAAGATTGCCGACGTGCATGCGGCCGGCCTGCGCTCGCTCGAGATCTTCCGCGAGGCCGGCGTGAAGATGGGGTACGGCTCGGACCTGCTGGGCGAGTCGCAGCGGCTGCAGAGCGACGAATTCCGGCTGCGCGCCGAAGTGCTGACGCCCGCCGAGATCCTGCGCAGTGCAACGGTCATCGGCGCGGAGGTGCTCGGCCAGGCAGGGCAGCTCGGCCAGATCGTGCCCGGCGCGCATGCCGACGTGCTCGTCGTCGACGGCAATCCGCTGAAGTCGCTCGACTGCCTGCTCGGCCAGGGAGAGCGCATTCCCGTGGTCATGAAGGGCGGTAAAATCCACGCTTTCGCGCTGTAAGGCGGGCGCGGCAGGCGGCCTGCCTCGCAAGCCGCCCGCGAGACTTTCGCGGCGCATCGAACGCGCCAACCCTTCCGTGGAGAACCGATGGATTTCCGGCACATCGACGCCTTTCGGGCGCTGATGCTCACGCGCACGACCACCAAGGCGGCCCAGGTGCTCGGCATGTCGCAGTCGGCGGTGAGTCGCCTCATCGCCGATCTCGAACGCTCGACGCGCCTCACGCTGTTCGATCGCGCGCGCGGCCGTCTGGAGCCGACGGCCGAGGCGTTTGCGCTCTTCGAGGAAGTGGAGCGCCGCTACGCCGGGCTCGACAACATCCGCGAGTTCGCGCTCAACCTGCGCAATCCCGATAAGGCCGTCATCCGCGTGGGCTCGGTGGTGTCGTTCGGGCTGGGCTTCTTCGCGCGTGTGATGGCCGGCTACCGCGCGTTGCATCCGAGCGTGCAGCTCGCGCTGACGACCGGCGCGTCGGACCTGATCCGCGATCAGGTGGTCACGCATCAACTGGCGCTGGGACTCGTGACCGACACCATCGACGTGGCGGCCACCGACGCCGTCTCGTTCGCCAAGCTCGACGCCATCTGCGCGCTGCCGGCCGGCCATCCGCTCGCGCGCAAGAAGGTCGTGCGCCTGGCCGACCTGCAGGATCAGCCGATCCTGTCATACGAGCCGACCGACATGGTGCGCTGGGGCATGGACCGCCTGTTCGCCGAAGGCAATCTGCATCGACAGGTGGTGGCCACCGCGCGCTACTCGATCAACATCGGCACGATGGTCAAGGAGAACGTGGGCGTCGGCCTGCTGCACCCGGTCTCGGCTTACGACTTTCTCGACTCGAATCTCGTGCTGCGACGGTTCGAGCCGTCCATGCCCTTTCACACGCTGCGCGTGACGCCTCGCGCGGCGGCGCCCAGCGCACAGCTCGACGATCTCGTGCGTGTCATGGAAGCCACGCTCGACGACGTCATGCGGGCCGTGCAGGCGCGGATGAAGCGGGCGTGAGGCGCGGGTGGTGGGTGGTGCGGGTGTGGTGGTGTGGCGCCGCCTGCGGCCTGGTCGGCATGCGCGCTCGGGAGGCCGTGGCTCGCTCCGATAAAAGCGAAAGCCCGTCAGGTGGGCCCTGACGGGCTTCGGTCGCGCGCGCCCGGCGGCTCGCATGTTGCAAATGCTGCAAATGTTGCAGAGGCCGCCCAGCCGGCCGGTGCCTCGATGTCGCGTTACGTCAGGAGACGATCGTCTGTGCTTCGCCTTCCTTGCGCTCGCGGATCGTGCCCAGGCGGTAGACCGTCTCGCCCGAGGCTTCGAGGTGCCTGAGCGCCGCGTCGGCGTCCGCCGCCGAGACGATCACCGCCATGCCGATACCGCAGTTGAACACGCGGTGCATTTCGGCGTCGGCCACCTTGCCGTGCTCCTGAAGCCATTGGAACAGCGGCGGCAACGTCCAGGCGTCCTTCTTGATGTCGGCCGTCAGATGGTCCTGCAGCACGCGCGGGATGTTCTCGACGATACCGCCGCCGGTAATGTGCGCCATGCCCTTGACGGTGAGCGTCTGCATCAACGCCAGCAGCGGCTTGACATAGATGCGCGTGGGCGCCATGAGCACGTCGCGCAGCGGCCGGCCGTGAAAGTCGGCGTCCAGGTCCGGCCGGGCCACTTCGATGATCTTGCGAACGAGCGAGTAGCCGTTCGAGTGCGCGCCCGACGAAGCCAGGCCCAGCACCACGTCGCCCGGCACGATGGTCGTGCCGTCGATGATCTTGCTCTTTTCGACCGCGCCGACCGCGAAGCCGGCCAGATCGTACTCGCCGTCCGGATACATGCTCGGCATTTCGGCCGTCTCGCCGCCGATCAGCGCGCAGCCGGCCAGCTCGCAGCCGTGCGCGATGCCCTTGACCACGGTCGCCGCGGTGGCCACGTCGAGCTTGCCGCAGGCGAAGTAATCCAGGAAGAACAGCGGCTCGGCGCCCTGCACCAGAATGTCGTTCACGCTCATGGCGACCAGATCCTGGCCGACCGTGTCGTGCTTGTTCAGCGTGAAGGCGAGCTTGAGCTTGGTGCCCACGCCGTCGGTCCCCGAAACGAGCACCGGCTCCTTGTAGCGCTTGGGCACTTCGAACAGTGCGCCAAAGCCGCCGATGCCCCCCAGCACGCCGTCGCGCAGGGTTTTCTTGGCAAACGGCTTGATCGCTTCGACCAGCGCGTCGCCCGCTTCGATGTCGACGCCAGCGTCGCGATAGGAAAGGCCGGAGGTTTCGTTAGGGTGTGACATGACGGGAATGCATCAAGGTTCGGTAAAATGCGATTTTACCCGATGCGCGTGCCCTTTCGGCACGCAACCCGGATATCGGACGCCAACCACGGCTGGCGTGCCCTGCAAACCGTACTGTGCCGGCGTCTGCGCCGGCTTTCTTCGTTCGTGATCCAGCAACTGTATCTCGACCTCGGCACCCCGCCGCCCGCCACGTTCGACAATTTCATTGTCGGGCCGAATCGCGAGGCGGCGCAGACGCTCGCCGGCCTTCCCGCAGATCTGTCGGCAGGCACGGCGCGCGACCGCGGCATCTACCTGTGGGGTGCCGTGGGGTCCGGGCGCACCCATCTGATGGAAGCCCTGTGCCATGCCGTCGGCCCGAGCGCGCGCTACCTGAGGGCGCGCAGCCCGCTGGCCGCCTTCACGTTCGACGACGCGAGTACGGTCTATTGCGTGGACGACTGCGACGATCTCTCGCCCACGCAGCAAATCGCCGCCTTCAACCTGTTCAACGAAACCCGCGCCCGTCCTCATTGCGCCTTCGTGGCCGCAGGCTCGCAGCCGCCGGTGGATATGCCGCTGCGCGAAGACCTGCGCACCCGCCTCGGTTGGGGGCTCGTTTTTCACATCGTGGGACTCGACGACGCGGGCAAGAAGCAGGCGCTGCAGAACGCGGCGCGCGAGCGCGGCCTGCAGCTCGCCGCGGACGTGCCCGCCTATCTGCTTACGCATTTCCAGCGCGACATGTCGAGCCTCATGGCGTTGCTCGACCGCCTGGACCGCTTTTCCATGGAGCAGAAGCGCGCGGTGACCCTGCCGTTGCTGCGCCAGATGCTCACCCACACCGATTCCGCCTCCCCCGACGGCAAGCACTGACTGTTGTTCGCTTCAGGTAAAATTCGCGCAATGACCAATTTAGCTCTCTTCGATCTCGACCACACCCTGCTGCCGACCGACAGCGACAAGGAGTGGGGCCGTTTCCTCGTGCGCCAGGGCGCGGTCGAGCGTGACTCGTACGCGCAGGCCAACGAGGCCTTCTACCAGGACTACCGTGCAGGCCGGCTCGACATGCCGGCCTATCTGCGTTTCTGCCTGGCGCCGCTTGCGCGTTACCCGCGCGACCAGCTCGACGCCTGGCATGCGCAGTACATGGAGGAGTCGATCCTGCCGCACGTGCGCCCCGAAGCGCTCGAGCTGATCGACATGCATCGCAAGGCGGGCGACCTGTGCGCCATCGTGACAGCGACCAATACGTTCGTGACGCGCCCGATCGCCAAGGCCTTCGGCATCGAGCACCTGATCGGCACCGAGCCGGCGACGGCCGGCGAAGGCCCGAACGCCCGCTACACCGGCGAATACGTTGGCACGCCGAGCTTTCGCGAGGGCAAGATCACTCGCACCGAAGCCTGGCTCGCGAGCCTCGGCAAGACGTGGGGCGACTTCAACCACGCATTTTTCTACAGCGACTCCGCCAACGACGTCCCCCTGATGGAGAAGGTCAACCATCCGGTGGCCACCAATCCCGATGAGACGCTGCGGGCAATCGCGCTGGCGCGTCGCTGGCCCATTCTCGAGTTGTTCCAGTGATCCGCAAACTCATCAAGAAGCTGCTGGGCAAGGACGGCCAGACCGATAACGGCGGCGCGGGCAGCCCACCCCCGAGCGGCATGCCGGTCGTGATTCCCGCCTCCGTGCACGGCATCGACCCGACGCTGCTCTCGAAGAACGCCGTGCGCGTGACCGACACGCTGCAGCAAGCCGGCTTCAAGGCCTTCATCGTCGGCGGCGCCGTGCGCGATCTGCTGCTGGGCATCGCCCCGAAGGATTTCGACGTCGCCACCAGCGCCACGCCCGAGCAGGTCCAGCGGCTGTTCCGCCGCGCCCGCATCATCGGCCGGCGCTTTCAGATCGTGCATGTGCAGTTCGGGCAGGAGATCATCGAGACCTCCACGTTCCGGGCGTTGGTCGACGCCGTGGACAGCGAGCAGATCGGTGCGCGTCGTCCGAAAAAGGGCGAGCTCGACCGCAAGACGCACGTGACCGACGAATCGGGCCGCGTGCTGCGCGACAACGTCTGGGGCGAGCAGAACGAAGACGCCGCGCGGCGCGACTTCACCGTCAACGCCATGTATTACGACCCGGCCACGCAGACGGTGCACGACTATCACCACGGCTGGGAAGACATTCAGAAACGCGTGCTGCGCATGATCGGCGACCCGGCCACGCGCTATCGCGAAGATCCCGTGCGCATGCTGCGCGTGGTGCGTTTCGCGGCCAAGCTCGGGTTCAAGATCGACGAGGCCACGGCCGCGCCGATCCCGCAGCTCGCGCCGCTCATCGACAACGTGCCCGCGGCGCGTCTGTTCGACGAAATGCTCAAGCTGCTGCTCTCGGGCCATGCCTGGGCGTGCGTGCAGCAACTGCGCGCGCAAGGCCTGCACCATGGGCTGCTGCCGCTGCTCGACGTCGTGCTCGAGCAGCCGCTGGGCGAGAAGTTCGTCACGCTCGCGCTCGCCAACACCGACGCCCGCATTCGTGCGGGCAAGCCGGTCTCGCCCGGCTTCCTGTTTGCCGCACTGCTCTGGCATCTCGTGCTCGAGAAGTGGCAGGCCTACCAGAGCGCGGGCGAATACCCGATTCCGGCGCTGCACCTCGCCATGGACGACGTGCTCGACGCGCAGACCGGCAAGCTGGCGATCCAGCGTCGCTTCGTTGCCGACATGAAGGAAATCTGGGGGCTGCAGGTGCGCCTCGACAAACGCGCGGGCCGCACGCCGCTGCGTTTGCTCGAACATCCGCGCCTGCGCGCCGGCTACGACTTCCTGCTGCTGCGCTGCGAGTCGGGCGAAGTGCCGGCCGAAGCGGGCCAGTGGTGGACCGACTTCCTCGAAGGCGATGCGGCCGCGCGCGACGCCCTGCTCGCGCAGGGCAGCGGTGCCGGCGGCGGTACGCCGGCGGCGAAGCGCCGCCGGCGTCGCCGCAAGCCATCGGGCGGGGGCGGCGGCCAGGGTGGCGCGAGCGGCGCGGGTGAGAACGGCGTCAGCGAGAATCATGGCAAGCGGGTATCATCGCCACAGCATGGTTCCGAAGGTGCTTCATGACTGTTGCCTATATCGGGCTCGGCGCCAACCTCGGCGACGCCCGCCAAGCGATCAAGGACGCCATCGTCTGTCTGGCGCAGCAAATCGGCGTCACCATCATTGGCAAGTCCGACCTTTATCGCACCGCACCCATCGACTCGAGCGGTGACGACTATCTCAACTGCGCCGTCGCCGTCGAGACGAGTCTCACCGCGCGTCAGTTGCTCACGCTGTGCCTGAAGATCGAGCTGCATTTCGGGCGCGAGCGGCCGTACAAGAACGCGCCGCGCACGCTCGACCTCGACCTGCTGCTCTACGGCGACGAGCGCATCGCCGAACCTGACCTGATCGTGCCGCATCCGCGCATGGCCTCACGCGCCTTCGTGCTGCGCCCGCTGGCCGATCTCGCCCCCGAACTCGACATCCCCGGTGTTGGCCGCGTGAGCGCGCTGCTGCCGCAAGTCGCGGATCAGCGCATCGAACGCGTCGCGCAGTGCTGCTGCCCGACCAAGCGCGCCTACGTCTCATGAGGTCGCCCGTCCTGGGGCGTTTCCGTTATCTGGCCGTCGAAGGCCCGATCGGCGTGGGCAAGACGTCGCTCGCCCGCCGGCTGGCCGAAGCCGCCGGCGCCGACGTGATGCTCGAGCAGCCCGCGCTCAACCCCTTCCTCGAACGCTTCTATCGCGACAGTGCGCGCTATGCACTCGCAGCACAACTGACGTTCTGCCTGGAGCGCGTGGACGAAGCGCTCGAGATCGCGCGACGCGAGATCGACGGCAAACCGATCTTCACCGATTTTCTGCCCGAGAAGGACGGTCTGTTCGCACGGCTCACGTTGGCCGACGACGAGCTCGAGCTGTATCGCAAGCTCGTCGCACACATCGAGCGGCCCAATCGCGCCCCCGATCTCGTGATTCATCTTCAGGCGAGCCCCGAGACGCTGTTCTCGCGCATCCAGAAGCGCGCGATCCCGATGGAGCAGCAGATTTCCGACACGTATCTGCGTGCGCTGTGCGACATCTACGGTGAATTCTTCTATCATTACGCCGCTGCGCCGGTATTGACCGTCGACACGGAACAATTCGATCCGGCGCACAACGACAGCGACTTCGCCCTGCTGGTCGAGCGCATCGACCAGATGCGCGGGCGCAAGGAAGTCTTCGTCAAGGGCGCACGCCCCTGATCGTCTCCGGGCCCGCCCCAGCGCGCGGGTGAAACCTCCTGAACCGAGGCTGACATGAGTTATCTGCAGGAATCCAACCGCAAGGCCGTGACCGTTCCCGGTCTTGCCCAGATGCGCGAGCGCGGCGAGAAGATCGTCATGCTCACCGCCTATGACGCGAGCTTCGCCGCACTGCTCGACCGCGTGGGCGTCGATGCCATTCTCATCGGCGACTCGCTCGGCAACGTGATCCAGGGCCAGGGCACGACGCTGCCCGTCACGCTGCGCGATATCTGCTATCACACCGAATGCGTCGCGCGCGCGACCAGCAAGGCGCTGGTGCTCGCCGATCTGCCGTTCGGCACGTATGGCACGAAGGAGCAGGCGTATCAGAGCGCGGTGGCCGTGATGCAGGCCGGCGCGCAGATGGTCAAGATCGAAGGCGGCGCATGGCTTGCCGAGACGGTGCGTTTTCTCGTCGAGCGCAGCATTCCGGTGTGCGCGCACCTGGGCCTCACGCCGCAATCCGTGCACGCGTTCGGCGGCTTCAAGGTGCAGGCGCGTGAAGACGCGGCGCAGGTGCAATTGCTCGACGATGCGCGCGCCTTGCAGGCGGCCGGTGCGCAGCTCGTAGTGCTCGAAGCGATTCCGGCGGCCCTCGCCTCGCGCGTGACGCCCGAGCTGCCGACGATGCCGACCATCGGCATCGGCGCCGGCCCGGACTGCGACGGCCAGGTGCTCGTGCTGCACGACATGCTCGGCGTGTTCCCCGGCAAGTCGCCGAAGTTCTCGAAGAACTTCATGGAAGGCCAGCCCAGCATCGCGGCCGCGATCGAAGCCTACGTGCAAGCGGTCAAGCACGGCACGTTCCCGTCGCCGGAGCACTGCTTCTGAGCGCGCGTCGGCAGCGCGCCGACGATGAACGGAAGCGGCTCACGCACGAGCCGCTTTTTTTTATGATTCGCCCGGCGCCACAGGCAGCGTCAGCACAACGGCGAAGCCTTCGCCCTCGGCGCGCTCGAAGGCCATCTGGGCGCCGTGCGCCTGCATCACCTCCGCCACCATGGCGAGCCCGAGACTCGCGCCTTCCCGGCCGTCGGCGCGCGGCGCGAATGGCGTGCGCACGCGCTGCCATTCCGACGCCGGAATGCCCGGACCGTCGTCGAAGAAGCGCACGCGCCATTGCCCGTCCACGCGCGTCACGTCGACGTGCAGGCGGTGCGGCGCGCCATACGCCAGCGCATTGACCAGCACGTTCTTGACCGCTTCACGCAGGCTCAGCGCGTCGCCGACGACCCGGCAGGGCCCGTCCGGCACATGCAGCGCGACGTCGATGTCGCGCCTCGCATACGAGAACGTTTCGCGCATGGCCTCGGACAGCAGTTTGCCCAGGTCGACCGGCACGCGCGCCACGCTGTCCGCGCGGTGCTGCACCATCGCGTGATTGATCAGTTGATGGATCAACCCACCGAGCCCGCGCGCCTGCTTCTGGATGCGCGCGATATGCTGCTGGCGCTGCGCCTCGTCCTGCGTTTGCGTGAGCATCTCGGCCTGCGCCGTAAGCGCCGTCACCGGCGTGCGCAACTGATGCGCGGCGTCGCCGATCACGCGCCGCATGAGCGCGCGCGACATGGCGAGCCGCCGCATGAAGTCGTTGATCGCGCCGACGAGCGCCAGTGTCTCCGCGGGTGCCGTCACCGCGAGCGGTACGAGGTCGCTGGAGTCGCGCGTCCGGATCGCCGCCTCGATCTGCTTGAGCGGTGCAAGCGCCTGGCGCAGCGTCCACAGCGCGGCGAGCAAGGTCAGGACGCCCGTCGCGATGGTGATGAGCAGCGTGCTGTCCGCCAGCCCGCGCGTGAAACGCACCCGCGCGTTCTGGGTATGCGCGAGCGCCACCACGGCCCACGGATGCGGGGCGCTCACCGGCATGCGGCGCCCGACGATCGCGATGCGGATCGGCATCTCCTGATACGTGCCATCGACGACGATGGGCCCGTCGTCGAGCTTGTCCCACGGAATCGGCGGACGGAACTCGGAATCTCCCGCCACGGAGCGGCCATTCGGATCGAGCACCGTGTAGAAAATCTGATCGCCCGGCGCGAGCGCGGAGAACGCGGCGAGCGGCACGTCGACGTTGACTTCGCCGTTCTGGTACCACGTGTTCTCGGCGACCTGCAGCGCGCTGCCGAGCAGCCAGCGGTCGTAGGCGCGGTCAACGGCCGCGCGCGTGGAAAACCAGATGCCCAGCATCACCGCCACCGCCGCAAACGCCAGCACGGCGCCCATGCGGATGACGAGCCGCAAATAGAGCGAGCGGCCCGGAACGATCATGACAGCACGAGCTGATAGCCCAGTCCGCGCAGCGTGCGAATCTGGAACTGCGCCGCAGCGAGCTTCCTGCGCAGACGCGCGACGTATTGCTCGATGGCGTTCGCGTTGGGTGCGGGCTCGTCGCCGTACAGGCGGTCCATGAGTTCGTCCTTGCCGAAGATGCGTCCCGGGCGCGCCGCGAGGATTTCGAGCAGCGTCACTTCGCGGCGCGTGAGCTCGACCGGCCGACCGTCGACTTCGACGCCGCGGCTCTTGCGATCGAGCGTGAGGTTCGCGCACGCGAGCCGGTTCGTCGCGTCCTGCCCCGTGCGACGCATGAGGGCGCGCACGCGCGCTTCGAGTTCGCGAAAGTCGAACGGCTTGGTGAGGTAGTCGTCGGCGCCGAGATCGAGCGCGCGCACCCGCTCTTCGATTTCGGCACACGCGGTGAGCATGAGCACGCGCGTGGACAGGCCACGCTCGCGCACGCGTCGCAACAGCTCGAAGCCGTCGACATGCGGCAGCATCACGTCGAGGATCAACAGGTCGTAGTCGTCGCCGATGCGCGACGCCGCCACCGCGCCGTCGGTCTCGCAATCGAGCGCATGGCCGAGCTTGCGCAACTGCGTGGCAATCGCTTCGGCGACATCGGCGGTGTCCTCCACCAGCATGATGCGCATGGTCCTGTGTCTCCTTCTGTGCAAGCTGGCGCGCCGGCCGCTGCGTTGCCGTGCGCTCTCGCGCCCGTTGCGATTTCCCGCGCCGTGGCCCCGCGAGGCGGCCGGTCCTTGCGCGGGCACGCCGGCGTTCTGCGGGCATTGTCTGGGAAATCCCCGGCGGCGGCCTCGGTGTTTGCCCTGAATCGGGCAGCCGCGGGCCCGCGATGTCAGCTTCGCTACAGCTTGGCTGCTTAGTATCGGAGCCGATTATAAGAGTATCCCTCAGGAGACAAGCCATGCAGATCGCCCCCCCCGACGGGCGCGCCCGGCCCCGCGGCGGCCGCCGTGCCCCCGCTGCTGGAAATCGACCGCGTCACGCTGCAGTACAAGACCGACGACTACCTCGTCACCGCCGCCCAGCAAGTCAGTTTCAATGTCTATCCGGGCGATCGCTTCGTGCTGCTCGGGCCCTCCGGCTGCGGCAAGTCCACCCTGCTCAAGGCCATCGGCGGCTATCTGCCGCCGGTGCACGGCGAAATTCGCCTCAAGGGCCGCACCATCACCGAGCCCGGCCCCGATCGCATGATGGTGTTCCAGGAATTCGACCAACTGCTGCCTTGGAAGACGGTGCGCCAGAACGTGGAGTTCGCGCTTACCGCGAGCGGCCGCCTGAAAGGGCGTGACGCCGCCGAGCGCGCCGCGCATTACATCGAGAAGGTCGGCCTCGCGAAGTTCATCGACAGCTATCCGCACACGTTGTCGGGCGGCATGAAGCAGCGCGTGTCGATCGCGCGCGGCATGGCGATGGAGCCGGACGTCCTGCTCATGGACGAGCCGTTCGCCGCGCTCGACGCCCTCACGCGCCGCAAGATGCAGGACGAACTGCTGCGCCTGTGGGACGACACGCGCTTCACGGTGCTGTTCGTCACGCACGGCATCGACGAGGCCATTCGCATCGGCACCCGCATCTTGCTGCTCTCACCGCATCCGGGTCAGGTCAAGGCCGAGCTCAATAGCATCGCCCCCGACCAATTGGGCACGGCGCACCAGAGCGCGCTCGAGTCGCGCATCGATCAACTGCTGTTCGCCGCGCATTGAGGACACGACCATGAACGCCATTGCCCCGGAATATCCCGCGCCGGCCGAACAAACGCCGCGCATCGAACCGGTCCATCGTCCGGAATTCGTGCTCGAGCCCGTGCCGGCGGAGCTCTCCTCGGTCCAGCGCCCGCTCTCCGCCTTCGAAACGCTCTATCGCCTGGGCTGGCTGCGCAAGACCGTCATCCTGTGCGTGCTGGCCGTCATCTGGGAAATCTACGGCCGCTGGCTCGACAACGCCCTGCTCTTTCCCGGTTTCTCCGATACGGTCGCCGCATTCGCGAGCGGCCTGACGAGCGGCGTGCTGCTGCTGCGCGCCGCGATCTCGCTCAAGACGCTGCTCGTCGGCTACGGCACGGGGATCGCGCTCGCCGCGGTGCTCACCACCGTGGCCATCAGCTCGAAGATCGGCAACGACCTGCTCGAGACGCTCACCGCCATGTTCAACCCGCTGCCGGCCATCGCGCTCTTGCCGCTCGCGCTGATCTGGTTCGGGCTGGGCAACGGCAGCGTGATCTTCGTGCTCGTGCACTCGGTGCTGTGGGCCGTGGCGCTCAACACCCACAGCGGCTTTCGCGGCGTATCGAAGACGCTGCGCATGGTCGGGCAGAACTATGGCCTCAAGCGCTTCGCGCTCGTGCGGCACGTGCTCGTCCCGGCCGCGTTCCCGAGCATTCTCACCGGTCTGAAGGTCGGCTGGGCCTTCGCCTGGCGCACGCTGATCGCGGCCGAGCTCGTGTTCGGCGTGTCGTCCGGCTCGGGCGGGCTGGGCTGGTACATCTTCGAGAACCGCAACTCGCTGGAGACGGCCAACGTGTTCGCCGGGCTGTTCTTCGTGATTCTGATCGGGCTGGCGGTGGAGAACCTGCTGTTTGCGCGCATCGAGAGGCGCACGCTGCACCGCTGGGGCATGCAGCACTGACGGCACCGCGATCGGCGCGGGGCTGCGATGCGATGCCGCGACGCAGTGCCGCGAGATTGACGCCCCTTCGGGGTCATGAATAATTCCAACTATCCGGAGACGACAACCTCATGAATCGACGCCATTTCACCCGTTGGGCGAGCACCCTCGCGCTAGCCGCGGCCACCACGCTATCGACGCTCGGCAGCGTGGCGCACGCCGAAGCGAGCACCGTGCGCCTGTCGCACGGCTACGGCATCCTGTACCTGCCGCTGATGGTCATGCGCGACCAGCATCTCGTCGAGAAGCATGCGAAGGCGTTGGGGCTGGGCGACGTGAAGACGACGTGGACCATTCTCGACGGCGGCAACGTCATCAACGACGCCATGCTCGCCGGCAACCTCGATGTCGCCGGCACCGGCGCGCCCGGCTTCGTCACGCTGTGGTCGAAGGCGCACGGCATTCCGCGCTCGGAAGTCATCGGCCTGTCGGCGCTCTCGACCGGCCCGCTGTGGCTCAACACGAACAACCCGAACATCAGGTCGCTCAAGGACTTCACGCCGAAGGACAAGATCGCGATTCCGGGCATCAAGACGTCGCTGTCGGCCGTACTGCTGCAAATGGCCGTGGCGAAGACCTTCGGCATTGAAAACTACGCGAAACTCGATCCGCAGACGGTCAGCCTGAGCCATCCGGAAGCGGTGAGCGCCCTGCTCTCGGGCAAGACCGAGATCACGGCGCACTTCACGTCGCCGCCGTTCTCGTATCAGGAACTCAAGGATCCGCGCATCAGGCGCGTGCTCAATTCGACCGACGTGCTGGGCAACATCACCATCGACGTGGTGTTCGCGCCAAAGCAGTTCACCGTGCAGAACCCCAAACTCGTGCAGGCGATCCTGGACGCGCAGGAGGAAGCGGCCGCCTACATCGCGAAGGACAAGGTCGGCGCGGCGAAAACCTTCCTGCGCGTGTCGAAGATGAACCTGCCGCAAGCCGAGATCGAGCAGATGCTCGCCGACCCGGGCCTGCAGTTCACCACGACGCCCAACGGGCTGATGCAGTACGTGGAGTTCATGGGACGCGCGGGCACGATCAAGACGCGCCCGGCCAGGTGGAGCGAGCTGTTCGTGCCGCAGATGGCGGCGCGTCAGGGCAGTTGACGTATCGGCGCGAGGCCGGCGCGCGGGGATGGGCATCCGCGGCGGGGGTACGGTGGTGGGCGACGACTGGCGACGGGGGCGGTGGGGGGCGACGGGGCGACCGCACCTCGCGTTGGCCGCGTCACACGGCTGAGGCCGTCACCAGTCTTGCAGGCAGTGCGCCGCGCAGCGCGTTGCACACGACGATCGCCGTCGCGGCAAGCAGGTCCTCGCGCGTAATCACGCCTTCGGTGGCCGCCCACGTCGGATCGTCGAGCATCACGCCGCGCATCACACCCGGCAGCACGCCGCACGAGAGCGGCGGCGTCACCCACCGGCCGTCGCGCTTGACGAACACATTCGAGCGCCCGCCTTCGGTCAACTCTCCCCGCTCGTTGAAGAACAGCGTGTCGAACGCACCGTGCGCTTCGGCGGCGCGCCACGCCGCGTCGTAACGCGAGCGCACGGTCGTCTTGTGACGCACAAAAAGATCGTTCGCGCGCGTGGCGGCGGAGGCGTCGGCGAGCCGCACCTTCACCGGACCGGCCGGCAGTGGCGTGAGCGGTGCGTGCGTGATCGCCACCGTGCCGCCGTGCGAGAGCGCGAGACGCACGCGATGCGGCATGTCGCCGGTGGTCAACGTCGCGACGACGGCATCGAGCTGCGCGCGCAACGCCGCCGCATCGAAGCGGAAGCCGAAATACGCGGCCGATGCGCCCAGGCGCGCCAGATGTCGCTCGATGTGCGCGACGCCGCCCTCGCGCGACGCCCGCATCGTCTCGAACAGTTCGAAGCCCGGATCGAGTGCGCTCAAAAAGCGCGCCTTGAGGCAACACTCCTCGCGCTCCTCGTCCGCCTTGCTGTCGAGTACGATGCCCGCGCCCACGCCGAGCCTGCCGCGGCGTATGCCATCGGCGGCCGGTGCGTCGAGCTCGAGCGTGCGGATCGCGACCGACAGACAAAAATCGCCGAGCGCGTGCGGATCGTCGCCACGCGCGTCGAACCAGCCGATGGCGCCGGTGTAGAGCCCGCGCGGCGACGACTCCAGCTCGCCGATCAACTGCATCGTGCGGTGCTTCGGCGCGCCGGTGATGGAGCCGCAGGGGAACAACGCGCGCAGCACGTCGGCAAACGTCACCGTGGACGGCAGCGTGGCCGTCACGGTCGAGGTCATCTGCAAAACACTGGCGAATCGCGTGACCTCGAAGCGCTTCGGCACGCTGACGGTGCCCGGTGTCGCAAGACGGCCGAGATCGTTGCGCAGCAGATCGACGATCATCAGGTTCTCGGCGCGGTTCTTCTCGTCGGCCGCGAGTGCGGCGCTGCGTTCGGCGTCCACGGCCGCGTCGCCACTGGCCGGGGCCGTGCCCTTCATCGGCCGCGCTTCGATGTGCCCGGCCGAGTGGCGCAGGAACAGTTCTGGCGACAGCGAGACAATCGCGCGGCCCGCGCCGCCCTGCGCGCCCGGTAGCACGACGAGCGCGCCATACGGTACCGGCTGGCGTGCGCGCAGGCGGCGATACAGCGCCACGGGCGAGCCGAAGGCGTCGAAATGCAGGCGGTAGGTGTAGTTGACCTGATAGCACTCGCCTTGCGAGAGCCATGCATGGATGCGGGCGATCGCGTCGTCGAAAGCCTCGTCGCTCACGTCGCTGCGCAGCGCGGCCACGCCCGCAACGCCGGGAGGGGTAGTGGGGGGTGTGGCGGGGGTGGCGGGGGTGGCAAGAAAGCCGTCGATGGTGGCCTGACCGGCCGGGACGGCCGGCACGGGCGCGCAGGCGGCGTCCCCGTCCGGCTGCGCGGCCTCCTGGGCCGCCAGCCACGCTTGCGTTTGCATCGCATCGAGACGCTGCAAGTCACGAAACAGCAAGGCGCGGAACTCGCCCGGCGCGCGGCGCGTCGCCATCGTGTGCACGCCACCCAGGCGAACGCCGAATTCATAGTCGGCCAGCAGCACGGCATACAGGCCGCGGCGCGTGGCGTCTTCCATCTCGCGAAGCGCGTCCGAAAGCACAGCGGGCTCGGCGCAAGTCACCACGCGCACGAGCCCGGTATACAGACGCGCCCCGCCGGCCGGGTCGGCACTGTCGTCCAACAGCGCGAACGCGGCCACGGGCGCTTCACTTGGCATGACTTACTCGAAGAACTGCTTCACACGGTCGAACCAGCCCTTCGTCTGCGGGCTGTGGCGCGCGCCGCCCGCCTTGAGCGAGGCGTCGAAGTCGCGCAGCATCTGCTTTTGCTTGTCGTCGAGCTTGACCGGCGTCTCCACCTGCACGTGCACGTACAGATCGCCCGGATAACTCGAGCGCAGCCCCTTGATGCCCTTGCCGCGCAGGCGGAACGTCTTGCCCGTCTGCGTGCCTTCGGGCACTTCGAAGGTCGCCTTGCCATGCAGCGTCGGCGCGTCGATGTCGCCGCCCAGGGCCGCCGTGGCGAACGAGATCGGCATCTGGCAATGCAGGTCGTCGCCGTCGCGCTCGAACACGTTGTGCGGCTTGATGTGGATTTCCACATACAGGTCGCCCGCCGGCCCGCCGTTCACGCCCGGTTCGCCGTTGCCGGACGAACGGATGCGCATGCCGTCTTCGATACCCGCCGGGATCTTGATCTCCAGCGTCTTGGTCTTCTTGATCTTGCCCGAGCCGTGGCAGTTGGTGCAGGGCTCGGGAATGTACGAACCGGTGCCGTGGCACTTCGGGCAAGTCTGCTGGATGCTGAAGAAGCCCTGCGACATGCGCACCGAGCCCGAACCGTTACAGGTCGGGCAGGTCTCGGGCTTGGTGCCCGGCTTCGCGCCGTTGCCGTGGCAGACTTCGCACTCTTCCCAGCTCGGCACGCGAATCTGCGTGTCGAAGCCGTTCGCGGCCTGCTCGAGCGTGATCTCCATGTTGTAGCGCAGATCCGCGCCGCGATACACCTGCGGGCCGCCGCGCGCACCACGTCCACCCGGGCCGCCCTGACCGAAGATGTCGCCGAAGATGTCGCCGAATGCGTCGGCAAAGCCGCCAAAGCCCTGAGCGCCCGCTCCCCCGAAGCCGCCCATGTTCGGATCGACGCCGGCGTGGCCGTACTGGTCGTAGGCCGCGCGCTTCTCCGGCTCGGAGAGCATCTCATAGGCCTCTTTGACTTCCTTGAACTTCTCTTCGGCGCTCTTGCTGTCCGGATTGCGGTCCGGATGGTACTTCATCGCCAGCTTGCGATACGCCTTCTTGATTTCGTCGTCGGTGGCGTTCTTGGCGACGCCAAGGACTTCGTAGTAATCACGTTTGGCCATAAGTCTTTCCAATGTTGGCGCATGTCGCCATCAGGCAAAAAGCCGGGTCGAGATTCCCTTCGCAGAGAACTTCGATACCCGGCCCACACGCGGGACGCATGGGTGCGCCCCGCGCGCCACGCACGCTTTACTTCTTGTCGGTGACGTCCTTCACCTCGGCGTCGACGACGTTGTCGTCATGCGGCTTGGCCTGTTCGGCGCCCGCGGCGCCGGCACCCGCCTGTGCCTGCATGTCGGCATACATCTTCTCGCCGAGCTTCTGGCTTGCCGTACCCAGCGCTTCGACCTTGGCGTCGATGTCCGCCTTGTCCGAGCCGCGCAGGGCGCCTTCGAGCGCCGTGATGGCCGATTCGATGGCTTCCTTCTCCGAGGCCTCGATCTTGTCGCCGTACTCGGTCAGCGCCTTGCGGGTGCTGTGCACGAGTGCGTCGCCCTGGTTGCGGGCGTCGGCCAGCTCGCGTGCCTTCTTGTCTTCCTCGGCGTTGAGTTCGGCGTCCTTCACCATCTTCTCGATCTCGGCGTCCGACAGGCCCGAGTTCGCCTTGATGGTGATCTTGTTTTCCTTGCCCGTCGCCTTGTCCTTCGCGCCCACGTGCAGAATGCCGTTGGCGTCGATGTCGAAGGTCACTTCGATCTGCGGCGTGCCGCGAGCTGCCGGCGGAATGCCCTCGAGGTTGAACTCGCCAAGCAGCTTGTTGCCGGCGGCCATCTCGCGCTCACCCTGATACACCTTGATCGTCACGGCCGGCTGGTTGTCGTCGGCCGTCGAGAACACTTGCGAGTGCTTCGTCGGGATCGTGGTGTTCTTCGTGATCATCTTCGTCATCACGCCGCCCAGCGTTTCGATACCGAGCGAGAGCGGGGTCACGTCGAGCAGCAGCACGTCCTTGCGGTCGCCCGAGAGCACCGAGCCCTGAATCGAGGCACCGGCAGCCACGGCTTCGTCCGGATTCACGTCCTTGCGCGGATCCTTGCCAAAGAACTCCTTGACCTTGTCCTGCACCTTCGGCATGCGCGTCATGCCGCCGACGAGAATCACGTCGTCGATGTCGCTCACCTTCACGCCGGCGTCCTTGATGGCCAGACGGCAGGGCTCGATCGTGCGCTCGATCAGGTCCTCGACCAGTGCTTCGAGCTTCGCGCGCGTGATCTTCAGGTTCAGGTGCTTCGGACCCGAGGCATCGGCCGTGATGTACGGCAGGTTGATTTCGGTCTGCTGGCTCGACGACAGCTCGATCTTCGCCTTTTCGGCAGCTTCCTTCAGGCGCTGCAGCGCGAGCACGTCCTTCGACAGGTCGACGCCCTGTTCCTTCTTGAACTCGGCGATGATGTAGTCGATGATGCGCTGGTCGAAGTCTTCCCCGCCCAGGAACGTGTCGCCGTTGGTCGAGAGCACTTCGAACTGGTGTTCGCCGTCCACATCCGCGATTTCGATGATCGAGATGTCGAACGTGCCGCCACCCAGGTCATACACCGCGATCTTGCGGTCGCCGCCTTCCTTCTTGTCCAGACCGAAGGCCAGTGCGGCGGCGGTCGGCTCGTTGATGATGCGCTTGACTTCCAGACCGGCGATGCGGCCGGCGTCCTTCGTGGCCTGGCGCTGGCTGTCGTTGAAGTAGGCCGGCACCGTGATCACGGCTTCCGTGACCGGCTCGCCCAGGTAGTCCTCGGCGGTCTTCTTCATCTTGCGCAGCACTTCGGCGGAAATCTGCGGCGGGGCCAGCTTCTGGTCGCGCGCTTCCACCCAGGCGTCGCCGTTGTCGGCCTTGATGATCTTGTACGGCATCAGGCCGATGTCCTTCTGCACTTCCTTCTCGTCGAAACGACGACCGATCAGGCGCTTGACGGCGTACAGCGTGTTTTTCGGATTGGTCACCGCCTGACGCTTGGCCGGCGCGCCGACGAGAATCTCGCCGTCGTCCATGTAGGCGATGATCGAGGGGGTGGTGCGGGCCCCTTCCGCGTTTTCGATGATCTTGACCTGGTTGCCTTCCATCACGGCAACGCACGAGTTGGTGGTGCCCAAGTCAATACCGATGATTTTGCCCATATGAATTTCTCCTAGCGTCCTTTGCGTCTTTCTGTCGGGCCCGAAGCCCGGTCAATTCGTTGATCTGCACGACATATGGGTGCAGCGCGGTGCATTTCAAGACCCTTTCTGCAACCCGGTTTTCGCTTGTGCCGCCGCGATCTTCTCACGGGCGGCGGCCACCGCCAGCCGGAACTGGGGCAGGCCGTGCCAGCCGGTCGCCCGGCCCAGCGTCTTCCCCCTGTGGAAAAAGACGAAGGTGGGCACGCCATGCAGGCCGAAGCGCTTGCCCAGCGCCATGTCGGCGTACACGTTGGCATGGAACCAACGCAGGTCGAGCGACTGGATGGCTTCGCGCTGCGCGAGCATGGTCTTCTTAGCGACTTCGCAGTTGAAGCAGTCGACGCCCCAGAAAAACACGACGGCGAGCGCGTCGCCCGCCTCGCGCAGCCGCTCGTCGAACGTGGCCAGCGTGAGCTCGCGCATCGAAAACGCCTCGAATGCCGTGCCGTCCACGCCCGCCATTCCCGGAAGATCGGCTGCCATCGTTCGCTCCTGTGTTGGGTCCTGCACTTGCCGCATACCTTCCCATCATGTCATGCCGTGACCTGCGGCCTTCGCCGCCAATGGCACCCGGCTTACTTGGCGGCGGCGACGGTCACGAGCGCCGGGCGCAGCACGCGATCGGCAATCAGATAACCCTTTTGCAGTACGGTAACGACGGTGTTCGGCTCCTGGTCGGCCGGCACCATCGAAATGGCCTGATGTTGATGCGGGTCGAACTTCGCGCCGGCCGGGTCGATGACCTTCACCTTGCCGCGCTCGAGCGCCTGCACCAGTTGGCGCAGCGTGAGCTCCACGCCTTCCTGGAGCTTGGCGACGTCGCCGCTCTTGTCGGCCGCGGCCGCCTCCAGGCTGTCCATCACCGGCAGCAGGCCTTCGGCGAAGCTCTCGACGGCGAACTTGCGCGCTTTGGCCACATCTTCTTCCGCCCGGCGGCGAACGTTTTCCACTTCGGCACGTGCACGCAGCAACTGGTCGCGGAAATCCGCCGCTTCGGCCTGTGCCGCCAGCAGTTGAGCCTCGACCGAGGGCAGCGCGTCGTTCGCGCCCGCAGCATCGTTCGGGGCCGTGTCGGCCTGGGACGGAATCGGCTGATCGGGGGTGTTTTGCTGTTCAGTCATGAGCTTGAGTCGTCAAAAGGTTCTTGCGGCGCACCAAGACGATGCGCCACCGGTTCAAATCCCTTTGGATAGTAGGGGCGTCCACACCGATTTCAAGAGCTGGCGGGCATTTCGTGCGCCAGACCGGTGCGCGCGGCAGACCGGCAAATATCCGGTTACACGCGTTACGAGTCCTCTATTGTATCGGCCGTTGCTGCGACCTAACATGAATTACGGTCCGGTCGATGGTGTGCCGCGCCGGACCCGGCCGCTGCGCCGAACGTCGCCCTGTCCGACGCAGCGTTTTTCAGGAGCGCATCATGAAGCTGCCATTGGCTGTTGTCTTCATCCTTGCGTTGGTGACGACGGTGACGATTACGATCTGCCTGTCTGGCGCAGTCACCCGGCGCGACACCGAATATGGTGGCGTGCGCGCGGTGCTGCATCATTTCGTCGAAATGCCGGGCATGCCGTCGCACTCGTCCAATTCCGGAATTCCCTCGCACTGATCGCCCCGGGACTACGCCGCTTGCCACCCCGTGCAGGCGTCCCGGCCGTCTCGTCTTCGCGAGGCGTGTTGTTTGCGCGCCCTCATACGCCCGCCGCCGCGCCTCGGCCCGGCGGCGGCGTCCATTTTGGCCACGAAAAACTGGAGAAGACAAAAAAGGCAGGAAAGGGCAGGACAAGGTAGAAAAAAGCAGAAGAAAGCAGGAAAAGGCGGAAGGCCGAAGAAAACCGGAGAAGGGTGCGGGCGGCTATTCGCCGAGACCGCCCAGGCGGCGGCGATCCCGTTTGGTCGGGCGGCCGTGCATCTGCGCGGCCGGTTCCTGGAAGAGGCGCCGGCGCTCGCTTTCCTCGGCGCGCGCGCGAACGCTCGCCTGCGTCTCCTCGTAGAGCGACTGCGCGACCGACGCCGGGCCTCGCACCTCCGCAATGGCCTTCACGCGCACTTCCCACCGTGTGCTGCCGTTGTCCACTAACAGGAGATCGCCCGGATGCACGTCGCGCGCGGGCTTGATGCGCGCATCGTTGCACAGCACGCGGCCACGGTCGACGGCCTGCGTGGCGAGCGAGCGCGTCTTGAAAAAGCGCGCCGCCCACAGCCATTTGTCGATGCGCGTGGCGGCCTGCGGCGAATCGTCTATCTTGATCGTCATGCGCCGGCTCCTGGGTGGGCCTGGGCCGCCGAGGCCGCGGCGGCGGCCGCTTCGTCGAAGGCAGCCACGGCCGCCGCCTGACGCTGACGTGTCGAGGCAGCCGCAGCGGCCGCGGCTTCGGCCGTCCCTTCGGGCGAGAGCACCGGCCAGCCCTGCAGGTGGCGCGCCGCGATCTCGCCGAGCGCGGTGATCCAGGCGCTCGCGCCGTTTAGGCAGGCAATGAAGTGGAACGCCTTGCCGCCCGCGGACAGATAGGCGTGACGGCCTTCCATGTTGATTTCCTCGAGGGTCTCGAGGCAGTCCGACGTGAAGCCCGGGCAGAACACGTCCACGCGCGGCGTGCCGCCCCGGCCCAATTCTTCGAGCGTGGGCGCGGTGTACGGCTGAAGCCATTCGGCCTTGCCAAAGCGCGACTGGAAGGTGAGCCGGCAAGTCGTCTCGTCCAGCCCGAGCGCGGCGCCCAGCAAACGCGCCGTGCGCACGCACTGGTCGTGATAGGGGTCGCCCAGGTCCAGTGTGCGGCGCGGCACGCCGTGAAAGCTCAGCAACAGGCGCTCGCCCGCCGCGAAGTCGGGCCGGCCGTGCTGCTGCCAATAGCCCTCGACTTGCTGGCGCAGCGCCTCGATATAAGCGGGATGGTCGTGGTAGTCGCGCACCGTGCGCACGTCCGGCTGGTTGCGCAATCGGCCGAGCACGCGGAAAACGGTGTCACAGGCGGTGGCCGTCGTACTGCTCGAGTACTGCGGATAAAGCGGCAGGACGAGGATTCGCTCCACGCCGCTCTGACGCAGCGCGCGGATCCGGTCGGGAATCGACGGGTTGCCGTAGCGCATGGCGTAGTCCACCACGACGTCGTAGTCGTTCGCGTGCAACAGTGCGCGCAGCGCGTTCGTCTGGTATTCGGTGTTGACCTTGAGCGGCGAGCCTTCGCGCGTCCACACCGTCGCATACTTCTGTGCGGACTGGCGCGAGCGCAACGGCAGGATCACCAGACGCAGCAGCGGTTGCCACACCCATGGCGGGATCTCCACGACGCGCGGGTCCGACAGGAATTCGCGCAGGTAGCGGCGCACCGCCGCGGGGCGTGGCTCATCGGGCGTGCCGAGGTTGATCAGCAGAACGGCAGTCTTGCCGGTCTGGCCATGCGAAATGGGTTCGGGATCGAAGCGCATGAAACGTACTTTACCGCAAACCCGGCGCGCTTCCGGAGGCGCAGCGACGGCACGGTGGCACGGTGGCGCGAATGTTCGCGCCACGGCGGGCCCCCTCGCTCGCACGCCCACCCGCGACGCGAGGCGGCGGGGCAGCGGCGCAGCGAGGCAGTGAGGCCGCAGGGAGGCCGGCCTTCGCGGCGGGATGTCAGCCGCGTGGGGGAACGCCTTCGTGCGACGGGCGATGGGCGACGGACGAGCGCTCGTCGTGCGCCGGTGCCCGCGAGCCCTCAGTATGGTTCTGACGGTTCTCGCGCGGCGCCGGCTGGGGATGCGGGCGTTCCTGCGGCTGGGGATGCGGTGCAGCCTGCGGACGTTCGGGCTGTGGCTGCGGACGCGCTTGCGGCGCGGGCTGCGGTTCCGGATGAGGTTGCGGACGTGCTTGCGGCGCAGCCGGCAACGCCGGGCGCGACTGCGCGCGCTCGGTCTGCGGCTGCGGACTTGGCATGGGCGGGGTTTCCGGACGACGCTCGGGACGAGACTGCGGACCGGACTCCGGGTGTACTGGCGCTCGCTCGTACTGCGGTCGCGGGCGTACCGGCGCCGCCGACTGCCCCTGTGGCACGGACGGCTCGGGGCGAGTCTGCCACTGCTGCGCCCGGCGCGCCGGCTCGCCTTCGTTCGGCGTGTTGGGGGCGTTCGGCACCTGACGCGCCGAACGCGCGGCGCCCGGAGACTGCGGCGATTGCGGTGATTCCGGAGATTGCGGCGCCCGGCGGCGCATCTGCATGTCGCGCTGCGCGGCGTCGTGGCCCGGTTGCATCAGGCCTTGCGGCGCCTCGCCTCGTGCCGGAGACTGCATCGTCGACGAGGGCTGCGCCGGCGTCGCGGCGGCCGGCGGATGCGGCACGCTACGTCCCGGCTGGGGCGCCTGCGGCACGCCGTGCGCGGACGGCGCCGCGCCCGTTGGCGGCAGACCGCCTTGCGCCGACGCTGCCCCCGTCGCCCCTCGGGCAGCCCGGGCGGGTTCCGTGGCGCGGTTCTCACCATCACCGCTGATCGGCGCGCCCACCGGCGTGCGAGTACTGACGACCATCACGCGAGGTTGCACGCGGGCTGGCACGGTGCCGTTGGCGGCATTGGCCCGACCGGCCGGATTGTCCCGTCCCTGCCGCCCGTTCGCGCCGAATGCCAGCGGCGTCCCGCCGGCGTTGGGCACGGGATGCAGGTTGCTCGTCAATTCGCGCGACGTCATCGCGCGAACGGCCGGCGCGCGCGTGGCGAGCACCTGGCGGTTGAACACCCCGGCCGGCGGCGCGCCCGTCGCGGGACGACTGCTGCCGACGAGGCTCTGCTGCACAGGCGCCACGCCCGGCGTGTTGCCCACGCGCCAGCCCTGTCCCTGACGCGGTGCGGCCAACGCCGCGGGCGCCCCCACCGGACGCCCCTGCACGAACGCCTGCGCCGGCAGCGTCGACACGGCGCCGCGAACGTTCCGGTTCACGTACACGTTATTGACGTTGATGTTGGTAATGTTGGTCGTCTTGACGATCGCGGAGCGATTGATGTTGGTGATGTACGCCGAGCTCGCGTGATAGGCCGGACGATACGGGTCGTGCGGACCCAGCGCGAACCAGGCGAGGCCCACGCCGCCCGCCGCAAACGCCACGCCCCACGCATTGCCGCCGCTGCTGCCGCCAACCCAGCCGACCAGCGCCGGCGCGTACACGGGTCGCACGGCGGCCGGCCCCGGCACCCAGCACCAGCGCGCGTCGACATATGCCCAGCGGCCGTAGTGATACGGCGCGAAGCCCCAGGGTGCGTCGTCGATCCACGTCCAGCCCCACGGGTCGACCCAGACCCAGTGTCCCGTCCGATACGGCGCCCAGCCCGAGGGTACGTTGGAAGGCACCCACACGGCGCCGTAGGTCGGCGTCTCCTGCCATTGGCCGTAGTCGTCCAGGCTTTCGAAGCCCGTCATGTCCCGCGGCACGTAGCGCGCGGACACGGATGCGTCCTCCCGGGCATCGCGCTCGCGCATCCACTGATCGAACGTGTCGGCAACGAGCGGCCCGCTCGGTTGCTGCGTGAGGTTCTGCCCGACGAAGGCCACGCGCTGCCCCTGCTGCAGCGGCACCGACGCGCCCTGCCCATACGCCGTGCCCGCTCCGCGCCAGACGCTGACCGTGGTCACGCCATTCGGGTCGACGTCCACGCGGTATTCCCCGGCCTGCTGCGGCACGAACGCCAGATTCGGCGTATCGATCTCGTAGGGCTGGTTCGGGTCATAGCTGCGCAGGCGAACGCCAAGGGTGCCCTGCGTTACGTTCAGTTGCACATTCTCGTCGGTGACGGCCGAGAGCGCGACGCTGGTGGCGGGCCCCATGCGCACGGCCGTGCCGCCCACGTGCATTTCCGCGCGGCTGTTGCGCTCGACCCACACGGCGTCGCCCGTGGTGAGCGGCCGGTTGCGATCGGCATAACGCCAATCGTTGGTGCCGGCCGGGGCGTAGGTCACGGTGCCGGCAAACTCGTTCAGACGCGCGACCCGGCTCGGCGGGTCCGCGCTCTGTGCCTGTGCGAGCGCCGGAACGCCGGCCGCGCCCAGGGCTCCCAACGCGAGCCCGACGCCGAGATAGCGAACCACCGTCCGCCAGGAAATGAGGGGTTTCATAAAGACTCCGGGCCACTCCGGGCCATCACATCGATCACACCCATGACGCCGAACGCGGCATGCGTTGGCGGGCGCGCCATCTCGTCGCTCTGTCCGAATCTTTCGGCGGCCGCCATCGCGTCGGCCGCCGTCGGGGTGCCGCCAGGAACGCCGGTCTCGGAACACCGCTTCGCGCCCCGCTTCAGCTCACCACGAGTGACACTTCGAGCCTAAGCCCGCCGTATGTGACAGCGTGTAAGGGAATGCTACGGGGATGTAACCGGAAGGGAGCCGCCGGGCGCGGCGTCTCAATGCTGGCTGAGCGCGTTCGACAGCAGCTTGGCGGTGATGTCGACGATGGGAATCACGCGCTCGTAAGCCATGCGCGTCGGACCGATCACGCCGAGCGTGCCGACGACTTCGCCGTCGACTTCGTAGGGCGCGGTGATGACCGTCATCTCCTCGATCGGCACCAGGCTCGATTCGCCGCCAATGAAGATCTGCACGCCTTGCGCACGGCTCGAGACGTCGAGCAACTGCAACAGGCTCGTTTTGGACTCGAAGACGTCGAAAAGCTTGCGCAGCCGCTCCATGTTCGACGACAGGTCCTCCACGCCGAGCAGGTTGCGCTCGCCCGAGATGAGCACGCTCTCGCGCGTGGTGTCGGCCATGGCGTCGGAGCCTGCCTCGACGGCGGCCTGCATGAGCGCGCTCATGTCAGAGCGCAAGGCGTCAAGCTCGCCGCGCAAGTAAGCGCGCACATCGTCGAAACTGTGGCCGCCGAAGTGGGCGTTCAGGTAGTTCGCCGCCTCGACCAGTTGTGCCGGCGAATAGTCCTTCTCGGTCAGGATGATGCGGTTCTGCACGTCGCCTTCGGGCGTGACGATGATCAGCAGCACCCGCTTGTCGGACAGGCGCAGGAATTCGATTTGCCGGAAGGTCTGGCTGCGGCGCGGCGTAAGCACCACGCCCGCGAACTGGGACAGGTTCGAGAGCACCTGCGCGGCCGAAGCGACCAGTTGCTGGGGGCCGGCCGGCTGCAGGCGGTTCTGCACCTGCGACGCGAGCTGATGCACGGCTTCCTCGAGCGGGCGCACCGTGAGCATGGTGTCGACGAACAGCCGGTAGGCTCGCGGCGTGGGCACGCGCCCGGCCGATGTATGGGGGCTCGACACGAAACCGAGCGCCTCCAGGTCGACCATCACGTTGCGGATCGTGGCCGGCGACAGGTCGAGTCCCGAGTAGCGAGAAAGCGTGCGCGAGCCGACCGGTTGGCCATCTTCGATGTACCGTTCGATCAGGGTCTTGAGGAGGGTTTGCGCACGTTGATCTAGCATGGCAAAAATTGTAACGCGAAATATGCATACGCGGCGTGCGTCACCCCCGGAACCGGGCCCTCGGTGTGGCGCGCTTGCCAATGGTTGCTGTCATCGACTTATGGTGTAATGGCGGCATGAAAACAGGGAGCCCTTTCAAGACCGTAGCGCTCGTCGGGAAATACCATGCCGACGGTGTTGCCGAGCCATTGCTCACGCTGGCGGCATGCATTGCCCAGCGCGGGCATCACGTGGTGTTCGAGCGCGATACCGCGCGCAACATCGGCACTGCCGCCGACCGGTACGGCACGCTCGACATCCTCGAGATCGGCACGAGCGCCGATGTGGCCGTGGTGGTGGGCGGCGACGGCACGATGCTCGGCGTCGGCCGCCAGCTCGCCGCGTCGAAGGTGCCGCTCATCGGCGTGAACCACGGGCGCGTCGGCTTCATCACCGATATTCCGCTCGACGACATGCGTCAGGTCGTGCCGGCCATGCTCGAAGGGCATTTCGAAGCGGAGCAGCGCACGCTGCTCGCCGCGCGCATCGAGCGCGACGGCAAGACGCTCTACGACACCCTCGCCTTCAACGACGTGGTCGTGAACCGTTCCGGCATCTCGGGCATGGTCGAGCTGCGCGTGGACGTCGACGGCCGCTTCATGTACAAGCAGCGCTCGGACGGCCTGATCGTCGCCACCCCGACCGGCTCGACCGCCTATGCACTCTCGGCCACCGGCCCGATCCTGCATCCGCGCCTGGGCGGCGTGGTGCTCGTGCCGATCGCGCCGCACGCGCTGTCGAACCGCCCGATCGTGCTGCCCGACTCCAGCGACATCGTCATCACGATCACGGGCGGGCGCGAGGTCGGCGCCAATTTCGATATGCAGTCGTTTGCCGAATTGCGTCAGGGCGACCAGATCCTGGTGAGCCGCTCCGAGCATCAGGTAACGTTCCTGCATCCGGTCGGCTACAACTACTACGCCACGCTGCGCCGCAAGCTGCACTGGAACGAGCATATCTCCGACGAAGATACGCCGCAGAACTGACCCACGCCTTCTTCGACACCTCATGCTACGCAGTCTCTCGATTCGCGATTTCGTGATCGTCGATCGTCTCGACCTGGAGTTCTCCGCCGGCTTCACCGTGTTTTCCGGCGAGACCGGCGCGGGCAAGTCGATCCTGATCGACGCGCTCGCGCTGGCCCTGGGTGAGCGCGGCGACGCCAGCATGGTGCGCACGGGGCAGCCCCGTGCCGACATCACCGCCGAATTCGCCGCCGACGCCACCGCCCGTCCCGATCTCGAAGCCTGGTTGCAGGCGCAAGCCCTCTCGCTCGAGGAGCACGGCGGCGTGCTGCTGCGCCGCGTGCTCGACGCCAGCGGCCGCTCGCGCGCCTTCATCAACGGTACCCCGGCCACGCTCGCGCAGCTGCGCGAGCTCGGCGACATGCTGGTCGACATTCACGGCCAGCACGCTCACCAGCAGTTGCTACGCCCCGACGCGCAGCGCCGCCTGCTCGACTCGCATGCCGGCGCGGCCACACTGGCGGCCGACACGGCCGCGGCGCACAAGGAATGGCGCCGGCTGGTCAAGCGTTGCGAGCAGGCGCACGGGCGCGACCGCGAACTGCAGTTGGAGCGCGAGCGCCTCGAATGGCAGACGGCCGAACTCGACAAGCTCGCGCCGCAGGAGGGCGAGTGGGACGAGGTGAGCGCCGAGCACCGCCGCCTGTCCCACGCCGCGAGCCTCATCAACGGCGTTCAGGGCGCGCTCGACGCGCTCGCCGAGGCCGATGGCGCCATCGTGCCGTCGCTCGGCCACGTCGTGCATCAGATTCGCGAGCTGGCGGAGATCGACGCCGGACTCGCCGACGCGCTGGCCGCGCTCGAACCCGCCGAAATTCAGTTGCGCGAGGCCGTGCATTCGCTCACGCACTATGCGCAACGCATCGACCTCGACCCGGAGCGTCTGGCCGTGGTCGAGCAGCGGCTCGATGCGCTGCACTCGGCCGCGCGCAAGTTCCGGGTGACGCCCGAGCAATTGCCGGCCGAACTGGCTGAGCGGCGCGCGCAGCTCGAAGAACTTACGGCGTCACAGGACACGGCGGCAATGCAGGCCGCCGCCGACGCCGCGCACACCGCCTACCTCGAGCTCGCCGGGGCGCTCTCGAAGGCGCGCGCACAGGCCGCGGCGTCGCTCTCGCGCGAAGTCACGCGCGCGATGCAGGATCTCTCGATGCCGGGCGGCCGCTTCGAAGTGGCCCTCCATCCGGCCGGCGAGGCGCAGTCTTTCGGCCTGGAGACGGTCGAGTTTCTCGTCGCCGGCCACCCCGGCGTGCCGACGCGGCCACTGGCGAAGGTGGCCTCCGGCGGCGAACTCGCGCGCATCAGTCTGGCGCTGCAGGTGATCGCGAGCAGCGCCAGCCTCACGCCGACGCTGATTTTCGACGAAGTCGATTCCGGCATCGGCGGCGCGGTTGCCGAGGTCGTGGGCCGCCTGCTGCGCGAGTTGGGGCAGGGGCGGCAGGTCCTGTGCGTGACCCACCTGCCGCAAGTGGCGGCCCTGGGCCATCAGCACCTGCGCGTGAAGAAGCGCAGCGACGGCGATACGACCATGAGCGAGATCGAGCCGCTCGGTCGCACGGAACGCGTCGAGGAGATCGCGCGCATGCTCGGCGGCGTCGAAATCACGGCGACCACGCGCAAGCACGCGCGCGAGATGCTCGCGCTCTGAACCGCGGCCGCCGTTACACCGGCCCGGCGTCCGCGAACACGGAATCCCATAGCGCGACGACCGCGTCGCGTTCGGCGGCGACCTGATCGGCCGGCACGCGCGCCGCCTCCACCCCATCGAGCCGCAGCTTGTGCTGACGCTTGCGGTACGTGCGATATGCGGCCGCGGCGTCCTCGGCGAGCTTCGCGTCGATGAGCCCCAACTGCGCCGCTTCGCGCAACAGCGCGATATTGCCCGCATTGCGGAGCAGCGCCGGGTGCGCGCCCGAATGCAGCAGCACCAGATACTGCACCGTGAATTCGATGTCGACCATGCCGCCGCGATCGTGCTTGAGGTCGAACAGCGCCGTCGGATTCGGATGCCCCTCGAGCACCTTGCGACGCATCGCCACGATTTCCTGCGCGAGCGGCCCCGCTTCGCGCGGCGTGGCGAGCACCTGCGCGCGAATGCTCTCGAACGCCGCCCCGATGGCCTCGTCCCCCGCGCAGAAACGCGCGCGCGTGAGCGCCTGATGCTCCCACACCCACGCGGTGTTGGCATTGCCCTCGCGGAACTGATACTGACGGAAACTCTGGATGTTCGTCACCAGCAGGCCCGACAGGCCGTTGGGTCGCAAGCGAAGGTCGACGTCGAACAACATGCCGGCGCCCGTGTGCGTCGTGAGCCACGTCACGAAGCGGCGGGCGAGTGCGGCGTAGGCGTCCGGCGCGCGCTCGTCGTCATCGTCGTACAGGAAGATCAGATCCAGATCGGACGCGTAGCCGAGCTCCTTGCCGCCAAGCTTGCCGTAAGCGATGACGGAAAAGCGCGGCACTTCACGGTGGCGCGTCGCCACGTGCGGCCACACCGTCGAGATGGTCACGTCGACGATGATGTCGGCCAGCTCCGAGAGCCGGTCGCCGATCGCTTCGACCGACAGCGCGCCCTGCAGATCGAGCAGCAGAATCCGGAACACTTCGGCGTGGTGAGCGCGACGCAGGATGTCCATCTGCACTTCCACGTTGCCGGCCGCGCCGGCGGCGTTCAGGCTCAGCAGCAGTTGCGTCTTGAACGCCGGCCAGTCGAACGGCGCGGCGAGCGCTTCGTCGTCGAGCAATTCGTCGAGCAGTTGCGGGTGGCTGATCAGGTAGCCCGCCGCCCAGCGCGAGCCGGCCAGTACCTTGACCACGCGCTCGAGTGCGCGCGGATATTCGGTGAGCAGCGCGAGGTACGAGCTGCGACGGCTGATGCTCGAGAGCAGATCGAGCATGCGCGCGAGCACGGCGTCCGCTTCGCCGGTGCCCGCCGCGCCCTCCACGGCGCGCTGCACGAGCTGATCGAAACGCCGCCGGCTCTGCTCGCCGAGCGCCTTGTAGCGCGAGGACGTCCACACGGCGCGCAGCCGCTCGAGCGCACCCTCGGCATCGGTGAAGCCCAGGCGCGTGAGCTGGTTGCCCAGATCGCCGGTCTGCGCCTCGTCGGCGAGGCATTCGCTCCACAATTCGGGCGGGCACTCACAATCGCCCGCGCCGGTCGACGCCCGGCCGCCCTTCTGTCCGTTGCCGTTCGCCTTGTCGGCGAAGATCTCATCGAACTGCGCGGCCACGAACTCGCGGTGCTCATCGAGCACGGTCATGAACGTCGCCTCGTCCGCAAAGCCCATGGCACGCGCCACGGCGAGACGGTCGTCGCCGGGCGCGGGCAGGATGTGCGTCTGCGCGTCGTCGAGATACTGGATACGGTGCTCCAGTTTGCGCAGAAAGACGTAGGCGTGGCTTAACTGATCCGCCACGTGCTGCGCGAGCCAGCCGCGCCGGGCCGCTACGCCGAGCACGGCGAGCGTCGGCCGCACACGCAGCTCGGGCTCCTGCCCGCCCCGGATCAGCTGAAACACCTGCGCGGAGAACTCGACTTCGCGAATGCCTCCGCGGCCTAGCTTGATGTCGTTGATGCGCGCCGGCTTGGCACGCGCCCGCCGTTCGGCCTCATGGCGAATCTGCTCGTGCAGCGCGCGAATTGCTCCGATCACGCCGTAATCGAGATAGCGACGGAAGACGAACGGCTGCACCAGCGAAGCCAGCAATCGCTCGATGCGCTTGCCCGGCTCGCTCGCCACCTCCGAGACCAGCCGTCCCTTGATCCACGCATAGCGCTCCCACTCGCGCCCCTGCACATAGAAGTACTCTTCGAGCATGGGCAGGCTGCACACGAGCGGGCCGGAATCGCCGTTCGGGCGCAGACGCATGTCCACCCGAAACACATAGCCGTCGGGCGTGAGCTCCGAAATCAGGCCAATCAGCTTGCGACCGAGCTTCGTGAAGAATTCGTGATTGGAGAGCGGGCGAATCCGGCTCGCCTCGGCCGCATCGGCGCCGTCCGGCGCGCAGGTGTCGCCGTCGTCTTCATAAAGGAAGATCAGATCGATGTCCGAAGAGACGTTCAGTTCGCGCCCGCCGAGCTTGCCCATGCCCACCACACCCAGCGTCTGCCGCTCGCCTTCGGCATTGCGCGGCACGCCGTGAATCGCCTCCAGTTCGCGCGAGAGCACCGCGATGCCCGCCCGCACGGCAAACTCGGCGAGCGCCGTCATCGCCTCGGTGACTTCGGAGAGTTCGGCGCGTCCGTCCAGATCGCGCTGCATGACGGTGCAGATCGCCTCGGCACGCAACACGCGCAGCGCGCGTGCCAGCCCGGCCTCGTCCAGGCCCGGCACGCCCGGGGGCTGTTCAGGTGACGTGGGCGGCGTGGGCGGCATGAGCGCCGTGAGCGTGGCGCCGGTGATGGCCTCGAAGCGGCGGGCGAGCCAGCGGGCGTCCACCGGATGCTCGGCCAGTGTCGGCAGCGCTTCGGCCAGCGCGGGGCGACTCGCCAGCATGCGCGCGGCGTAACGCGAGTAGGACGTGATGTCGATGGGGTCTTCGGGTGAACTCACGGGCGGGCTTCCGGTCAGCACAGGGAATGAGGAGACGCGATGTCTGTCGGCAAGACCGAAACCCAAGCCGGAACGCGCCTGCGGCACCAGGGCCTGCGGCGCCAGACGGTGCGAACGACGGTGCGAACGACGGCGCGAACGACGGCGGTCCGGCATGCCATGCAAGCGCGGCGTGCGAGGAGGTTCGTTCGCGCCGGCGTTGGCCGCCGTCGTCCACGCTCCTCCACCCTCATCCGCCCTCGCCCCTTCGGTGGCCCGGCGGCTTTCGCGAGCTTTCACAGGCTTACCTGCGCGCGATCAGACACCCGATCCCCCGTCTGTTTGCGCGACGGCCGGCCGCTCGGGCGGCACTGGGCTTGTGTTACAGTCTTTGCCACAGAAACTACCACATTCCCTCGTAGACGCGCAGCATGACCGACCGTAAGCCGCCCGCCTCGCCCACTGCGACCCGGTCCTGGTTCTCGTCACTGCCGCGTGGCCTGCGCCTGGCCCTGGAATGGCTGCTGGCGCTCGTCGTCATCGTCTATTTCGGACTTGGTGCCGTCGTCCTCGCGACCCGGTACGTGATCCTCCCGCGTGTTGCCGACTACCGCCCGCAAATCGAAGCGGCGGCCACGCGCGCCATCGGCCTGCCCGTGACCATCGGCCGCGTCGACGCCGTCTGGCGTGGCTGGCATCCGTATCTGACGCTCGAAGACGTGCGCGTGGCGCGCGCCGCGCCGGACCCGAAGCCCAAGGCGCACCCGCTCGCGCGCGTGGCGGTGCCCGCGAGCCGTGCCGATGCGTCGGCGTCCGCTGCGGGCAACGCGCGCCATTCCGGCGATACGGCGAACGCCGCCGTCGCCTATGCTCCGCCGGGCGCCCCGCCGCCGGCCGATCCGGGACTCACACTGCACCGGCTCGACGCCGTGCTCTCGTGGACAAGCCTGCTCCATTTGGATCTGCGCCTGTCCGACCTCACGCTGTATCAGCCGGACCTGACGGTCGAGCGTCTGGCCGACGGCTCGGTGCTCGTGGCGGGATTGCCCATCAGCGGCAACACCGGCGCGTCGAACACGCAGGCCGCCGACTGGCTGATGCGTCAGGCGCGCGTCGTCGTTCGCGGCGGCACGGTGCGCTGGCGCGACGCCACGCGCGACGTGCCCGAGCTCGTCGTCACGCAAGTGAACGCCATGCTGCGCAATCGCGGCTTCGAGCATCGATTTGGCTTGCAGGCCACGCCGCCGGCCGGCATGGTCGCGCCGCTCGACATCCGGGCGCGCTTTACGAGCCCGCTGTTCACGCGCCCCGGCGAAGTCGAGCGCTGGCGCGGACAGGTCTACGCCGAGCTCGGCACGCTCGATCTGAGCGCGCTGGCGCGCTACGTCGATCTGCCGGGCAAGGATTCGCGCGGGCGTGTCGCCGCTCGCGCCTGGGTCGATTTCGACAGCGGCGCGCTCATCGGCGCCACGCTGCGCGCGGCCGGCGAGAACACGTCGGTGCAATTGGCGGACGATCTGCCGCCGCTCACGTTCGACGCCACCGGCGGGCGCATCGATCTCACGCGCGCCGGCGCCCAGGCCGACGCGGGCTGGAACCTGCGCGCGCGCGACCTGACGCTGCAGGCCGCCGGCCGTCCCACGCTCGACGTGCCGGACCTCCGGGGCAGCTATGCCCCCGGCTCGCAGGAGCATGGCCAGCGCATGACGCTCGCCGGCCAGCGCTTCGACATCGGCGCGGCGATGGCGCTCGTGCCGTCGCTGCCGATCGACGCCCAGACCCGCGAGACGCTCGCCAGCTTCCGCCCGCGCGGCCGCCTCGCCAACTTCGATCTCAGCTACCAGGCGCCCAAGCCGCATGGATCGGGCAACTGGCGCGACCTGCCGGGGCTCAAGCAGTTGCCGCCCGAGCGCGACCGGTACCGCGTGGTGGCCGACTTCGAGGGCCTCGGCATCGACAGCCAGGCCAGTCAGCGCCCGCCGGCGCAACCCGGCGCGCCAAACGCCGGGCGCCCCGGCTTCTCGAACCTGAGCGGCCACGTGGATGCCGACCAGACGCGCGGCGCTCTGACGCTCGACGCAAGGAATGCCACGCTGGACTTTCCCGGCCGCTTCGACCAGCCGCGCATCGATCTCGACACGCTGAGCGCGCGCACGTCGTGGCGCGTGTCGCGTTCCGCGGCCCGGCGCGATGCGCCGGCCAACGTGCAGGTGCGTATCGATGCGCTGCATGTGCAGAACGCCGAACTCGCGGGCGACGTGAGCGGCACCTGGCACAACGGCGGCAAGGGCAACGGCATCGTCGACCTGAAGGGCAACATCGCGCGCGCGAATGCCAATGCGGTGCCGCGCTATTTGCCGACCGACATCGGCGCCGGCGTGCGCGACTATCTGCAGCGCGCACTGCTCGCCGGCACGGTGCAAAACGCGCCGTTCGCCGTGCAGGGCGACCTCGAGGACTTCCCCTACGGCAAGGGCGGCGGCAGGTTCAACGTCGACATTCCGCTCGTCGACGTGACGTTCAACCCCTCGCCGCTGCGTCCCGGCCATACGGAAGTCTGGCCCTCGTTCGAGAAGGTGCGCGGCAACCTGCGCTTCGACGCGGACAAGCTGCACATCGCCATCGACTCCGGCACGGTCTTCGGCGTGACGCTCACGCAGGTGCTCGGCGATATCAGCAACATCGGTCAGGACGATTCGACGCTCACGCTCAAGGGCGACGCCAAGGGGCCCGCGGCCGATTTCGTGAAGTACCTCAACAGCAGCCCGGTAGGCCACTGGATCGGCGACTTCACCGACGAGACGCGGGCGAGCGGCACCACACAGCTCGCCATGCAGTTGTCCATGCCGCTCGAGCACACCGACCGCTCGAAGGTCACCGGACGCGCGCGCTTCCTGCGCAACGACGTGACGCTGCTCGGCGGCCTGCCCACGTTCGGCGCCGTGGACGGCGAACTCGCGTTCACCGAGCGTGGCATCTCGCTCGACAACCTGCGCGGCACGTTCCTCGGCGGCGAGGTGCGCGCCTCGGGCGGCAGTCGCGACGACGGCACCATCGCGCTGAACATCAGCGGCACGATGAGCGCGCAAGGACTGCGCGAGAACCGCGAGAACGCCTCGCTCGCGCAGCTCGCCAAGCGCATGACGGGCAGCACGCCGTACACCGCGACGGTCGCGGTGCGCCAGGGCATGACGGAAGTGGCCGTGCAATCGACGCTCGCCGGCCTCGCCGTCAATCTGCCGGCGCCGCTCGGCAAGAGTGCGGAGACGTCCCTGCCCGCACGCTTCACGCTGCGGCCCCAGCCGAACCCCGGCGGGCGCCGCATCGATACGCTCGAATTCGCCATCGGCAGCGTGCAGGCCAACTACGTGCAGCAGCGCATCGGAACGCGCGTCGACGTGCTGCGCGGCGGCATCGGCGTCAATCAGCCGGTGCCGGCCCCGCGCGAAGGCGTGCAGGCGGCCGCACAGTTCGACACGCTCGACGTGGACGCCTGGCGCAGCGTGATTGCCTCGCTCGATAGCGCCGCCGTCACGCCCGGCACGCAAGGCACGCCGCCCGCACCGGCCGCCACCGCCGCGGCCGCGCGTGACGAATTCGGCGCGCTCACGCCTTACATTCCCACGCGCCTCGCGCTGCACGCGAGGCAGGTGCGCCTGATGTCGCGCCTGTGGCCGGAGTTCGTCGTCGGCGCGCAGCGCAACGATCGCGACTGGCAGGTCAGCCTCGCGTCCGATCTGGTGTCCGGCTTCGCCGAGTGGCATGCGCCCGACGCGAAGAGTCCGTCGGGAGCGATTCGCGCGCGGCTCGCGAAGCTCGTCATCCCGCGCGAAGAGCACGGCGAGGACGTTCTCACGCAGGTGCTCGACGAGCCGAGCGATGAATTCCCCGCCATCGACCTCGTCGCGAACGATTTCGTGCTGCGCGACAAGCCGCTGGGCAAGCTCACGCTCAACGCGCACAACGACGTCGAGGACGGCGTGCCCGTCTGGCAGCTCACGAAACTGCAGCTGAGCAACAACGCCGCCACGCTGGACGTGAGCGGCAACTGGCGCACGTCGCGGCGGCGCGCGGCGGCCGCCGGCAGCAACGAGGACGTGCCGCGCCGTACAGTGCTCGACTTCAATCTCGACGTGAAGGACGCGGGCGGCCTGCTCGACCGGCTGGGGCTGCCCAAGACGCTCAAGGACGGCTCGGGCACGGTGTCGGGCCGCTTCGGCTGGCGCGGCGGGCCCGATGCCATCGACTATCCGACGCTCGGCGGGCGCGTGAAGGTCGATCTGCGGCGCGGACAGATCCTGAAAGCGGACCCGGGGCTCGCGAAGCTGCTGGGCGTGCTCTCGCTGCAGACGCTCACCAAGATCATCACGTTCGACTTCAACAGCGTGATCGGCAGCGGCCTGCCGTTCGACAGCATCGACGGCAACGCCACCATGCAGGCCGGCGTGGCCACGACGAACGACCTGACCATCAACGCCAACGCGGCCACCATCAAGATCGACGGCCACACCGACCTCGCGCGCGAGACGCAGGATCTGAACGTGCTGGTGTTGCCGAAGATCAACGCGGCGTCGGCCTCGCTTGCGTGGGCAATCATCAACCCGGCGCTGGGCATCGGCTCCTTCTTTGCGCAACTGGCGCTGGGCGATCAGCTCTCGCGCACGCTCTCGAGCCGGTATCACGTGACCGGTTCCTGGGACAATCCGGTCATCGGACAGGGAAGCGACAATAAGAGTAAGATCGAAACAACGCCGGAGACCCGGCCGCAGACGCAAGACCGCGCGCGATCGCTCGGCATGCGCGGCAATTGAGCGCCTTTGCCGCGCCTGCCGCCGCCCGCTCCCGCCCGCCCATATCCGTCTCAAATCGAGCCCGATTCGCCCAGAAATGACGAGTACCGAAATACAGTCCGCCCAGTTCCCGGCCGCGCCCGTGCGCGTGGCTGCCGTGCAAATGGTGAGCGCGCCCGACGTTGGGCGCAATCTGGCCGAAGCCGCCCGTCTGGTCGCCGAGGCGGCTCACGCCGGCGCGCAACTGGTGCTGCTGCCCGAGTACTTCTGCTACATGGGGCAGCGCGACACGGACAAGCTTGCCTTGCGCGAAACGCCGGGCAGCGGGCCGATCCAGGACTTCCTGTCGCAAACGGCCCGCCGCCACGGCGTCTGGCTCATTGGCGGCACGCTGCCGCTGGCCGCGCCGGAACCGGAGCGCGTGCTCAACACCACGCTCGTGTTCGATCCGCACGGCGCACCGGCCGCGCGCTACGACAAGATCCACCTGTTCAACTTCGTCAAGGGCGACGAGGCCTACGACGAGGCGCGCACGATTCGCCCCGGCGAGGCGGTACGCACCTTCGAAGCGCCATTTGGCCGCGTGGGCCTGTCGGTGTGCTACGACCTGCGTTTTCCCGAGTTGTACCGCGCCATGGGCGACTGTACGCTCGTGGTGGTGCCGGCCGCCTTTACCTACACCACGGGCCGTGCGCACTGGGAATTGCTGCTGCGTGCGCGCGCCATCGAGAACCAGTGCTACGTGCTGGCGTCCGCGCAGGGCGGCCACCACGAGAACGGGCGGCGCACCTGGGGACACTCCATGCTGATCGACCCTTGGGGCGATATCGTCGCCCAGCGTGAAACGCAAGGCGCCGGCGTGGTCGTCGGCGACATCGATCCCGCACGGCTGGCGAGTGTGCGCGAGAGCCTGCCCGCGTGGCGGCACCGCGTGCTGCGAGGTTGATTTCCGGGCTTTCGCCCCCAACTGGCTCCCATATTCGCCCTCATCCACCGAATACCTTTCCTTGGCCTGACACCGCATGAAAATCATCGACACCGGCATCCAGAACCTGGCCACGGCGCGCGAGCTCCTGCTCACGCCGTATGGCCTCGACGAAAGCCACCTGCAACGCGCGCTCGGCGACATCTTCACGCACCGGGTGGACTATGCCGACCTGTACTTCCAGTACACGCGCAGCGAAGCGTGGAGTCTCGAGGAAGGCATCGTCAAATCGGGGTCGTTCTCGATCGATCAGGGCGTCGGGGTGCGCGCCATCGTGGGTGATCGCACCGCTTTCGCGTACTCGGACGACATCTCTGAGGTCGCGCTCAAGGACGCGGCTGCCGCCACGCGCAGCATTGCCTCGGCCGGACGCGGACGCGTAAAGGTCGGCAGCAAGCTCTCGAGCGCCAGCGGCCACGGCCTGTACCTGCCTGCCGACCCGCTCGCCTCGCTCGACGCCAACGGCAAGGTCGCGCTGCTCGAGCGCGTGGAGAAGCTCGCCCGCGCGCGCGACGCGCGCGTCTCGCAGGTCATGGCGGGCCTCGCCGGCGAGTACGATGTCGTGCTCGTCGCGCGCAGCGACGGCGTGATCGCGGCCGACGTTCGTCCGCTCGTGCGCGTGTCGGTCACCGTCATCGTCGAGTCCAACGGACGCCGCGAGATCGGCAACAGCGGCGGCGGTGCGCGCCTCGATTACGGCTACTTCACGGACGAACTGCTCGAAAAGTACGTCAAGGAGGCGGTCGACGGCGCCATCGTCAAGCTCGACGCCCGCCCCGCCCCGGCCGGCGCCATGACCGTCGTGCTCGGCCCGGGCTGGCCCGGCGTGCTGCTGCACGAAGCGGTCGGCCACGGCCTGGAGGGCGACTTCAACCGCAAGGGCTCGTCCGCCTTCTCGGGACGCCTCGGCGAACGCGTGGCCGCCAAGGGCGTCACCGTGGTCGACGACGGCACGCTGTCGAACCGCCGCGGCTCGCTCAACATCGACGACGAAGGCAACCCGACGCAGTGCACCACACTGATCGAAGACGGGATCCTGAAGGGCTACATGCAGGACAGCATGAACGCGCGCCTGATGAAGATGCCGGTCACGGGCAACGGTCGCCGCGAGTCATACGCGGCGCTGCCGATGCCGCGCATGACGAACACATACATGCTCGGCGGCGACAAGGACCCCGAGGAAATCATCAAGTCGGTCAAGCGCGGCCTTTATGCCGTGAACTTCGGCGGCGGGCAGGTCGACATCACCAACGGCAAGTTCGTGTTCTCGATGTCCGAGGCGTACATGATCGAGGACGGCAAGATCACCTACCCGGTCAAGGGCGCGACGCTCATCGGCAACGGCCCCGAATCGCTCAAGGACGTGACCATGATCGGCAACGACATGTCGCTCGACTCCGGCGTGGGCGTGTGCGGCAAGGAAGGTCAGAGCGTGCCGGTCGGCGTGGGCCAGCCGACGCTGCGCATCGAGAACATGACCGTGGGCGGCACCGCCTGAGGCCGCGTTCGCGCCGCGTTTGGCGCAACGCAAAAAATGCGCAAAGCTTAGCAAGACGCCCGGCCCAAACCGGGCGTCTTCGCATGTTTTCCAGAGAACTCGTTTTATCGACGCAAAAGAGGCAACAGAATTGCGACATTTCCGCGCGTTTTTCGCTGCTTTAGCGTGATGGTGCTGTTGCAGCGCCATACGATTCGGCGTATAAAGCTGTTTCTGTGCACGGCGCAAGTTCGCGGTGCAACACCCGAGACCCATTCATGATCGCCAGCAAGTTTTATTTTTACTTTTTTGCGAATCTCACACCGCTGGCGGATGGAGAGGGGTACTTGCAGCAGTAAGCAACGAAACGAATCCTGAAAAACCGCCAGCGAGTCTGGCGGTTTTTTTTTGACCCGTATCCCAAGAAACGAAACGCACTCAGCACTGCCCAGGAGAAAACGACCATGCCTCCCCACAACACCGATGACGTCCGCATTCGCGAGCTCAAGGAACTGACGCCGCCGGCGCATCTGATTCGCGAATACCCCTGCTCCGAACGGAGCGCGGACCTCATCCACCGCTCGCGCGGCGCCATTCACCGCGTGCTGCATGGCATGGAAGACCGTCTCGTGGTGATCATCGGCCCGTGCTCGATCCACGATCCGAAGGCTGCGCTGGAATACGCCTCGCGCCTGGTCGAACAGCGCGAACGCCTCAAGGGCGAGCTCGAAATCGTGATGCGCGTGTACTTCGAAAAGCCGCGCACGACGGTCGGCTGGAAGGGGCTCATCAACGACCCCCACATGGACAACAGCTTCAAGATCAACGACGGTCTTCGCCTCGCGCGCGATCTGCTCGCGCAGATCAACGAACTGGGCCTGCCCGCCGGCACCGAATATCTCGACATGATCAGCCCGCAGTACATCGCCGATCTGGTGTCGTGGGGCGCCATCGGCGCGCGCACCACCGAATCGCAGGTGCACCGCGAACTGGCCTCGGGGCTGTCGTGCCCGGTCGGCTTCAAGAACGGCACCGACGGCAACGTGAAGATCGCCGTGGACGCCATCAAGGCCGCCTCGCAGCCGCACCATTTCCTGTCAGTCACCAAAGGCGGGCATTCGGCCATCGTGTCGACCTCGGGCAATGAGGACTGCCACCTGATCCTGCGCGGCGGCAAGGCGCCCAACTACGACGCCGCAAGCGTGCAAAGCGCCTGCGAAGAGATCGCCAAGTCGGGACTGGCCGCGCGCGTGATGATCGACGCCTCGCACGCCAACAGCCAGAAAAAGCACGAAAACCAGATCCCGGTGTGCGAGGACATCGCGCGTCAGATCGCCGCCGGCGATGACCGCATCATTGGCGTGATGGTGGAATCGCATCTCGTGGCCGGCCGCCAGGACCACGTGCCCGGCCAGCCGCTCACCTACGGGCAGAGCATCACCGATGCCTGCATCAACTGGGAAGACAGCCTGAAGGTGCTCGACACGCTCGCCGACGCCGTGCGGGCGCGCCGTCTGGCACGCGGCGCCGGCAACTGAGCGGCGCTCATGCCGGTGCACCGCCGCCGGCAAACGACCCGAGCGGACCCGAGCGGAACCGAGCGCGGGTGCGGCGCGAACGCCCGTGCGCGGTCAGCCCGCGGCGTTGCCGGCGCGAGCGCGCTGCCAGAGCACGTCAGCGCCGCCGCCCGCATGGTTGAGTGCCCGGGCGAGCACGAACATCAGGTCGGACAGCCGATTGATGTACTGACGCGGGGCGGGCCCCACCGTCTCTTCGGCGCCAAGCGCCACCATCGCCCGCTCGGCCCGGCGCGCCACGGTACGCACCACATGGGCCAGCGCCGCGGCACGCGTGCCGCCGGGCAGGATGAACTCGCGCAGCGGCGGCAGATCGGCATTGAGCCGTGCGAGCCAATCGTCGAGCTTGGCCACCTGGGCCTCGCCAAGCAGCGTGTGACGCGGCATGCTCAGTTCGCCGCCGAGATCGAACAGATCGTGCTGGATGTCGAGCAGCAGCGCGCGGATGTCTTCCGGCAGCGCTTCGCACAGCAACACGCCGATATGCGAATTCGTTTCATCGATCTCGCCGATGGCGACGATGCGCGCACTAGATTTGTCCACCCGCGCGCCGTCCCCGAGGCCGGTCTTGCCGCCGTCGCCCGTGCGCGTGACGATCTTGCTCAAACGATTACCCATCTTCCGATACCTGCCCTTGCGGCACATGCGGCCCGTGCGGCCCGCCGGCGCCCGATGCCGGCCACCGGGACCGCTTGCCGTGCCTGGTTGACATTAACCGGCCGGCGCGCGGCTGCCCATTTTTCGGGCAATTCCGATGGCGCGCTGGCGCGGCAAGTCCGTATGATATGACGCAAAGGGTGGGGAAAAACGCCGTCACGGCGTAAAATCCCCGCTCATGAGGTGTCAGGGGCGCGCCATGGCGTGTCCGAGACCCCGCCCGATATGGAGCGCGCCACCGCCTGACGGCGCTGGCCCCGGAGACCCGAAGGAGAAAGCCGTGAATCACCCCCATCTGCCGTTCGCTGCAAGGCGTCCGTTCCCCGACGCGCTGCTGAGCGAGTTGCAAGCCCTGCTGGGCGAGCGCATCAGCACCAAGGACGCGCTGCGCGAGCATCACGGCCGCGACGAATCTCCGTTCGATCCCATGCTTCCCGATGCGGTCGCGTTCGCGCACAGCACCGAAGAGGTCTCGCAGATCGTCAAACTGTGCGCCCGATACGACGTGCCCATCATTCCGTATGGCGCCGGCTCCTCGCTCGAGGGGCATCTGCTCGCCGTCGAGGGTGGGCTGTCGCTCGATCTCTCGGAGATGAACCAGATCGTCTCGATCAATGCCGAGGACCTGACGGTTACCGTGCAGCCCGGCATCTCGCGCAAGGCGCTCAACGAGGCCCTGCGCGACACCGGACTGTTCTTCCCGATCGATCCGGGCGCGGATGCGAGCATCGGCGGCATGTGCGCCACGCGCGCGTCCGGCACCAATGCCGTGCGCTACGGCACGATGCGCGAGAACGTCCTCGCACTGACGGTCGTCCTCGCCGATGGCCGCGTGATCCACACGGGCACGCGCGCCCGCAAGTCGTCGGCGGGCTACGACCTCACGCGTCTTTTCGTCGGCAGCGAAGGCACGCTGGGCATCATCACCGAAGCCACGGTGCGCCTGTATCCGCAGCCCGAAGCCGTGTCGGCGGCGATCTGCTCGTTCCCGAGCATGACGGACGCCGTGAACTGCGTCATCCAGACGATTCAGCTCGGTGTGCCGGTGGCGCGCGTGGAGTTCGTGGACGCGCTGGCCGTGCGCGCCATCAACAAGCATTCGAAGCTCGAACTGCCCGAAACGCAAACGCTGTTCTTCGAATTCCACGGCAGCGACGCCGGCGTGAAGGAACAGGCGGAGACGGTGGAGATGCTCGCCAGGGAAAACGGTGGCACCGGCTTCGAATGGGCCACTCGCACCGAAGACCGCAATCGCCTCTGGAGCGCACGCCACAGCGCGTACTTCGCCATGCTGCAGCTCAAGCCGGGCTGCCGCGCCGTGACGACGGACGTGTGCGTGCCGATATCGCGTCTGGCCGAGTGCGTCGGCGAGACCGAGCAAGACCTGCGTGCGTCGAGCCTGCCCTGTCCGATCGTGGGCCATGTAGGCGACGGCAACTTCCACGTGGCGATCCTGATCGACCCGGACAAGCCCGAAGAAATCGCGGAGGCCGAACGGCTCAACCAGCGCATCGTCGAGCGCGCGATTCGCATGGGCGGCACGTGCACCGGCGAACACGGCGTAGGGCTGCACAAGATGGGCTTTCTCGTGACCGAACACGGCGAGGACGCCATCGACGTGATGCGCGCGATCAAGACGTCGCTCGATCCGCACAACCTGCTCAATCCGGGCAAGATTTTCCGGTTGCGCCCGGCGGACTGAGGGCCGCATGAACGCGCCCGTCACCTCGCAAGGACCCTCCAGCCCGCTTCAGGCGGGCACGGCCGCGGGCCACGCCGGCGCCGCACCCTCGGCGGCTGCGGCGGGCACGGCGGGCACAGCGAACGAAAGCGCCGACGCCACCCGCGTCCTGGAAGCACGGCAGCGGCAGTTGCTCGACGCGCTCGCACAAATCCTGCCGCCCCACTGCATCCTGCATCGCCGCGAGGACACCACGCCATACGAGTGCGATGGCCTGGCCGCGTATCGTCGCGTGCCGCTGGCAGTGGTGCTGCCCGAGACGGAGTCGCAGGTCCAGCGCATTTTGCAGGCCTGTCATCAACTCGGCATCCCCGTCGTGCCGCGCGGCGCCGGCACCAGCCTGTCGGGCGGTGCAATGCCGATGGCCGAGGGCCTGGTGCTCTCGCTCGCGAAGTTCAAGAAGATCATCGAGATCGATCCTTATGCGCGCACGGCAACGGTGCAGCCTGGCGTTCGCAATCTCGCGATCTCGGACGCCGCTGCGCCTTACGGCCTGTATTACGCACCGGACCCGTCCTCGCAAATCGCCTGCACCATCGGCGGCAACATCGCGGAAAACTCCGGCGGCGTGCACTGCCTGAAGTACGGCCTCACGGTGCATAACGTGCTGCGCGTGCGCGCGATCACCATGTCGGGCGAGGCCATCGAGTTCGGCTCGCTCGGGCCCGATGCACCGGGTCTCGATCTGCTCTCGGTGTTCATCGGCAGCGAGGGGATGTTCGGCGTAGTAACCGAAATCACCGTCAGGCTGGTGCCCAAAGCGCAGACGGCGCAAGTCATCATGGCGAGCTTCGACGATGTTGAGACGGGCGGCAACGCCGTGGCCGCGATTATCGCCGCCGGCATCATCCCCGCCGGACTGGAGATGATGGACAAGCCCGCCACGCAGGCCGTCGAGGAATTCGTGCATGCCGGCTACGATCTCGATGCCGCGGCCATCCTGCTGTGCGAGTCGGACGGCACGCCCGAAGAGGTGGCCGAAGAGATCATGCGCATCTCGCACGTGCTGCGCACGTCCGGGGCAACGCGTCTGCAGATCTCTCGCAGTGAAGAGGAACGACTGCGCTTCTGGTCGGGCCGAAAGAACGCGTTTCCTGCCGCCGGACGCATCTCGCCGGACTACTACTGCATGGACGGCACCATTCCACGCCGTGCGATTGGGACGTTACTCAAACGCATCGAGAGTATGGAACAACAGTACGGATTGCGCTGTATTAACGTCTTTCACGCGGGAGACGGCAACATGCATCCGCTCATTCTGTTCAATGGCAACGATCGCGACGAGTGGCGCCGGGCCGAAGCGTTCGGCAGCGACATTCTGGAAGCCTGCGTCGAACTCGGCGGCACGATCACCGGCGAGCATGGCGTAGGCATCGAGAAGATCAACTCTATGTGCGTGCAGTTCTCGCCCGAGGAGCGCGACGCATTCTTCGGCGTGAAACGTGCGTTCGACCCGGTCGGATTGCTCAATCCGGACAAGGGCATCCCGACGCGGGCGCGCTGCGCCGAGTACGGCAAGCTCCACGTGCGCGGCGGCCTGCTGCCCCACCCCGATCTGCCGAGGTTCTGACATGCGCGGGCTGTCGGAATGGCTGCCGCACGACTGGCGGCAGCGGCTTTACATCATCATCTTCGAGGCCGATACGCGCGAGGGGCGGCTGTTCGACATCGCCCTGCTGATCGCCATCATCCTGTCGGTGCTGACGGTGGTCGTCTCGAGCATCCCGTCCGTACAGAACACGGCGGCGTTGCCGATGGCCATTCTCGAATGGTTCTTCACGCTGCTGTTCACGGCCGAGTACATTGCCCGCCTGCTGTGCGCACACCGGCCGGTGCGCTATGCGCTCTCGTTCTACGGCATCATCGATCTGCTCGCGATCCTGCCCACCTATCTCGCGATTCTCGTGCCCGAACTGCATGGGCTGATCGACGTGCGTCTGCTGCGGCTGATGCGCGCGTTCCGGATCCTGAAGCTCACAGCCTACGTGAACGAAGCCGGGATCCTGAGCATTGCGCTGTACAACGCGCGCCGCAAGATCCTCGTGTTCCTCGGCTTCATCTCGATCATCGTGGTGATCTTCGGCACGCTCATGCACATCATCGAAGGGCCGCAGCACGGCTTCACGAGCATACCGGTGGGCATCTACTGGGCCATCGTCACGCTCACGACGACCGGTTACGGCGACGTGGTGCCGGTCACCGGCCTGGGCAAGGCGATCACCGGCTTCGTGATGCTGCTCGGCTACAGCGTGATCGCCATTCCGACCGGCATCATGGGCGCCGAGATCCACTCGGTCATGCGCAAGAGAACGATTACCACGCGCACCTGCGCGCAATGCCACACCGAAGGTCACGATCCCGACGCGAGTTACTGCAAGCATTGCGGTAGCGAATTGGGGCCCTATCAATCCGACATGCCACCGCCGCCGGAACCGAGCTGATGACCGACACCACCCCACCCACCTCGCCGGGCGCCTCGCTCGCCCCGGACTCCCCCACACCGTCGTGCGCATCGGTCGCGGCCGCGCCCGCGGTTTCGCCAAAGGAGACGCTCGAGCGCTTTCGCACGATCATCGAGCAGGCCACCGCGCGCCGCACGCCACTGCAATTGCGCGGTGGCGGCACCAAGGCCTGGTACGGGCAGCAACGCGTGGGCGATGTGCTCGACACGCGCGCCTACCGCGGCATCGTCGCTTACGATCCGGCCGAACTCGTCATCACGGCGCGCTGCGGCACGCCGCTCGCCGACGTGGAGGCCGCGCTTGCCGAACGCAATCAGTTGCTGCCATTCGAGCCGCCCTATTTCGGCCCGGGCGCTACGATCGGTGGCGCCGTGGCCGCCGGCCTGGCGGGGCCACGGCGCAGCGCTGTCGGATCGGTACGCGACTTCGTGCTCGGCGCGAAGCTCATGGACGGGCGCGGGCACGTGCTGAACTTCGGCGGTCAGGTCATGAAAAACGTTGCCGGCTACGACGTCTCGCGCATGCTCGCGGGATCGCTGGGCACACTGGGTCTCATTCTCGAAGTCTCGCTCAAGGTGTTGCCGCAGCCGTTTGCCGAACTCACCCTGCAGTTCGAGATGAACGCCGTCGACGCCGTGCGCAAGCTCAACGAATGGGGCGGACAGCCGCTGCCGATCACGGGCAGCGCCTGGCGCAGCGATTTGCTGGTCATCCGGCTCGCCGGCGCATCGGCGGCGATCAAGGCGGCGCGCGTGAAGATGGGGGGCGAACTGGTCGATGCGATTCACGCCGCGAAGTTCTGGCACGCGATCCGCGAGCAGACCGACAACTTCTTCGCCGATGCGGGACCGGGGCAAGCGCTATGGCGTTTGGCGGTGCCGTCGACGGCCGAACCGCATCGCCTGCCGGGCAAACAACTGATCGAATGGGGCGGCGCGCAACGCTGGTGGATCACCGACGCCGACGCGCAAATCGTGCGCTCGGCCGCGAGGCAGGACGGCGGCCACGCCACGCTCTTTCGCTACGGCGAGCCCGGCGTGAGCGTGTTCACGCCGTTGCCGGCGCCTGTCATGCGCATTCACCGCAACCTGAAATCGGTCTTCGATCCGGCGGGCATCTTCAATCCGGGACGGATGTACCCGGAGTTCTGACTCACCGTTTGGCGTCGAGCAGACGCGCGACTTCGCTCGCGAGCGTGCGCACCGCGCGCTCGACCTCACGCGTGAACGGCTGGCCGCCGTTCACGCGCAAGAAGTGATCGTAGCGCGCCGAATTCGAGAAGAGGCTGCCCGGCGCCACGCGAATGCCTTTGGCCAACGCCGCGTCGAACAGCTGCTCCGAATTCACGCCACCAGGCATCTCGACCCACAGGCTCAGCCCGCCGGCAGGCAGCGTCAGCCGTGTACCGGTCGGGAAATACGTGGCGATGGCGTCGGCCATCGCGGCGCGGTGCTCCCGCAACTGCGCGCGCAGACGGCGCAGATGCCGGTCGTAGCGCGGCGAGTCCATGAATTCGCCCATCGCAATCTGCGCGAGCGCCTCATTGGGACGCGTCTGCGCATACTTGAGCATCTCCACGCGTCCTTGCCACTTGCCGGCCGCAATCCAGCCGAGCCGCATGCCGGGCGCCAGGGTCTTGTGCAGCGACGCGCAGTGGATCACATTGCCGCCGTTGTCCCACGAACGAATTGCCGCCGGAATGTTGTCGTCGTCGCCGAGCGCCGCGTAGGTGTCGTCTTCGATGATGGCGATGCCGCGCGACTCCGCCCACGCCACCAGACGGGCCTTGTGCGCGTCCGGCATCACCGACCCCAGCGGATTCTGGAAGTGCGGCACGACAATGACGGCCTTGATGTTGTCGTAGGTCTGGCTCGCGAGGTCGAGCGCCTCGAGGGAGATGCCCGTCTGCGGACTCGTCGGGATCTCGAGCGCGCGTATGCCCATGCTCTCGAGCGTCTGCAGCAGCGCGTAGTAAGTGGGCGATTCGACGGCGACCACGTCGCCGGCGCCCGCGACGGCCCGCAGCGCGAGATTGATCGCCTCGATACAGCCGTGCGTGACGACGATCTCGTCGGGATTGATGCTCATGCGCGCTTCGAGGGCGCGCCTCGCGAGCACCGCACGAAAACGCGGTTCGCCGCCGCCGGGCGGCGGCTCGCCATAGAGCGTCGGATGATCGCGCAACGCGCGAATCGTCGCTTGCCGCAATTCGGCGACTGGGTAGAGAGACGCCGAGCCGTGCGCCACCGCCAGATTGACCTTGATGTTCGCCTGCAGACCGCGTGCAAGAATCGACGAGACCCGCTGGTTGATGCCCACGTATTGCGCCAGATCGGGCACCCACTCGCGCGGCTCGGCGACGAGCGCGACGCTCGCACGCGCCGGAGTACGCACGAAGTACCCGGAGCGCGGCCGCGCTTCGAGCACGCCCTGCGCTTCGAGGTGACGACATGTCTGCAGCGCCGTCGACAGGCTCACCTGATGCCGATCCATCAGCACGCGCACGCTCGGCATGCGATCGCCGGGCGCCAGCGTGCCGGCTTCGATGGCGCGGCGGTAATGGTCGGCGAGTTGGCGGTAGAGCGGCGTGCGCTCGCCGGGCGCCGCCTGGGCGGCGGATCCAGCGGCGCGGCTGAGCGCCGCCGACGCCTGCGGCAGCGCGACGGCGGGGGTGGTGGTGGGGGTGGCGGCTTCCATGCGCCGATCATCTGACATTGCACTCGACCATAACAGATACAGATTCAGTGAATCGGCATCGTAACAGATCACCGGACGCCCCTCTGTTACGGGCGCAGGCCATGATCCGTGTGCCTACCGGCGCGCTGGTGCGGTCGATACGCTGTACTCACCTGTTCAACGCCCGGAGAGCCTCATGTCAAAGCGCCCCATCCCCTTCGTTTCCCACGATTTTGGTCTGTCCCGGAGCGTCCGGAGCATGCGGACGGCCGGCGCCTGCCGGCGCGCCCCGAGTCCGGCCGACGACGCCCTGCCCCAGCGCCTCACGCTCGCACGCGGCGCGGCGTTTCACGTGTATGCCCGCGAAGGCGCGATCTTCCACGTGCGCAGCGGCCGCGCGCGGCTCACACCCGCGCCGCGATGGCTGGCCGCCACGGTGTGGGCCGCGCCGACGTCCCTGGGCGCCGGTGCGGCCTACGTGAACGAGACGACCGGCTGGCTGCTGATCGAGAGCGAAGATGGCGCGGAGCTCGCATGTCACGACATCGCACCCGAGGTGCGAACGACGACGTGGCTCGCGAGCGTGTGGCGCGGCTTGCTCGCATGGTGGAGATCGGCCGCACGCTAAGCGTCGCGGTCCTTGCCACATCGCGGTCCTTGCCACGTCGCGGTCCTTGCCACATCGAGCGCCTTGCCCGGTGGCGCGGCTGCCGCATTCCGGGGGTCCGGCGTTCCGACCGTCCGACCGTCCGACGGCACGGCGACCAGGTTCGCGCCCTACCCGCGCCGGCCTCAGGCCGGCAACAGCCGCGCGATGTCGGCCCGGATGGCTTCCGGTTTGACCGTCGGCGCGTAGCGCGCAACCACATTGCCCGACGCGTCGACGAGAAACTTCGTGAAGTTCCACTTGATTGCCTTCGTACCCAGCACGCCGGGCTTTTTCCGCGTCAGATACCGGTACAGCGGCGCGGCGTCCGGCCCTTTGACGTCGATCTTGGCGAACATCGGAAACGTCACGTGAAAGCGCAGGTCGCAGAAACTGCGAATCGCCTGCGCATCGCCCGGCTCTTGCTTGCCGAACTGGTTGCAAGGAAACGCGAGCACCTCGAACCCGCGCGGGCCCAGTTGTTCGTACAACGTCTGCAAGCCGGCGTACTGCGGCGTGAAGCCGCACTCGCTCGCCGTATTGACAATGAGCAGCACCTTGCCGCGATAGCGCGACAGGCTGACGGTCTCGCCCGCGAGCGTATTGACCGAAAAATCGTAGAGCTGCTGTGAATCCGCGCTCATTTCTGACTCCGTGTGGATGTCGGCATGGCGAGTCTGCCACAACCCGCGGGCTCCGGCGCGCGGCCTGCGCCATCCTCCCCCGGGTAGCACCTCGTTTTTTCCGGGGTAGCACCTGCGCATGCGCCACGGCTATAATCGTTGACCGACAACGTCTGCCCGACGCGCCCCCCTCAGCATCAGCGACACGCTTAGCGCCACCTGAACCGCCTCATGTCGACCATCGCCGCACACCTCGACGACGTCCTTTCCCGGATTGCCAACGCCACCGCCCAAGCCGGCCGGCCGACCGGCAGCGTGCGTCTGCTTGCCGTGTCGAAGACGTTCGGCCCCGACGCGGTGCGCGAGGCGGCCGCGGCGGGCCAACGCGCGTTCGGCGAGAACTACGTGCAGGAGTCGCTCGAAAAGATGGCGGTGCTGGCGCGCGAGACGGTGGATGGCGAGCCGCTCGAGTGGCACTTCATCGGCCCGCTGCAAAGCAACAAGACCCGCCCGGTGGCCGAGCACTTCGCGTGGGTGCATTCCGTCGACCGGCTGAAGATCGCCGAGCGTCTGAGCGCGCAGCGCCCGGCCGGCATGCCCGCGCTGCAGGTCTGCCTGCAGGTCAACATCAGCGGTGAGGCAAGCAAGAGCGGCGTGCCGCCCGAAGACGTGCCGGCCGTCGCACGCGCCATCGCTGCCCTGCCCAACCTGCGGCTGCGCGGGTTGATGGCGATCCCCGAGCCGCAGACCGACCCGGCGCGTCAGCGCGCGCCGTTTCGCGCGGTGCGCGAGCTGTTCGACGCGCTGCGCGCCGACGGTCTTGCACTCGACACGCTGTCGATGGGCATGTCCGGCGATCTCGAAGCGGCGATCGCCGAAGGTGCGACAATGGTCCGCATCGGTACCGCGATTTTCGGCGCACGCGACTACGGCCCCCGGGCGTAATCGGCGTGTGGCCCCTGCGGCTTCCGGGATCGACGCGTCGACAGACGCCTCGCGACGGTTCGCCGCGGCAACAGGTAGTGACGGTTACGACATACGCAACGCAAAGGACGGTTATGAGAATTGCATTCATCGGCGGCGGCAACATGGCCAACGCCCTGATCGGCGGACTCGTCAAGCGCGGCACGGCCCCGCGCGACATTCTCGCGATCGACGTCAACGAATCGACCCGCGAGGGCCTCGCCGGGCAGTACGGCGTGGACACCGCCGGCGCCCCGAACGATCGCCTGCGCGATTACGACACGCTCGTGCTGGCCGTCAAGCCCCAGGTGCTCAAGGATGTCGCGCAGGCGCTCCAGCCGCATCTGAACGGCCAGTTGGTCATCAGCATTGCCGCCGGCATTCGCGCGTCCGACCTGGCGCGCTGGCTCGGCGGGCACAACCAGATCGTGCGCTGCATGCCCAATACGCCGGCGCTCATCGGCATGGGCATTACCGGTCTGGCCGCCCTTTCGGGCGTGGATTCGGACCAACGCAAGCGCGCGGAGACCGTGTTGAGCGCCGCCGGCCAGATCGTCTGGGTGGAAAAGGAGAGCCAGCTCGACGCCGTGACTGCCATCTCGGGCAGCGGTCCGGCTTACGTGTTCTATTTCATCGAAGCGCTCGAGCAAGCCGCCGAGGAACTGGGTTTCACGCCCGAGCAGGGCCGTCAGCTCGCCATCGCCACGTTTGCAGGCGCCTCGCAACTGGCCGCGCAGTCGAGCGAGCCGGCGAGCGTGCTGCGCGAACGCGTGACGTCCAAGGGCGGTACGACGTTTGCCGCCCTGAGTTCGTTCGATCGCGACGCCATCAAGGCTGCAATCGTGCGCGGCGTGCATGCCGCCAACACGCGCGCCAAGGAACTGGGCGACGAGCTGGGCGACGCCTGACGCCCATCATGCCGGGCGCGCCGGGCCTCAGCCTCGGGCGCTCAGCAGATAGTGCCCGGCAATGCCCGCGAAGACCGCGGCGCCAAGCCAGTTGTTGTGCCGGAACGCGGCGAAGCAAGGCATGCGCTCGCGGCCGCGAATGAGGAAGTAGTGGTAGACGGCGAAGCTCGCCGCGACCGCCATGCCGAGCCAGAACGGCCAGCCGAAACCGAGCCACACGCCGACGCCCGCCTGAATGCCGAGCGCTGCGGCATAGCAGATCATGATGGCTGTCACGTCGAAGCGGCCGAACGTGATGGCCGATGTCTTGATGCCGATCTTCAGGTCGTCGTCGCGATCGACCATCGCGTACTCGGTGTCGTATGCGACCGACCAGAACACGTTCGAGAGCAGCAACAGCCACGCGAGCATCGGCACCTGATCCTGCACGGCGGCGAAGGCCATCGGAATCCCGAAGCCGAAAGCCACCCCCAGATACGCCTGCGGAATGGCGAGAAAGCGCTTGGTGAAAGGATAGGTGCCCGCCACGAACAGCGCGGGGATCGACAACCCCTTGGTGAGTGCGTTGAGCGGCAGGATCAGCAGGAAGCTCACGAGCGCGAGCGTTGCGGCCACGGCGAGCGCTTCCCATGCGCGGATGCGTCCCGAGGTGATCGGACGTTCCTTGGTGCGCTTGACGAACTTGTCGAAATCGCGGTCCGCATAGTCGTTGATGGCGCAACCGGCCGAGCGCATCAGGAAGGTACCGAGCGTGAAGATCACCACCATCCAGGGCTCGGGACGCCCGTCCGAGGCGATCCACAGCGCCGAGAGCGTCGGCCAGAGCAGCAGCACGGTGCCGATCGGCTTGTCGAGGCGAACGAGGCGGAAATACAGCGGAAGGCGTTGAGCGAGCAACATGGGCGTCACACGGGAAGACTACACAGAAAGACTTGTGACGACATTGTAGGCCACCGGCGGGGGCCCGCCAACGGCACGGCTGCCGTCCGGCGGCCGGACGTCACGTCACTTCACGTCACGCCAGGCCCTCACCAGATCCAGAACATCAGCAGCCAGAGCCAGTTCACGAGCGCCAGCGCGGCCGCCACGCCGGCCATCCCGGCCAGACGCCGCCCCGGCGAGCGCGTGTGCCGCCCGGTCACGCGCCAGCCCAGCCAGAGGCTCCACAGCGTGGTGGCGGCCAGAATCGCGGCGCGCACGTCGTTGGCCCAGTACACCGGCAGATGCTCGGCACGCAGCAGACTGATCGTGGTCGCCGACAGGCCAATGAACACGCCGGCGCCGGCAATCGGAATGATTGACTGCACCAGATGGTTGAAGCGCGAGGTCTGCCACGGCCCCATCGCACGATTGGCGAGCGCGAAGATGATCGTGAACGCCAGGCCGAGAATCAGCCCGTTGCCCAGGATGTAAGTGACGACCATGCCGCCATCGAGCCATGTGAACACGTCGCTCTGGTCGGGGTAGTTGGTGAACACGAACCAAGGCGCGTTGGTTTCGAACGGCCACATGATGTTGCGATCGATGAGCCATGTGGCAATCGCAGTCTTGGTCGCGACGAACCACGGATTGACCGTCCAGTGAAAGGCGCCGATGGCCACGCCGAGCAGTCCGTACATGACCAGCACGCTGTCCCACAGGCTGTTGTTTTCCGTGGCGCCGAAGGTCACGATCTCTTCGCTGGGCGAGCGGCTCACGAGCGAGATGGCGTCGCGATGGCCCGCGCAGCGACCGCACATATGGCACTGCGCACCGCCCTTCATGTTGCGCAGCGGCACGAGCGGCGCGCAATTGACCGGAATGATCTTGTGACCGTTGGTGTGATACGACTGGCGCCAGGCGTCCTCGTTGACCTTGAAGTGAAACGGCGAGAGGCGCGCGAGCAGCGAGAACACGCCGTTGACCGGGCACAGGTACTTGCACCACACGCGCTTGTCGCGGCCGTAGAAGTAACCGATCACCATGGCGCCCACGGTCGAGCCGCCGAGCACCAGCAGCACGGCCTTCGGGTACTGATACACACTGACCATCTGCCCGTAGAGCGTGGTGCCCGCGAAAGCCACGAAGGGCCAGCCGCCCCAACGCATCCAGCGCGGAATGGCGCGGCCGCGCCCGTGGCGGCTCGCAAATTCGGACAGCGTGCCCTCCGGGCACAGCACGCCGCACCAGACGCGCCCCATCAGCACCATGCTGAGCAGCACGAACGGCCACCAGATGCCCCAGAACGTGAATTGCGCGAAGACGGTGAGATTGTCGAGGATGTGTGCCGTTTCGTCGGGAAGCGGCAGCAGGACCGGCACGCAGATGAGAAACGCATAAACCAGCACGATGACCCACTGCACGCCACGTATCAGCTTGCCGTGGCGTTGCATCCACAGGCCCAATCGGGCCAGTCGGTTCGGGACAGGTATGGCGATGCTCATGCTCAACTCTTACGTCGGGGGATTGCCTTGGCCGGGCTGCCGGATCTGGTGATTGCCGCGAAATCCACGTGCGGCGTGTCCGTTCAGCCCGTGGGGCGCACCGCGCGGCAATCCCGCCGGTGCGCGCTGCCCGCTCAGGCGGGCTTGACCTGCTTTGCCGGTGCGCCCGCTCGCCTGAGCAGCGCCCAGATGCACAGCCAGTACACGACATAGACCAACAGGTTCATGCCGGCCGGATGCGCGCGGTAGCCGGTGAGCGTTGCCACCAGGCTGCCGAACGGGCTGGCGTCGTCAAGAATCGCGGAAGTATCCCACAGTTGGTCGACCAGCGTGGGCACGAGCTCGAGCGAAATCAGGCGATCCAGTCCCGATTCGAGCAGGCCGGCGGCAAGGAACAGCAGCATGATTTCGGTCACGCGGAAGAACAGCCGCCACGAGAAGACCTTGCCGCCGAGTTGCAGCAGCCAGAACGTGACGAGCGCGAGCGCGAAACCGATCAGCACGGCCAGCCACATCGAGAGCGGCACGCTGCCCTGCTGACCGAAGCCGATGCCGTACAGGAAGATGGCCGTCTCGCTGCCTTCGCGGGCGATGGCCAGCGCGACGAGCACGAGCACGCCCCACCAGGTGCCCTGGTCGTGACTCTTCTTCAGCGACGATTCCATGTCGCGCTTGAGGGTGCGCCCGTGGCGCTTCATCCAGAACACCATCTGCACGATGAGCACGCAGGCGATGAGCACCATCGCCGTCTGGAAGTAATCCTGTGCGTCGCCCGAGAGCACTTCGGTGAAGCCGACAAGTGCGGCGCCCAGTGCCACGGCCGCGGCGATGCCCAGCGCGACGCCGGCCCACAGATAGGGCAGGCCGCGCCTCGCCCCATGATCGGGGTTGGCCAGCCAGGCATGGAGAATGCCTACGACCAGCAATGCCTCGACGCTTTCGCGCCAGACGATGAACATGACCTGACCCATCGTGCGATTCCTCTTGTGTGACTTGTCTTACCGTGTGACCAACACGACTCCCGCGCGCTTACTTGGCGACGATCACGCCCTGCGCCTGCTGATGGAAATCGTCGAAAAACTTGTACTCGCCCGGCTGCAGCGGCGCGATCACGACAAACGACTGCGCGCCTGGCGCCAGCACCTTTTCCTTGCGCAGTTGCAGACTCTCGAATTCCACGGCGTTCGATCCGGTGTTGTGCACCTCGATCTTGATGCGCTTGCCCGCCGGGACTTCGATGCGCGCCGGATTGAGCTTGCCGTTGTTCATTTCCAGCTTGAACGTAGGCAGGTCGTCCGCGCGGGTAAGCGCCGGGCCGCCCAACGTGAACAAGGTGAGCGCGACGGCCGCCATCGTGGGCCCCAGGCGCGCGATGCGTTGATTCATCCCTGTGCTCCAAACGAAAACAGCGCTGACCCGCAGGCCAACGCTGCATCAAAGTTGTCCGGGCTTAATAGCCGCCCTTCTTGCCGACACCGGCGAACGTGAATTCGACCGTCTTCGTGATCGGCTTGAACCACGGACCCACGCCCGTTTCCTTGTCGACGTGGCGGCCGAAGCACCACGGCCCCATGCCCCCGTGCGCCGCGTGCGCGCCTGCGGCCGGCGCGGCTGCGCCCATCTTGCAACCGAACTCGGCGAGCGTGCCCGGAGCGTTCACGACCATCGTCAGCGTGTACTTGCCCGGGCCGTCGAGCTTGACGTTGTCACCGTAGTGCGGGCCGTCGCTCGCGACCATCGGCATCATCAGGCCTTCGATGACCTTCGTGCTGCCGGCCTTCTGCAGCTTGTAAGTGATTTCCAGACCCGGAATCCAGTCGCCCTCGGCGTAGCCGTTCGGGTTCTTCGCAATGGCGTGAATGTCGGCCTCGAGGTGGATGTCCGACGCCTTGGCGTCGCGCATCATGCCGGCCGGCTCCATCGTGATCGGCTGGAGATAGACGGTGTTGATTTCCATGCCCGCCACATTCAGCGGTTTGCCGATCGGGAACTCGGCGGCCTGAGCCATGGTGGCCGCACCGGCCAGCAGCACCGCTGCCACGAGGGATTTCACGCGCATACACACTCCGGAAGGTGAAGAAGTTAATGCAAACAATTCTCAATAAGTTTAGCACTATCGCCATGGCCAGACAAACGCCGACCACTGGGAACGCACGGGGCGGGACAGGTGAAGTGGCGGCCGAACGCCGCCGGACGGGCCGGCCGGCGATTCTTAGGGCGCGGGTTACGGAAAATTACCGTGGCGCGCGGCCTCAGGGCAGCACACCGCCCCGGTCGATCTTGCGCGCGAGGACGACCGAGGTGGTCGTGCGCGTCACGCCATCGATTTCGCCGATGGCGTCGAGCAGCGCGTCGAGCTGATCGGCCGACGCCGCATGCAGCCAGGCGACGTAATCGAATTCACCGCTCACGGAGCAGAGCAAATGGACTTCCGGCATCTTGTTCAACCGTCGCAAGACGTCGCGCCCGGAGCGCGGCTGCACGCTGATGCCCACGCACGCCTGCAGGCTGCCGCCAGCGGCGTCCTGCCCGAGCCTTACGGTGTAGCCGGCGATGACGCCCGTGCGCTCGAGTCGACTCAGGCGCGCGAGCACCGTGGTGCGCGCCACGCCCAGACGGCGCGCCAGATTCGCCGCGCTCTCGCGGGCGTTCACGCGCAGCAGCGCCAGCAGATTGCGATCAAGCTCGTCGAGCGACGTGGAGGACAGCGTCACATCGCCTCCCCTGTCCGCGGCGGCTCACCGGGGGGCCCCATGCCGTTGTCGGCACACAGAGTCGGCACCGTCTCGCTCGCGCCACGGGCGCACGCGGGCCCGCCGTACCGGGGCCCATGACGGCGGCAGCGGGGCGGGGCAAGGCATGTGCGTGCGGTCGTGGTCGTCATGTTGGTCTGTGTGTCATCACGGCGGCTGATCGCCGGGGCGCCCCGGACACCTGAGGCCCGGCGGCAATGCGCGATTATAGAGCTTACATGTCCGGTTCCCTCCGTTGAGGCTGACTCAACAAAGAGATACGACGACAAATTGCCGCACGCCGCACCTCAATCCGGTGTTGAACCGGCCTCACCCGCGCACCGCCAGATCACCGTCGCATGGGTCATTCCGTCCAAAATCCCGCACTAGTCCTGCACTAGTCCTGCACTAATCATCGCAGTACCCAAGGGTATCCCCGCAACCCGCCGCTATTGACAGCGTCGTTTCGCGCTGCGCAAAATCACATCACTTATATGACGACATACAAGAAAGGCCGATCACGCAATCGCGGATGCCCCGAGCCTGGCAGTATGGCGCGGTGCATCGGCCCGAACGTCACCGGAGACAGGCGTTTGCCATGCACTTCACATTCAATTTCGCCCCGCTGCTGCCCTACTGGCCGGTTTTCCTCGAAGGGGCGTGGCTCACGTTGAAGATGACCGTGCTGGCCGTGGTCATCGGCACGGCGGTGGGCACGCTCGTGGCCTTCGCCAGGCGCAGCCGCCGTGGCTGGCTCTCTCGCCTGTGCGGCGTCTACATCGAATCGGTGCGCAACACGCCGTTCCTCGTGCAGATCTTTCTGCTGTATTTCGGGCTGGCCAGCGTCGGCGTGCACATGCCGACGTTCGCGGCTGCCGTCATCGCCATGGTGATCAACATCGGCGCATACGCGGCCGAGATCATCCGTGCCGGCCTGGAAGCGGTGCCGCGCGGACAGATCGAGGCCGCCGAGTGTCTTGGCCTGTCGAAGTGGCGTATTGCGTGGCACGTCATGCTCCAACCCTCCATCGAGAAGGTCTATCCGGCCCTCACCACGCAATTCATCCTGATGATGCAGGCCTCGGCGATGGCTTCGCAAATCTCCGCCGAAGAGCTCACGGCGGTGGCCAATACGGTGCAATCGGACACCTTCCGGTCGCTCGAGACCTACATCGTGGTCGCCGCGCTATACCTCGCGCTGTCGCTGCTCGTGAAGCTTGTGGCGTGGGCGGCGGGCGAGTACTTCTTCAAGCGCCGCCGCACCGTGCGCCGCGCCGCGGCGCAAACCGCGCTGGCGGCGCGCCGGCGTGCGGCCATGTCGCGCACCGCCGGCCAGGGTGCGCCAGGCGCCAACACTGCGCAACGGAGCGCGCCATGATCGCCAACTTTTCGTGGACCTATTTCGGTTATCTGGTGCAGTCCACCGGCTGGACGCTCGTGCTCTCGGCCCTCGCATTCGTGCTCGGCAGCGCCGGCGGTTTTCTGGTGATGCTCGCGCGCATTTCGCCGCGCCGCTGGCTGCGTCTGCCGGCGCAGGTCTTCATCGAAGCGATTCAGGGCATCCCGTTGCTGATCCTGCTCTTCATCGTCTACTTCGGCTTGTCGGTGTACGGCTTCGAACTGCCCGCCATCGTGGCCGCCGCGCTCGCGCTGATGGTCTACACGAGCGCCTACCTCGGCGATATCTGGCGCGGCTGCGTACAAGCCATGCCGCGTGCGCAATGGGAGGCGGCGGAGTGTCTGTCGTTCTCGCGCTGGCAAACGCTGCGGCTCGTGATCATTCCGCAGGCGGTGCGCCTGTCGCTGCCGCCCACCATCGGCTTTCTCGTGCAGATCATCAAGATGACCTCGCTCGCGTCGGTGATCGGCTTCGTGGAGCTTACCCGTGCGGGACAGATCATCAACAACTCGATTTTCCAGCCCTTTCTCGTGTTTTCGCTGGTCGGGGTGTTCTATTTCCTGCTGTGCTATCCGCTCTCGCGCTGGAGCTCGCTACTCGAGGACAGGCTCAATGTCGGCAATCGTTAAGGTCAACCAGATTCACAAGCGTTTCGGCGACAACCCCGTGCTCAAGGGCGTGTCGTTCGAAGTGGAGCGCGGCAAGATGGTGGCGATCATCGGCGCGAGCGGCTCGGGCAAGAGCACGGCGCTGCGCTGCATCGACCGCCTGGAGACCATCGACGACGGCTCCATCGAAGTGTGCGGCATTCGCGTGGACGATCCGCACGTCGATCTGCATCGATTGCGCCGCGAAGTCGGCATCGTCTTCCAGAGCTACAACCTGTTTGCGCACCTGAGCGTGCGCGAGAACATCATGCTCGCGCTTCGCCACGTCAAGCGCATGCCGCGCGGCGAGGCCGAGGACGTCACGAAGCGCGTGCTCGCGCAGGTGGGCCTGTCCGACAAGGCCGGGAGCTACCCCGAGCAACTCTCGGGCGGCCAGCAGCAGCGCGTGGCGATCGCGCGCTCGCTCGCCATGTCGCCGAAGGTCATGCTGTTCGACGAAGTGACGTCCGCGCTCGATCCGCAACTCACCGGCGAGGTGCTGCGCGTGATGGAAGACCTCGCCGCCGACGGCATGACGATGCTGCTCGTCACGCACGAAATGGCGTTCGCCAAGCGGGTGGCCGACCAGATCATCTACATGCATCAGGGCAAGGTGTGGGAAGTCGGTCCGGGCGAGATGCTCGACGCCCCGCAAACGCCAGAGCTGCGCGCCTTCCTCGCGAACGGGCTGTAAATCCCCTGCCTCACCAGACATCACAAGGAGACTCCAGCATGAAACTCAAGACGCGCTTCGTCCAGGCCTGTGCCGCCGTCCTGCTCGGTGCGATGGCGCACGCCGCGCTGGCCGATCAGCTCGACGACATCAGGAAGGCCGGCAAGATTCGTGTGGCGATCGCCATGGGCACGCCGCTGTACTCATACGCCGACGCCAATCTCAAGCCGGTGGGCTCGGACGTGGAGACGGCCGAACTGCTGGCAAAGGACCTGGGCGTGAAACTCGACATCGTATCGGTCACGAACGCGGCGCGCGTGCCGACGCTGCAAGCCAATCGTGCCGACATCGTGGTGGCCGACCTGTCGATCACGCCCGAACGGGCGCAGGTGGTCGACTTCTCGGTGCCGTATGCCGTCATCTCGATCATCGTGGGCGGCCCCAAGAACATTCCGATCAAGGGTTACGAGGATCTGAACGGCAAACGCATCGGGCTCACGCGTGCGACCGTCAACGACACGCTGACCACGCAGAACGCCAAGGGCGCGCAGATCGTGCGCTACGAAGACGACGCCACGCTGATCACGTCGATGGTGACCGGTCAGGTCGACATCTTCTCGAGCACGCCGTCGAATCTGGGCGAAATGCAAAAGCGCGCGCCGGACAAGCACCTCGAGCTGAAGTTTGCGCAAAAGGAGTTCGATCTGGGCATCGCGCTGAACAAGAATCAGCCGGCGCTCAAGGAGTGGATCAACAACTGGGTGAAGACCAATCTCAGGAACGGCAAGCTCAACGCGATCTACAAGAAATATCATGGCCGTGACCTGCCTGACAGCGTGACCAAGATCGCAGCGTCCTGAGTTTCGGCCCACCGACGGACCGGCTGAACCGGCTCGCGTGCGCTTGAGGGCGCGAGCCGGGCCGCGACACGATGTCGCATGCCGTCGCATCGGAAACGCTGGCCTGGCGCGACGGAAACGGGTAAGTTAGCGGCTCGTTGCCGAAGGCCCCGGAAGAGCCCGGAAAGCCCCGGCAAGCCCCGGCAAGCCCCGGCAAGCCCCAGAAAGCCCCCCTGTCGCATCACGCCATCCGATGACTTTCCCGCCCCGCGCCGATTCGGCCCTGCCGCCCGCTCCGTTTGCCCGCACCGCGCGAGGCCGCGGCGCTCGCGCACCCCGCCGCTCCAGCAGCGTCCGTCGCATTGCTCGCGCCGCCTGTGCCGCGTCCGGCGCCCTGGCGCTCGCGCTGACGGCATTCGCCACGCCGGCACGCGCGGCCGGCGACATCGAAGCGGGCAAGGCGTTGTTCGCGTCGCGCTGCGCGTCTTGCCATTCGGTCGGGCCGATGGCCGCATCGGGCTTCGGCCCCCAACTCAACGGTCTGGCCAAACGCCGCGCGGCAAGCCTGTCCGACTACGAATATTCGAAAGCGATGAAGCAGTCCGGCATCGTATGGGACGACAAGACGCTCGCCGCATTCATCGCGAATCCGGGCAAGACCGTGCCCGGCACCAAGATGCGCTTCTGGGGCATCGGCAACGAACGCAAGGTCGCGGATCTCATCGCGTATCTGCATACGTTCAGGTGATACGGGCCGAGCGGTCGAGCCAGCCCGCGCGAGGGTCTGCGGCCGGCGCTCGGGCTATCGGAACGGCGAGTCCATCGTTGGCGCGAAACGTGCTCGGCGCACCGCTCGCCAATGCGCCGTTGCGCGCGGGCCGCGCCCGTTACCGGCTCTGAGGCAGACGCGCCAGCGCTGCCGGCGCGGGGACCGCCTTCCACGCCATCAGATCCTTCTCCACTTGCGCTCCGTTGGCGTTTAACCAGTCGCTCATTGCAGGGCCAGCCGGCTTGCCGTAGACGCGGTGCGAATACACCGCGACGACGCCCTTGCCGTCGAGCAGCAGGAAGCGCGCAAAGGCCACCTCGAGGAAGTCCGGCGCGCCCAGCACCGCCACGATGAGGTGCTCGGCGGCACGCTCGGCGGTGCGCGCCTTCGAGTCGGTGCGCAACACCTTGCCGTTGCGCTGGTAGTTGCTCAGCACCTTGTTGGCCATATCGGCCAACTGCTCGCCGCTCGAAACGCCGTCGTGGACGTTGACGGTGACCATATCGGTCCATGAGGCGAGATCCGCCTGTCCCTTCGGCGTGAATTCGTTCTGCCCGTCCTTGGACCATCGATGCTCGTAGGACACGCCACGCAACGTCACCACCGACGCTGCCCCCGAGGCCCCCGCCGCCTGTGCCCACGCGCTTGCCGCCCAAGTCGGCAGCACCACGCAAGCGGCCATCAGCATGGCACGGCCCATTCCACGATTGAACATCATTCCCGCTCCCTGACGATGGCCGCGCCGACGGCCCGCGCACGGCTCGAGCCCACGCCGTCACCCGTGGCGGCCGGCAAGGCTTCGAATGGCGCCGAACGGCGATACGACGCGTGCGTTCGCACGGCGTCTGGTTCGCATACTAGCCGAAATTCCCCCGGCGGCATCGGTGGGACGCGGCCGCCCCCGGGGCGCGCGAGAGCGCGTGAGGACGAGCGAGAGCGCGTAAGGACGAGCGAGAGCGCGTGAGAAGAGCGTCGCATGCCCGTAGGGCATGCCGAGCCCGACCGGGCGAAATGTGCAACGCGATGCAAATTCCGCCCGACGCCCCCGGCGGCCTCGCGCGGCATCCGGACGTCCGGCAACGTCGCGTAGTGGCACACAATATGCGGCGGTGTGGAGCGCGTGGCGAAGTCCCTTCGCTCAGCGCCTTTTCATCCGGTCCCGCCGCTCGCGAGCGGGGCCCCTTTCGGAGGAATCCACCATGCAAACACACCAGTCGCAACAGTCGCGTTCGCCGTCCGGTCAATTGCTGCGCGACGTGATGACTCGCGATCCCGCATTCGTGCGCCGTGAGGACACGATCCAGCATGCCGCAAAACTGATGGCTGACCTGAACATCGGTGCGCTGCCGGTGTGCGCCGACGGTCATCTGGAAGGCATGATCACCGACCGGGACATTTCGGTGCGATGCGTCGCCTCCGGCAAGAGCGCCGACTCCAAGGTGGGCGACGCCATGTCGGAAGGCACCACGTGGTGCCGCGAGGGCGACACCGTCGAGCAGGCCTGCGACACCATGTGCCGCGAACAGATTCGCCGCATGCCGGTCGTGGATGACAACCAGAAGCTCGTCGGCATGGTCTCGATGGGCGACATCGCGACCAAGGCCGCGGACGAAGCCACCTGCGGCAAGATGGTCGCCGAGGTGTCGTCGCCGTCGGAGCCGAACCGCTGAACCGGGAGCCTCCTGCCATGTCCGCCAAAGCCGGCGAAAAAGCCGAACAGACGGGAGACTTCCGGTGCGCCCACTGCCATCGCACGACGCACGTGACAAAGGGACACACGATTCCCCGCTGCCCGCACTGCGGCCACGCCACGTTCGATACGCGACGTAACGAGCCTTAGATCGCGCACCGCCCGGCTCGCGCGCAACGCCGCGCGCAGGGGCGGGTCCGCCGCCCCAAGGGGGCCCGCCGCCGCCCGCGCGGCGTGCGCGGCTCGCGCCTTTCGTTCGGATGCCTTAGAATGGCCGCTCTGTCGAAAGAACCGTCATGGCCGCAGCCGTGAAAGGCTTTCATTCTTGCAACCCCGTGTGGCGAAGATGAGCGAGCCTTTCATTTCTCTTTGCCCGGAGATCACCCGGGCCAACGCGCGAAATCTGATGGACTGGCTGGAAGACGAAAATGTCGTCCGCTATCTGAGCGATTCGCGTCACGTCTGCCGTTTCATCGAGCAAGTCGTGGATCGCGTCCAGTTGCCGATCCTCACGCATCTGTTCAACCAGGGCGGCCGATTCTTCATGGCGTGCGACCGGCACGACCAGCCGGTGGGATTCGTGCGCCTCGTGAAGACCGGTTCGGACTGCGAGATCGTCCTGGTGATCGGAAATCGCGACAACTGGGGCCGCAGGCTCGGCGCGAGCGCCCTGCGCGAAGGCATGAAGCTCGCGTTTTTCGATATGCGCGCCCAGAAGGTCATCGCGAAGATTCACCCGGACAACACGCGCTCGCTCAAGGCCTTTCTGCGCTGCGGCTTTGTGCTCGACACCGAGACGCCAACGCTCAGGTCATACGTCATGCGCTCGGAGCGTTATCTCCAACGCCTGCGCGAAGGCGCGCTCGGCGGGCCGGCGGATATTTACGTCACGGAAATCGATCAGACGCGGCTCAGGCGTCTGGTGGCGCGGGAGCCGGGCCCCCAAGTGGTCGAACTCGAGCACGAAATCGAGCGAGCCGTCATCGTCGGCGCGCGGGAAGTCGCCGGCGACGTGATCACGATGAACTCGCGGGCGGTGCTGCATCTGGACGACGAGAAAATGGAGGTGGACCTGGTCTACCCGCAGGACGCCGACGGCAGCGCCAGGAAACTGTCGATCCGCTCAGAGGTGGGCTCCGCGATTCTCGGCTACCGGGAGGGCGATGTCATCGACTGGCGGGTGCGCGAGCGCACGCGTTGCATCCGGATCGAGAAGGTGCTGTATCAGCCTGAAGCGGCGGGCGATTTTCATCGATAGGCACGCCGTTGCAAGCGAGCCCTTGCGTCGCACCGCACCACAGCACGCCAGCGCCTCAGAACCGCTGCTGCAACCGCAGGCTACCCGTTTGGGAAACGAACCGCGCGCCCGCCTGAAGTTCATAGCGAGCGGTGAGTGAGAGATTGTTCCGACGCATCAGCGTCGCCCCTAGCGTGATGTCAGCCAGATCACGAACCGGTGACGGACCGACTGCGGTGAAGGCGGTCTCGCCGGTGAAGTCACCGGCATAGCTCGCACCGGTGAGCGCACGCGAGTTCACGAACTCATGAATCCACTGCACCTGCACGAACGGCATGATGTCGCCATAACGTGTCGCATACGCCTTCTCCAGTCGTGCGCCCAATGCACTGCGAAGCGAACTGGTGTGTGCCGTGCCAACGGAGAGTGCCGCACCGTTGCCTGCGGTCTCCGTATAGCTGCCTTGATGCAGATAGCTATAGGTCAGGCTCGCGAGCGGCGTGAGCGTGCCGCTGCCCAGCGCAAGTGGATACCCGAACTCGGTGCGCGCGACGTACTGCTGTCCGGAAAACGCACCCTTCGCGACACCGGAGAATCCCGTGAAATCCATTACGCGCGTGGTGTTGTAACGCTGCTGCACGACGCCGCCGGACAGGTTCACATACCACGGCGAACCAAAATAGCTGGCGTAAGCGAGCAAGCCATAGCCGTTGACCTGCGTTGAACTGCCCGAGTTGTCGTCCGAACCGTTGATTTTCGTGTGACTGAACGAGAATACGCCGCCCGCGAGCCATTTGTCGCCGATCGCCCGGTCGACACCGAGCATCAGGCCGCCATAGTTCGCGCTGTAGCCTGCGATGTCGTCAACCATGCCCTGACTCGCATGACCGCCAAAGCCCTGCCCCCATAGACCGAACACTGGTGCGCCATCGCCCGTGGCGACACCGCGACTCCCGGACTGCGCCAGACGCAACGAGTCGGCGCGGGCGCCCACAAGGCTCAACGTGTTGAACGTCGGCGCGGCGGCCGCCCGTGAGGCGGCAAGTTGGTGCGCAGGCGATAGCTGTGCCCCCGCATGATTGGCTTCGCTCACGCTGCCAATAGCAAGCGACGCATTGTAAAGATTGAGCAGCGCAAGATTGCCGACCCCAGTGTAGCTTTGCAGGCCGCCAAGCGAGGCGATAGCAGCGGGCGTGGTTGGCCGGATCGGTGACGGGATCGACGGGGTGGCACCCGCATCGGAAGGAATTGTCGGCTCAGCGGGCTGAGCACCTACGGTGACGACGAGGTTCCTCGCCCCCGACGCAGCGTCCGTCACGTCGGCGCCCGTAAGCGCATAACGTGCATCGCTCACGCCGTAGTTCAGCAAACCGGCGTTGTAGCTCACGGTAGCACCAGTCCTCGCCTGGATCACCACGAAGCGCTGCGCGAGGGCAAAACCGTAAGCGGCGCCGGTACCACTCAGGCTGATGCTAGCGCCGGGACTGAGGGTGACGTTGCCGGTAACGACCAATCGGCTGTAGCCGGTGTCGCTTGTCTGCCCCTTCGTGGTCGGGGCATTCGATACGTCGACGAGCAATGTCGCGTTGGCATTTTGGACGTAATTGCCATCGATGGTCAGCGTACCGATGGAAGCACCCGGGCGCACGATGCCATTGTTTGTGACATTGCCAACAATCGTGCCACGACCGCGCAGCGTACCAGCACTGTCGACCTGTACATCACCGTTGAGTAGGGTGTTCGGGCTGGCATCGCTGCCAACTTGCAGCGTCCCCGCTTCAACGCTCCATGGTGTGATCGACGCGCCGGTTCCGGTCAACGTCCAGAGACTCGTGCCGGTTTTCCTGAAAACGCGGAAGCCGCGATACTGCGCGGTGAGACCGATCTGCGAGAGGTCAAAACTCGAATCCGTGGCGCCCCCGAGGATGAGGGCATTGTTCGTGCCCGCCGTCGCATCAACGTTTCCGGAAATAGCGGACCCTGCCCAAAGCTCCAGCGAATTATTGCTACCTGCAAAGAGAATCGCCGGGGCTTGGGTCACGCCATCACCGCTCATACCACCGGCAATTGTGCCTGCGTTAATGATCGAGTTGCCGCCGTCCGCGTAGACGCCGACGCCTCCCGCGCCCGCACGGCCGCGAGAGATGACGTGGCCATACACATCATCATAGTTGCGCCCGCCAAGACCACCGTTGCCGCCAATAATGCTTCCCTCGTTTTGGAGGGCGGACATACCGCTAAGATGAACACCTACACCACCGTCACCACCGCCTCCGGCATCCCCCATCTGAGCGTCTCCACCGCTTCCCCCGGCGCCGCCACCAATGGTGGCGTTTCGGAGAACCGTAGCGCGCCCTGAGAGTACGTCCGCTCCATTACCGCCCGCGCCACCCCCTCCCGCTCCGACGTTAGTCGAGGCGGAGACGTCACCCGAAGCGGATAAAAGCACTGTGTCTCCTCCACGCCCGCCGCTTCCGCCCAGTAATTCGCCGTCCAAGACCTGATCGGAACCTGATGCCGCAGCGGCACCGCCACCGCCGCCGCCGCCGCCGCGGGGGCTACCAAATTGCACATAGCTTTCCCCGGCTCCGCCAGAGTTGCCGATGATGACTCCGGTTGGCCCGAGAAACACGCCTGAACCTCCGGCCCCACCATAGGCGGTAGGACTGCCCCATATCATTAACGTCTCGCCGTTAGATCCCTGTACCCCCCCGGCGCCTCCCCGTACGCTACCGAGACCTCCCGCGCCACCGAGACTTTGCGCCTGTGCCGGTCCTGAACTTACGAAGAGACTGAGCGTAGTGACAACAAGCGGGACGCGCAGACGACTTTGCCTCAGACCAAGTCTGAGCGGCGGGTGTGCCGATTCCTTTGTTTGAATGCCCTCAGCCTTGGCGCCCGTTGTACGCGGATGAGTGTTGTTCATTCCCTAATTCCTTTCTTTTTCTTTTCGAATGAAGGGAATGTGCCCCAGTGCCGAGCGGACCGCATTGGACTAAAGTCCTACGCAGATGCCCGATCACGTCGACGGACCGCTTCCGGCCGACTTCAGCCGTTCATAGGAGTCCCTTTGAACTGCATCAAATGGAGGAGGCGTGTCGGGAACAGGAAACCTATAGCCAATTGGATCAATAACCGCCCGCAATCGGTGCACGTTTGGTGCACCAATGCGAAAGTTTTCACCGAGGGAAATGGATCGTCGCGGAGGGCCGATTCCGACGCATTGCAGACTTTCCCAAACTGTCATGAGCAGAACGAGGCTTCCTGCCCAAGCGGTCAGTTGTGGCTACGAGGCCGTGTCCTAGCGCCCCCCCAAACTTCCGCCTCCGTCTACGCCAATTACCTGACCCGTAACGAAGGATGCGCCGTCTGAGATGAGGTATGAGATCAAGGACGCCACCTCTTCCGGCTTGCCCAAGCGCCCCATGGGAATGGTAGCGAGAATCTTTTTTTCCTCGTCTCCGCCAACCGGGCGCGTCAAACGAAAAAGCTCCGTTTCAACGGGGCCGGGAGCCACGGCGTTGACGGTAATGCCTAGCGGCGCCAGTTCGAGCGCCCAAGTACGCGTGACCCCGACCAATGCGCTCTTTGCGGCAGCATATGAAGTCCTGTCACGCGCACCGTGAATCGCGCGACTGCATACATTCACGATGCGCCCCGCCGACGACTGTTTCAGTGAGGGAAGGCAGGCCTGAGTAACTTGGACCGCAGCCCGGACGTTCAAGTCAAATACGGCCTCAAGAGATGGCAGATCCAGAGATTCGAGTTTTTGCGGAAGGGCAATACCGGCATTATTGATCACCGCATCAATTCTTGATGCCGCCAGGATTTGCGCCATTACCTCGCCTGTTTGTCGAACATCGGCCAAATCCGCCGTAAAAAGCCGCCCGGGGAAGCCCTCCGCCGCATGGCGCGCGACGCCGATGACGCTCCATCCGGTCTCCTGCAAATGCTTGCTCAGGGCTAGACCAATCCCCTTCGTTGCGCCAGTTACAAGTGCGGTTCGCTGCTCTGCCACTTTCCCCCCAATCGAATCAGTCGGTAATGGTACGAGGATCCCCATTTTCGCTGAAAAGGCACGCGGCGTCCCGCACTTCGTGTGGCGGCGTGAACGAACTTGATCTCGCCGCCTGATCAACCGCGGCTGGCCGAATGCGGACAAGGAGAGAAGCCCAAGCCCTCGAGATATGGCGGGCTAGGCGTGCCGGGGACCAGAATCCAATAAGCAGTAATATCAATAACCTATGGTCAATCGGTGCACGTTTGGTGCACCGATGCTGGAGTTCTCGCCGAGGAAAATTTTTCGTCATGACTGGCCGATTCCGACCCGAAGCGGACGGCTCACGGCCGGGTGCGAATGTCCGCTTAAGTGTTGAGGACTGGCATTCAAGATTGTGGCTCGGCGCTACGGACAGCAGCTTTGATACATTGGAACAGCGCGTTGCTTTTCTCCGGGCCGTGAGTCTGCTGGCACTTCTCCATTTGTGGCAGCACCGATACGAGGCGGGGCATCCTCACACCCCCCAACGTCTCACGAAAGCCAACTTCTGAGCGGAAGGAGTATTGGGAATACCTGGAGCGATGTCCGTTTCTGGCCGGACTCTGACGCCGACCCGGCCGGCATAAGGGTGACCGCAGCCCCCTCTACTACGGACCCCGCCAGCCTGGCGCCCGCTGGGCCTCGGCCGACCTCAGCGGTCCTTTGACGCGCTCAATAGCGGCCGCTCAGTCGACAACGAAGAGCTTGGCACCCGTCTTCGTATAGGACTGATGTGGCTCCGCGTTATCGCCAACCTGATAACTCATGCCGGCTGTCAAAACGAATTTCCGTCCATCTTCGAGGGTTGTTTCCAACTCGCCTTCCAGGCAGAAGAGAACGTGCCCTTTTTGACACCAATGGTCCGCCAGATAGCCGGGGGTATATTCCACCATCCGCACTCGGATTTGATTCGGCTTTTCCCCGAAAAATCGCGTACGCCAATAAGCTACACCAGTTTCCCCTCTGTGCTCTGTCCTTTCGACTTCCGCCCAGTTGGTCGTGCCGAATACAAATGCGTCCATTTTCATGGCGCTATTTCCCCGTCTAAATTAGTCTCGTAAGCATCAGCTGATTAGCCATCGCGCTCGGTGCGTCATTGCGGCAGTCCGACGGCTTGGCTCGAGCAAGAGTGTTACGCAATCGGGGGGCTTATTGTCAACGAACTACGTGGCAATGTCGAACGTCCCTTCATGGCCGACTTCAGCCTTTCAAAAAAGGCCCTTCAAACTGCATCAAAATTGGAGTAGGCGTGCCGGGGACCGGACTTGAACCGGCAAGCCCGAAGGCGGCGGATTTTAAGTCCGCTATGTTTACCAATTTCATCACCCCGGCAAGGGCACGCATTCTAACATCCCCCACCGGGATACGTCAGTTGGGTATCATGGGCGTATGCACGCTCCGTGCGCGTCAATGGAGATCGATCCCATGCTGGAGAATCTCGACCGCATCGCCCTGTCGCTCGACGCCATCGAAACCGCCGCGCGCGATGTCGCCCAGCAATCCCCGCAAAACGCGCAGGCCCTCTACGTCGCGCTCATGGAAATCCGGAACGCCATTGCGCTCGTCGCTCAGGAAGTCGTGCGTCTCGAACACGAAATTCATGGCTCGATCGGCAACGGACAATCGTGACGCAACTCGCCACATCAGGCACCTCTGACAACAACGCCACCGCACATCGCCCGTCCTGCTGGGAACTGGCCGTAGCCTTCGGCTCGGTCGGCGCCACCGGCTTCGGCGGCGTCCTCCCATGGGCCCGGCGCATGGTCGTCGACCAGCGCCGCTGGCTCAGCGACCGCGAATTCGCCGAACTCCTCCCGCTCGCGCAACTCCTGCCCGGCCCCAACGTCGCCAATATCGCCACCGTCCTCGGCCGGCGCTTTCGCGGCCCGCGCGGCGCCGCGGCTGCTGTCGCAGGACTGTACTTCTGCCCGACCATCGTCATCATTCTGATCGGCTTCGCCTACGCGCAATGGGGACAAACGCCGCTGGTCCAGCACCTGCTCTCGGGGCTGATGCCCGCCGCCACCGGCCTCGTGATCGCCACGGCCGTGCGCTTGCTCGCAGGACTGCAGCGGCATTGGAGCACGCTGACCTTCGCGGCGGCCACCTTCATCGCCAGTTTCCTGCTCGGTTTGCCGCTGCTGCTCGTGCTGGCCGTGCTCGGCCCGTGTGCCGTCGTGACCGCGTACCGGTCGCAGCGCCGCGACGCCGCCACACCGCCCTGCTGAGAGCGTCCATCCGCCCCCCATCCGACACCGCCCACCCGGCCGCGCCAATCCGACATCGCCGGACCGCCATCGCCCACACCGCGTCTCATGAACACACTCATCGACCTGTTCCTGCACGGCTCGCTCTGGTCGCTGCTAGCCGTCGGCGGCACCAACGTCACGCTTGCCGATATCCACCGCTATGCAGTGGAAACGCGCCACTGGATCACCGATGCCCAGTTCGTCACGTTCTTCTCGCTCGCACAGGCCGCTCCCGGCCCGAACGGCATGGCCGTCACGCTGATCGGCCTGCAGGCGGCGGGACTGCCCGGCGCGCTTAGCGCCACGCTCGCCAAATGCGCGCCGAGCTCACTGCTCGCCTATCTCGTCGGGGGCTGGGTCGACCGGCACGAGCGCTCGCGATGGGTGCGCGCCGTGCGCGCGGGCCTCGCCCCCATCACCGTCGGTCTGCTGGCCGCGAGCAGCGCCGTGCTCGCGCGCGAAGTCGACGTCAACGTCGCGCGCGGACTCGTCACAATCGCAGCCATCGTCATCACGTTGCGCACGCGCTGGAATCCGCTGTGGCTCGTCGCAGGCGGCAGTCTGCTAGGGCTGACGGGCTGGCTGATGTAAGGCGCGATGCATCGATGCACCGGCCTGCCGGCCGGCGTCAACGCCTCCCCGACCGCTCGCCGGCCGCCCGTGGCCGCCCGCAAGCGGCTGGCAAGTCTCGTTACGAACCGTCACACACCCGCGGAGCAACGGGTCTACAATAGGCAGCACGTTTCACAACACGGTGTGTCCCATGACCCTCCCCTGTTGTACGTCGCAAGCCGAGGCGCCCTCCGGCACCTCCCTCAATGATTCCCCTGCACGCGCCGCGCTCGGCACGCCCCGCGTCGCGCCACACGGCGACACGAGCCGCACGGGGACGCTAGCCGAGCGCTACGACGCCGTGCGCGCCGCGTCGGTCGCCTTTGCCCAGGGCCTCTCGGACGCCGACGCCACCGTGCAGTCGATGCCCGACGCCAGTCCCGTCAAGTGGCATCTCGCTCACACGACCTGGTTCTTCGAGACGTTCCTGCTCAGCGAGTCGGCTGCGCGCTTCGGCAAGCGCTACCGCCCCTACGACGCGCGCTTCGCCTACCTCTTCAACTCCTACTACGAAGCCGCCGGCCCGCGCCACCCGCGTCCGCAACGCGGCCTGCTCACGCGCCCGACGCTCGACGAAGTGCTGCGCTATCGCAATCACGTCGACGCGGCCATGCACGAGAGGTTCCTGCACGCGGACCTGCCGCGCGAGGTCGCCGCGCTCGTCACGCTTGGCCTCCATCACGAGGAGCAGCATCAGGAGCTCATGCACACCGACCTGCTGCACCTGTTCGCGCAGAACCCGCTGCGTCCTGCCCATCGCCCGCCCTCCGTTCCGGTGCACGACGCCGGCCCGTTGCAGTGGATCGCTCACGACGGGGGGCAGCATCGCATCGGGCATTCGGGGGACACTTTCGCGTTCGACTGCGAGACACCCGCGCACGACGTGCTGCTGCGGCCGTTTGCGATCGCGTCGCGCGTGGTGACCAACGGCGAATGGCGCGCATTCATCGAAGACGGCGGCTACCGCATGGCGGGCCTCTGGCTCTCGGACGGGTGGGCGACAGTGCAACGTGAAGGTTGGGCACATCCGCTCTACTGGGAACTGCACGACGGCCAATGGCAATCGATGACGCTCGCCGGCATGCAGCCCGTTGACGACAACGCGCCGGTGCAGCACGTGAGCTATTTCGAGGCCGACGCGTTCGCGCGCTGGGCGGGCAAGCGGCTGCCGACAGAGCAGGAGTGGGAAGTCGCGGTGAGATCGGCGATGGCTGCGGCAATCGCCGTGGATGACGCGTCGGCATCGTCGCCGGCGTCGCCCACCTCACGGATGCAGCAGTGCTTCGGCCCGGTATGGCAATGGACGGCGAGTCCATATGTCGCCTATCCGGGGTTTCGGACGGCAGCGGGGGCCGTCGGCGAATACAACGGCAAATTCATGTGCGGCCAGTTCGTGCTGCGCGGCGGCTCGCTCGCCACGCCGCCCGGTCACGCGCGCGCCACGTATCGCAATTTCTTCTACCCGCATCAGCGCTGGCAATTCTGCGGCCTGAGGCTCGCGGAGGATCGCTGATGTCGCAAGCTACCCAAGCTACGGCGTTCGTTTGCCCGTCACTGCCTGAGAACGCCTTCGCCACGGACGTGCTCGCCGGTCTGGGCCACACGCCCAAGTCGCTGCCGAGTGTCTGGCTCTACGACCGGCGCGGCAGCGAACTGTTCGAAGCCATCACGGAACTCGACGAGTACTACCAGACGCGCACCGAAACCGCCCTGCTCGCTCAGTGCGCCGCCGCCATTGCGGACGTGGTCGGGCCGGACGCCGTCGTCGTCGAATTCGGCAGCGGGTCGAGCCGCAAGACGCCGCTGCTGCTCGACGCCCTCATCACGCCGCGCGCCTACGTGCCGGTGGATATCGCCGGCGATTTTCTCGACGACGCCGTCGCCACGCTGGCCCGCCGCTGCCCTGGCATTCCGATCCTGCCCGTGCGCGCCGACTTCACGCGACCGTTCCGGCTGCCGCCCCAACTGCAGGATGAAGCCACCGCACATGGCCCGCGCCTGGGCTTCTTCCCCGGCTCGACGATCGGCAACTTCGCGCCGGCGCAAGCGGCCGCCTTCCTCGCGCACGTGGCCAAGATGCTCGGTGCGCGCCGTCGAATGGTGGTAGGCGTCGACGCCTGCAAGGATCCGGCCGTGCTGCTGCCCGCCTATGACGATGCTCGGGGCGTGACCGCCGAGTTCGACCTGAACGTGCTCGCCCGCATCAACCGCGAGCTCGACGGCAATCTTCCGCTCGACGCCTTCCGGCACGAAGCGCGCTTCAATGCCAAGGCGAGCCGCATCGAGATGCATCTGGTCGCGCAGCGCCCGTGCGAGGCGAGCGTGCTGGGCCGCCGCTTCGCGTTCGCCGCCGGCGAATCCATCCACACCGAGAACTCCTACAAGTACGGGCAGGCCGAGTTCCGGGCGCTGGCCAGCGCCGCGGGCTGGGACATCGAACGCGTCTGGCTCGACACCCGCGAGCGGTTCGCCGTCTATCTGCTGCGTCCCGCGGCAAGCGTCGAGGCCCCCTGAGAGCGCGCTCCATTGGGGCGGCGCCGGGTTCCCGCGTCGCCTTGTCGGGCACGACCAGTGCGTTGACGAAAAATAACGACAGAATCGCTAAAGTTCTGCGCCGATATGCCGTTAAGCAGGCAGGCCATGCCGTATGCCTTGCGGAAACGCGAATTGTGAATTCCGCGCGCGCACGGCCGGCATGCGGTGACTCGCTGGCGGCGCATACGCTAGAATCGCCGCCAATAGCGCCAGATGGGGCCACGCATGCCGCGACGCTGCGCGGTACATCGGAGGCTGTCTTCACAGCGCGCGGCCACGACCGCGACGCACCGACTACACGTATCGCTGCACATGACTTCACGCGCAATGGGGATGCACGTGGCACGGGCTTCGGCGACAGCGCCTCTCGCCCGCTGCACTCAGGCAGACGCCCGACGGGCCGACGCAGGCTCGCGCATGCGCGGGCCTCGCGCCATCGCTGCAGTGGCCGGGAGCCCGTTACGATGAGCCGCATTGCCCTCACCCTGTCCGATAGCGCCCTCGCCGACCTCAAGAAGGATTTCGACGCCTTCGTGCGCATCTCCGCCGCCGTCGACCGTCACTTCACGCCGCCGCCCTTCGACGACTTCCTGCGCGCCCGGCTGCTCGACAGCACCGTGCCGCTTACCGAAGCCGCCGTGGCGCAATTGCTCGCGGGCGGTCACTACGCGTGGGCCAAACGCACCTTCGACAAGCAGTTTCCGGACGTCGTCTCGATCATTCTCAATCAGGCGCGCCAGCACGGTTTCTATTTCGTCTCCCGCCCCGAATGGACGCGCGAGGACATGTCGCGCCAGGCGAGCCGCTGGGCCGAGGGCATCGTGCGCGAGGCAAAGGGAGAGGAGCGCATCGTCGAATCGCTCGCCGGGCAGATCGTGAGCTCCGCACAGGACCTGCGCACGCTCGAAGCCACGCTGCAGACGCCCGCGTGGCGCACCGCATCGGTGCTGCGCGAGCGCGTATTCGAGGCCAAGCGCGCCGTGGAGACTGCCCGCTCGCTGCAGGCGCGGGAGAAACTCGGCGAACTGCGCGCGCTGCTCGATCTCGCCGTGATCTATGGCTCGGTCGGTAGTCAGGAAGCCGAACAGATTCTCGATTACCTGCGCGTGCTGCGCCCCGAACTGTTCAACGACGATCCGGGCGTGCTGGAACGCCTGGCCGCCTGGCTGCGTCGCCTGCTCACGCCGGCGCGCCCGCGCACGGACGCCCCGCCGGCCCCGCCCGCGATGGCCGCAGTGACCGCGCCCGATATCGCACGTCAAAACTCCGATCCGCTGCAATCGCCGCTCACGCGTTGAGCGCGTCAGCGCGCAGGAGCACGCGGGTCGGCCAGCTCACCGGTTGAAGATCAGCGCCACGCCGGCGCTCGCGATCAGCGCGCCCCACCAGGCGCCGGGCGCCGGGCGCTGACGCGTCCGCATCCACAGCAGTGGCAGGACCATGACCGGCGTCGTGGCCGAGAGCGTCGCGATCACGCCCGTGTTGCCGTGCCCCATGCCGTAGAGCAACAGCGTCATGCCCAGCGCCACGCCCACGAAGCCCGACGCCGCCGTCAATGCCAGCGTGCCCGGCGTGAACGCCGAGAACACGGCGCGCCCGCGCCGCGCCGCCACGATCGTCAGCCCCAGCGCCGACACGCCCACGCGCACTGCCGACGCACCGACCGGGTCGACGCCCGCCGCCATCACCGGCTTCGCGATCAACGTGCCGATCGAATGGCACAGCGCCGCCGTCAGGCCGATGGCGACGCCCACACGCACGTCGCCTCGCACCGACTCCCAGTGATGCGCGTCCTCGCGGCGGCCGCCGAACGCGATCGCCATCGCGACGCCGGCCGTCACCAGCGCCACCCCCGCCACGGCCTGCCAGCCCAGCGCCTCGCCGAGCCAGCAGTAACCGAGCACCGCCGTCATCGGGGCATTCGTCGCAAAGATGATGGAGTTGCGTCGCGGCCCGAGCCGGCCGAGTGACGTGTAAAGGATCGTGTCGCCCACCAGAATGCCAATCAGCCCTGACGCCGTCAGCCGCAGCCACTGCTCCAGCGTCAGCGAAGGCCAGCCGCGCAGTACCGCGAGCGCCGCGAGGAGCATCGCGAAGACCAGCAGCATGCGAGCGTAGTTGAACGGGAAGGAGCCGGCCTGGCGCACGGGCGTGATGGCGATCATGCCGCTGCAGGCCCAGCAGAGCGCGGCACCGAGCGCGGCGAGGTAGGCGAGATGGGTTGTCATGGTCAGGGGGCAGACGACGCGAAGCCGCAACCGCCCCCGCCGTTGGAGCGCCATTATACGAGTCGCGCGCCCCGTTCGGGGACATGATGGGTTGCCCGAATCGAATATTGCCCGGCGCCCCGCTCAGACGTCTTCGTCGAGCCGGTGCAGCGCTTCGAACATCGTCCGGTAGGCGGCCGCAACGCCATGGGCGCCGCGCAGCCAACGCAGTCGCGCCGCGGTGTCGGGCACGCCTGCCTCCTCGACCCATTGCGCGAGCAGCGGCGCGCCGCCGCACACGCTCGCATCGTGCCGCGCGTGCGCGCACACCGCCGCGAAGCCCTCGGCGGCAAATGGATAGCGTTGCGCGAGCTCGTCGAATTGCGCTTCGATTTCGCTCGCCGCGCGCAGCGTGGCCGGAGCCTGACATAGCGAGCAGCATCCGACGTAGGTCGGCATGTCGCCTGCCGCGTCGATGATGAAATCGATCAGCGCATGCGTGGCATCGAAGGCACCGCTGTCGAGAAACGTGCGCGCCGCGGGTCCGCAGCGCAGCAGCCCGGCGGCGAGCATCGTCGCCTGCCCGCGCTGCTCTCGATACTGGCGCAGGAGTATCGGCCGCAGCACGGCGTCGGTGCATCGCTCGACCGCGATCCGGTAATGGACGTCCGCGCCCGCCGCGCGATGATAGAGCTGCGCGAGAAACGCGAGCACCTGGATCTCGCTCGACTCGCCCGCGAGGAACCGCGCCCAGAACGGCACGGCGAAAACGCCGCGCACCCACGCGTCGCAGATGCGCCCGAAGGCCGGAATCACATCGGGGTGCGTGGCGGGCAGCAAATGCACGAGATCTTCGTCGACGAGCGCCGCCAGCCACGTACCCGGCGCGGGCGCTTCGGCGAGCAGCACGCCGTGCCGCATGCGCTCGAGCCAGAGCATGGCGTCGTCGGCGGCCCCATGCACCGAGCAGGAGACCTCGGAGCTCGACACCGTGACGGTGTTCGCGTCGCTCGCCCACCGCGCGTGCGGCGAGACCATCGCCCATACCGCGTTGCCCGACGCCGTGGCAATGCGCCGGGCGCCGCCGGCGTCCGGCACGGCGGACGTGGCGGGCATGGCTGACGTATCGGGCGTCGGACTCATCGAACGATCGCGCCGAGCAACGTCACTTCATCGCGGGCGATACGGCGCACGATCTCCACGCGCACTCCGCCATCGATGCCCGGTGCGGGCGGCGCCAACGCCACGCCCGCGCGTGGGCTCGTGCGCGGCCTGGCGTTGGCGACAGCACGCGAGGCGTCGGCCGCCTCGGCTTTCGGTGAACGAGTCGTGGGTGGACGATTCGTGCGCACCGTCGCGTCAGATGACGACGACGCACGCGTGCGCGCGGCCGGGGGCGACGTCAGCACGACGGGAAGGAAAGGGAACGGCGGGGACGAAGGACGGGCGGGCATGGCGGCTCCTGGCGAATGCAGCGTTTGCAGCATGGCAAGTGACGCAGGCGACGGTGCCCCGGGGGACAGCCGCTCGCGCCAGACACCTCGTCGGCGCGATGACAAAAGCGTCTACCTCAAATAAGCCTGCGGCGCCTGCGGAAGACTTTGGGACGCTAGGATTATTCACAACGATGCAGAGCGCGCACTCTCGTTCCCCCTTGGGAAACGACGTGCCGATCGAGCCCACGCCCCGTGCGGCGTCGGTTCGGGACCGGTTCCGCTAGCCTTTGCTCCCGCACAAAATTCAGACGTTTCCCAAGCCATCGATGCAGAAGACGTCGGCAAGGCCGCCGGCATCCCGTCACACGGCGCGGGCTACCGTCACGCCCGCCAAGCCGCGAGTACAATCGACGGCACGCCATACGTCGCCACGCGAGGAGTATCCGTCATGCATCTTTATCAGCGTTTGCCGATCTTCGTCTTCGAGATCGAAGCCTGCGAGAACCTGAAATTCATCACGATGGCGATTCGCTTCAATCTGGATCGGAACGGCCAGCACCTGTCGCTGGCGGACTGGCAGTCACTGCCGCAGCAAGCGCGCGAGACGCTCGCGTCGTGCCCGCCTGGCGACGACGACTTCGCCGCGCGCCTCGACGAGATCGCACGGCGGCATCTGGGCAAGGCGATCGAGCGCAGCGTCGACCCCGCGCCCGAAGCGTGGCGCGACACGAACGCCCTGCCCCCGGGGTTGCTCAGGCAATGCGAGATGGCCGACCTGCTGCCGCCCGAGGTCAGCGACTGGGCGACGCTCACGCCATTTCGACGCTACGTGCTCACGAAGCTCTCGCGCCGCGACACGCTCAATCACTGCTTCGTGCCGGCCATGCTCGAGTTCGGGCTCGCGAGGACGCAAGCGGACCTCTGAGCCCCGCGCGCCGCGCCTGCATGCGGCACCTGTGTGTGGCGCCTGCATGCGGCGTCGCGCGTCACCCCCTCGCCTCAGGTCACCGGCGCGGGGTTGAACAGCGTGAGCGCGTTGTGCAGCCCCCATCGTTCGGCCCAGGTCTTCTCGCCGCTGGCCACGGCGAGCATCAGGTGAAAGAGCTGCCAGCCCACGTCCTCGATGGTGGCCTCGCCCGTCGCGATGCGTCCCGCGTCGACGTCCATCAGATCGTGCCAGCGGCGCGCAAGATCCGAGCGCGTCGCCACCTTGATGACAGGCACTTCCGCCAGCCCGTAGGGGGTGCCGCGCCCGGTTGTGAAGACGTGCAGATTGATGCCCGCCGCCAGTTGCAGCGTGCCGCAAATGAAATCGCTCGCGGGCGTGGCCGCGTAAATGAGGCCGCGCTGGCGCGTGCGATCGAGCTTGTCGCCGGGCGAGACCACGCCATGAATCGGCCCGGTGCCCGACTTCACGATCGAGCCCATCGCTTTTTCCACGATGTTCGACAGGCCGCCGCGCTTATTGCCGGGCGTGGTGTTCGCGCTGCGGTCCACGCGACCGCGCTCGAGATACGCGTCGTACCAGGCCATCTCGCGAATCATCGCTTCGGCCACTTCGGGCGTCGCGGCGCGCGAGGTCAATTGGTCGATTCCGTCGCGCACTTCGGTGACCTCCGAGAACATGACCGTCGCCCCGGCGCGCACGAGCAGATCGGTGGCGAAGCCCACGGCGGGATTGGCGGTGACGCCAGAGAACGCGTCGCTGCCGCCGCACTGCACGCCGACCACGAGCTCGGACGCCGGCACCGTCTCGCGACGCCGCGCATTGAGCCGCTCGAGATGCACGCGCGCGGTCGCGAGGATCGAATCGATCATCGAGAGGAAGCCGACGTGCGCCTCGTCCTGCAGACACACGGTGTCGGGCCGCCCCTGGTCGTCCGTGCTTTCGATAGGAATGCTGCCCGCCGGCAGCAGACGCTCGGGCTGCAGCTTCTCGCACCCCAGGCTCACCACCATCACTTCGCCGCCGAAGTTCGGATTGGTGGAGATATTGCGCAGCGTGCGGATCGGCACCACCGCATCCGGCGCGTCGATGGCCACACCGCAGCCGTAGGTGTGCTCCAGCGCCACCACGTCGTCGACGTTCGGATACTGCGGCAGCAGCGTCTCCTTGATGCGTTTGACGGCGAACTCCACCACCCCTGCCACGCATTGCACGGTCGTCGTGATGGCGAGAATGTTGCGCGTGCCGACCGAGCCGTCGGCATTGCGATACCCCTCGAACGTGAACCCTTCGAGCGGCGGCAGCGCGGCCGGCACTCGGTTCGCGATGGGCAGACGGTCGAGCGACGGCGCCTCGGGCATCGTCAGATTGCGCTCGTTCACCCAACTGCCGGCGGGCAGCGCGCGCGCCGCGTAGCCGATCACCACGCCGTAACGAATCACCGGCGCGCCCTGCGCCAGATCGGTCAGCGCCACCTTGTGCCCCTGCGGCACCGCGTCCACGAGCGTGAGCCCGTCCGGGAAACGGCTGCCTGCGGGCAGACCGCCGTCGTTCACGACAATGGCGACGTTGTCCTCCGACTGCATGCGGATGTAGCGCGGCGCGTCCGCCCGCGCAGCGCCAGCCGCGCCGGCCACGTTCTTGCCGCCCGACTGCCCTGAGTCGCCCTTCGGCGTCGTTGCTGCCATGTTGCTCGCTCCTCTGCACTTTCCTTGACGATAAACGACGCGCGCACCTGCCAGGAGGCGCGACACGTCGCAATGACCGCGGGCGTCGTTGATGCCGCTTCAACCACCCGTCACTTATGCGTCATCATACATCTAGAATTCTCCCGGCGCGCGGCCTTTCATGGCCTTCGACGCCGCGGGAGAATCCCTCGATCACGCTTTTCGATAGCTTTTGCGGGTTTATACCACTGTCCCCGACGGCACTCACCTCTTGTTCCCTCGAATGACATGTTATACGATGACATATAACTCAGCGCCAAGCGCGGGTTCGAGCGCCTTCTCAATCACCGAATCCGGCCCCGCGGGCCGACAGGAACTCTGGAAATGACCGCACCTCAAGAACTCAAGCAGATCGTCTCCGACGGCTTGTTGTCTTTCCCCGTGACCGACTTTCACGCCAATGGCGACTTCAACGCGCGCGGCTATGCGGCGCGTCTGGAGTGGCTGGCGCCGTTCGGCGCGACGGCGCTCTTCGCGGCGGGTGGCACGGGCGAATTCTTCTCGCTCACACCGCAGGACTACAGTGCCGTGATCAAGACCGCGGTCGACACCTGCGCGGGCAAGGTGCCGATTCTCGCGGGCGCGGGCGGCCCGACCCGCCTGGCCATCGAATACGCACAGGAAGCCGAGCGCCTGGGCGCCAAGGGCGTGCTGCTGATGCCGCACTACCTCACCGAAGCCAGCCTCGACGGGATCGCCGCGCACGTCGAACAGGTATGCCGTTCGGTGAAGATCGGCGTGATCGTCTACAACCGTGCGAATTCGAAACTCGGCGCCGACGAACTCGAGCGCCTCGCCGAGAAATGCCCGAATCTGATCGGCTTCAAGGATGGCGTGGGCGACATCGAACGCATGGTGCAGATTCGTCGCCGCATGGGCGATCGGTTCTCGTATCTGGGCGGGCTGCCGACGGCCGAAGTCTATGCCGCGGCGTATCGCGCGCTGGGCGTGCCGGTCTATTCGTCGGCCGTGTTCAACTTCATCCCGAAAACGGCAATGAAGTTCTACCGGGCCGTGTGCGAAAACGATCAGGACACGATCGGCCATCTGCTCGACACGTTCTTCCTGCCCTACCTCGAAATCCGCAACCGCCGCGCCGGCTATGCCGTGAGCATCGTGAAGGCAGGCGCGAAGCTCGTGGGACACGACGCCGGTCCGGTGCGCGCGCCGCTGACCGACCTGCTGCCGGCCGAGCTCGAAGCGCTCGACGCCCTCATCCAGAAAGTCGAAGGCTAAGGGGCGCCCATGCAGATCACCGGTGAGATGTTGATCGGCCGCGCCGACGTGCGCGGCAGCGCCGGAACGCTCGAAGCGTTCGACCCGGCGCGTGGCGAAACGCTCACGCCGACGTTCGGCGCGGGCACGGCGCAAGATGTCGAGCGCGCCTGCGAACTCGCCCGCGCGGCCTTCGATCCGTTCCGCTCGCTGCCGCTCGCCAAGCGAGCGGCTTTCCTCGAGGCTGTCGCGCAAGCCATTCTCGATCTGGGCGACTCGCTGCTCGAGCGCGCGCATGCCGAGAGCGGGCTGCCGCTCGCGCGCCTGCAAGGCGAGCGCGCCCGCACCGTCGGTCAGTTGCGCATGTTCGCGCGCGTCGTTCGCGACGGCCACTTCCTGCGCGCCACCATCGACCCGGCGCAACCCGCGCGTGAGCCGCTGCCGCGCAGCGATCTGCGTCTCGCGAAGATCGGGCTCGGCCCTGTCGCGGTGTTCGGGGCGAGCAACTTCCCGCTTGCGTTCTCGGTCGCGGGCGGCGATACGGCATCGGCGTTCGCCGCCGGCTGCCCCGTCATCGTCAAGGCGCATCCGGCGCATCTCGGCACGTCCGAGCTCGTAGCGCGCGCCGTGCGCTCGGCCGTGCAACAGCAAGATCTGCCCGAAGGGGTGTTTTCGCTGCTCGTGGGCGAGCGCGCCGTGGGCGAAGCGCTCGTCGCGCATCCGGCAATCGCGGCGGTCGGCTTCACCGGTTCGCGCGCGGGCGGCCTGGCGCTGCAACGCATCGCGCAGGCGCGTGCGGTGCCCATTCCCGTCTATGCCGAGATGAGCAGCATCAATCCGGTATACGTGCTGCCCGAGGCGCTTGCCGCGCGAGGAGACGCCATCGCACGCGCGTTCGTCGACTCCCTCACGCTGGGCGTGGGCCAGTTCTGCACGAATCCGGGACTGGTCCTGGGACTTGCCGGCGACGCCCTCGAGCGCTTCTGCCGCACGGCCGCCGAAGCGCTCGCGGCCAAGGCGGCGGGCACGATGCTCACGCCCGGCATTCACCAGGCCTACGACAAGGGCATTGCGCGACTGGCGAGCGAACCGAACGTGACGCTGCTCGGCCGTGGTCAGGCAGGCGCGGGATACCAGGGACAGGCAGCGCTCTTTCGCACGACGGCGGCCCGGTTTCTCGCCACCCCGACGTTGCACGAGGAAGTCTTCGGCCCGGCGTCGATCGTGATCGCGTGCGACACCCTCGACGAGATGATCGCCGTCACCGAACGGCTCGAAGGTCAGCTCACCGCCACGTTGCAGCTCGACGCGGGCGACACCGACGCCGCACGGCGCCTGCTGCCAAGCCTGGAGCGGCGCGCCGGACGCATTCTCGCCAACGGTTTGCCCACCGGCGTCGAGGTGTGTCATGCCATGGTGCACGGCGGCCCGTTCCCCGCGACGTCGAACGCCATGTTCACGTCGGTCGGCGCGACGGCCATCGACCGGTTCCTGCGCCCGGTGTGCTACCAGGACCTGCCCGACGCCCTGTTGCCCGAAGCCCTGCGCGATGGCAACCCGCTGGGTCTGTGGCGTCTGCGCGACGGCGAGCTCTCACAGGCCTGATCGCGAACACCGCGCCGCAAAGGACGAACGTCTTCTCGATGTCGAAGGCGTTTCGTCCTGGCGCTGCGAGGGCTCACGACGCCCGTCCGCCCTGCCGATCGCGCTCCATCAGCGAGCCGTAGAGCGGCGCGACGGGCCCATTAGCGAGCGCGTCGGCCACGGCCTTGAGGTCGACCGATCCCGGCGCACCGATCAGCGCGTAGCCAATCTGCGCCTTGCGCCACGTGAGCACGCCCATGCGCTCGATCCGCTGCTCGGCCACGCCCTGATCGGCGCGCGCGTCGGGCACCAGACACAGCGCCACGGGATCGCCGTGCTCGGGCAAATAGACGATCTGCACCAGCGCGCGGTCCTGCCAGCGCAGGCGCTGCACGCGCTTGAACGTCAGGCCCTGCGCACGCAGGTCGGGCACCCGCACGTCGAGCCTGTCGTCGCGGCGGATGTCGCTCACGGTGCGCGCGGTCTCGCTTTCGTCCACACGCAGCGATGCGATCGTCTCGCGCACGTACATCTGCTGGTATTCGGCGGCGGCTCGCACCCAGGTCACCCCCTGGGGCGACTTCGGCGGGGCGGCCGACGCAGTCGTGACACTCGCTTCGCCCGGGCCACCCTTGTGCGCACCCCCTGGCAGCGAGGACAGCAGCGGCAAGGCCACGGCGCCTGCCGCCACGCCGGCCGCGAACGCCGCCGCGAGCCACCAGGCGCGCAGGCGGCGGCCGCCCGGCCCGCGCACCTCGCCGACGCGCGCGCCGGCCGCGGGCGACCCGAGGGCGTCCGGCGTCGCGCCCGCCGTCTGCACACCCGGGGTCTTGCGCTGTGCATGTGTGCGCAGCAGCGATTCCACGTTCGCGACGAGGCGTTCGGGCAGCGGCGGCATCGACTGTGCCGCGAAGGCCGCGGCATATGGCAGGCGCGACGCGTGCAACGACGCGACCACGTCGGCCAGATCGGGCGAAGCGGCAATGGCCGCTTCCACTTCGGCACGTTGCTCGGCGGGCAGTTCGTCATCGACAAACGCGAGCAGGCGGATATCGTCTTCGTGCATCACGCGTCCTCCTCACGTGCGCCGCTAGCCGGATCGACGCGGTCGGTGCGGTCGGTGCGGTCGGTGCGGTCGGTGCGGCGGGGCCCGGCTTCCGGGTTGCGAAACTGATCGCCGATCGTGCGACGCGCTCGCGACAGGCGGCTCATGACGGTGCCGACCGGCACGTCGAGCACCAGTGCGGCTTCCTGATAGCTCAGCCCTTCGACAGCCACGAGCAGCAGCACGAGGCGCTGCGCTTCCGGCAGACGATCGACCGCGCCGAACACCTGGTGGCAGCTCGCCAGGTCTTCGGGCGTGGATGCATGGAAATCGGGGATGGATTCGATGTCAGCGTCCTCCCACGCGAGGCTGCCTCGCGAGCGGACGCGCCGCGCACGGATCTCGTTGATCCACGTGGTGTGTACGATGCGGTACATCCAGCTCAACGCCGAGGTGCCCGGCTGCCACTGATGTTCGCGCTCGAGCGCATGGACGCAGGCACGTTGCACGAGATCCTCGGCGTCGTGGCGATCCCCGGCAATGCGCAGCGAGAACGCCCAGAGGCGCGGCAGCAAGCCCGGGAGCAAGTCGGGGAGCGCCCCGGGTAGGTCCTGACCGGTCATCGGCGGGTTTCCTGGCGAAGAGGGCGGGGTGGCGAGCCAGTCCGAAGCAGCGCCGGCGCCCATCGCCGACGGTTGCCGCGAAATTATACTGAGCCGCGTCGACTTTGCATGGCGCCGCCCGGCCTGCCATCCCGCCCGCATCCGCTCACCCGCCCTTGCAGCCTGTGCGCTGCCTCATGCGCTTGGCGCGCCATTGAACCACTACACCTCAGGCCCTTCGGCCGGCTCCCCGCTTTGCCCCCCGGCGCCACGCAGCGCGACGCGTCAGGGCTTGACGACGTGCCACACGTCCTTGAAGCCATCGCCCTTCGTGTCTCCGGCGGCCGCGTCGTTCTTGAACAGGTACACCGGCTTGCCCTTGTAGGCCCACTGCATCTTGCCGTCGTCGCGCGTGACCAGCGTGTAGTCGCCTTCGGCCTTCGCGCCGGCCGGCGCCATCACGGGCGGCCACAGCTCGGCACACGGGCCGTTGCAGACACTCTTGCCGCTGCCCGCCACGTCCTTGTCGAACGTGTACACGGTGCGGTTCTGGCTGTCGACGAGCATGCCGCCGGCGGCCTTGAGCGGCGTTTGCGCGTGAGCGACGGCGGCCGCGAACAGGCCTGCGGCGGCGAGCAGCGAAGAGAAGACGGCAGACATCGATTGGCGTTGATTCATGTCATGGCTCCTGAGTGATTTGTCGGGGTCGACACTCTCAGAACGTGCGGCCACCAGGCTTTATTCCCTTCGGCCCGGATTATTTTCGGGCGCCGTGCGTCGACGGCGAGCGGCCACCCCCGGGGCGCCGCCGGCAGCGATTTTCCGGCCGCTCGGTTAGCATGTCGTTCAGCCCAACGTACACCGCCACCGCGCGAGGACCGCGATGCCCGATGCTCCCCACGACCCCGTGAATCAGGATGCGCACCGTCACGACGCCGAGTCGCGGCATGCGCACGCCCACGCACAGCCTCCCAACCGCGGCGCTCACGGCCATGGGCACGAGCATGGGCACAGCCATGGGCACGGGCACAGCCACACCAGCGGCGTTACCGACCAAAAGCGCATCGGCATCGCGTTCGTGCTGATCGCGGCGTTCATGGTCGTGGAGCTCATCGGCGGCCTGCTCTCCGGCTCGCTCGCACTACTGGCCGACGCGGGGCACATGGTCAGCGACGCCGCGGCGCTGGCGTTCAGTTGGATCGCCATCCATTACGGCAAGCGACCGGCGACGCTGCAACTCTCATACGGTTACAAGCGACTGGAGGTGCTTGCCGCGTTCGTGAACGGCTGCGCGTTATTCGTGATTGCGGCGTGGATCGTTTTCGAGGCAATCCGGCGTTTCTACCAACCGGTGCCGGTCGTCGGCATGCCAATGCTGGTCGTTGCGTTCGCCGGCCTGCTCGCGAACATTGCCGCATTCGCCGTGCTGCACGGCGGCAACCGCGACAACCTCAACATGCGCGGCGCATGGCTGCATGTGCTGGGCGACATGCTCGGCTCGGTTGCCGCCATCGTGGCCGCGTGCGTGATTCTCGCCACGGGCTGGACGCCCATCGACCCGATCCTGTCGATCTTCGTGGCGGTGATCATCCTCAAGAGCGCCTGGGGCATCGTGAAGTCCTCGGCGCACATCCTGCTCGAAGGCGCGCCCGCCGAACTCAGCTCGGAGGACATCAAACGGGATCTGGAAGCCAACGTACCCGAAGTGAGGAATGCGCACCACATCCACGCGTGGTCGATCACGGGCGAGCGGCACATGGTGACGTTGCATGTATATCCCGCGGCGGGCGTAAGCACCCGCCAGGCCGTCGTCGCCGTGCAGCAGCGTCTCGCGACGCGCTTCGCGGTCGATCACGTCACGGTGCAGGTGGAAGACGAAGGATGCCCGGACGGCCCCGGACCCGAGGGCCGGTGCTGAACGGACATCCCTTCCGGCGCAGAGTGCGTCCGGAATGCGTTGGAGCGCGTTGGAGCGCGCCCCGAAACGCCCCGGGGCACTCGCCCCGAACGCGCAACGACTTGCCGGAATCACTCGCCCTTAGGCGCTTCCTTCACGCGGCTCACCAGTTGCGTCGGGCTCACGAACTGGAGCGCGATCAGCACCCACAGCAGCGTGATGGCCATGTAGATCATCGCCATCGCGTCGATGGATTGCGGCGCGCGCACCCCGGTCGAGAATACCGCGTAGTAAAGCGCCACGACGAGCGTTTGCGTATCGGGCCCCGCGGTGAAGAACGTCAGCTCGAACATGCCGATGGTGCGCACGAGCACGAGCAGGCCGGCGGCGAGAATGCCCGGCACCAGCAGCGGCAGCAACACGTGACGGAAGTACTTCAGCGTATTGGCCCCGAAGATGCGGGCAGCGGCTTCCAGATTCGGGTCGATCTGCTCGATGAACGGCGTCATCACCAGAATCACGAACGGCAGCGACGGCACGAGGTTCGCCAGGATCACGCCGGCGAGCGTGCCGCCCAGGCCGATCTTGTAGAGCACGGTCGCCATCGGAATGCCGTAGGTGACCGGCGGCACCATCAGCGGCAGCAGGAATACCAGCATCGCCAGCTTCTTGCCGGGGAATTGCGCCCGTGCCAGCGCATAGGCCGCGGGCACGCCCAGTGCGATCGACAGCACCACCACGGCGCCGACGACTTCGAGCGTGACCCACAGCACATCGGCGAGCTGGAAGTCGCGCCACGCCTGCGCGTACCAGTGCAGCGTGAAGCCTTCGGGCAGCGGGGTGCCGAACCAGCGTGTGGCAAACGAATTCATCGCCACGGTCGCGATCATCAACCCCACGTTCACCAGGAAGAAGATCATCGCGCCCCACACCACCGCGCGCCACAGGCGCGAACCCGGGCCTTCGCGGCGCATGCGAGCGCGCCTTGCGGGTGCAGCAGGGGCCGTCGCCGGACGGCTCAGGGGCGAAGGCGTGGTCATGAAATCTCCGTTCTGCGCGGCCAGCGTGCCGGCCATGGGTTTGTCTGCGGTGCTCATCCCTTGCCTCCCGTGGTGGGGCCACTGTAGAACGCGCGCCGTGCGCCGAGCATGCCCGCCACGATCAGCAGCTGGACGAAGCCCATCACGATCGCGACGCACGAGGCGAGCGAGTAGTCGTAGCTCTCGAACGCCGCCTCATACGCGGCAATCGACACGACCCGCGTAGCCCCCGCCGGTACGCCGAGCAGCACGGCCGACGGGAACACCGAGAAGGCCTGCACGAACGACAGGCAGGCGGCCATGGTCAGCCCAGGCACGAGCAGCGGCAGATAGATCAGGCGAAACTGCTGCCACGGGCCGGCGCCGAGCGTGCCGGCCGCGCGGGCGAGCGTCGGATCGATGCCGGTGACATACGACAGGATCAGCAAGAACGCGAACGGAAAACCCGAGATCACGAGCGAAATCAGCACGCCCCAGTAGTTGTGCGTGAGCCGTACTTCATCGCTGTACAGATGCAGCGCGTGGAGCGCCTGCGGGAACCAGCCGTTCGGGCCATAGTAGGTCAGCATGCCGTCGGCGATGAGCACGGTGCCGAGGGTGACGGGCACGACCAGCAGCATCGTCACGAACTTCGATGCGCGCGTGCTTCGGCGCAGCGCGAACGCCGCGGGAATCGAGGCGCCCACGTTGATGAGGGTGGCCGGCACGGCGAGCTTGAGCGTGATGAGCACCGTCGGCCACAGCGTCGGCTCGGAGAAGAACTTGAGATAGTTCGCGAGGACACCCCCGCCTTCCATCGGTTGAAACGACAGAAACAGGCCGTAGGCGAACGGGTACACGAACATCGCGAGCAGGCACACGAGCGCCGGCGCAACGAGCCAGCCCCGGCCATCGAAGCGCGCGGCCGGCGTGAGCACGCGGGTGCTCGAAGCCGTGGAAGCGACGGCACTCATGCGCGTTCTCCCGCATACACGAGCGTGCGCTCGGCGGGCACGCGCAGCGGGACCCGCTCGCCCACGGCGTAGTCGCCGGGCAGGCGGGCGTACAGCGGCCCGAAAGGCGAGGCGACGCGCAGCAACGAATCGCGGCCGCCGTACTCGACCGTCTCGACGACCGCTTCGAACGCATTATCGTTGGCCGCCTGCGCGTGCTCGAAATCGTCCGGACGAATCGCCACGCTGACCTTGCCGTTGCCCGGCGGCTCCATCAGCACGCCCTCGAACGACGCGCCGCCGCACGACACGCGCGCATGATCGCCCTGCGCCGACGTGATCGAGACGTCGAGCACATTGCGATAGCCCATGAAGCGCGCCACGTGCAGGTTGCGCGGACGGCCGTACACTTCACGCGGCGCGCCGATCTGCTGCACCACCCCCTCCTTCATCACCACGATGCGATCGGCCATCGACAGCGCCTCGTCCTGATCGTGCGTGACGTAGATCGTCGCGCGGTCGAGCTTGCCGTGGATGCGGCGAATCTCGGCGCGCATCTCGATGCGCAGCTTCGCGTCCAGGTTCGACAGCGGCTCGTCCATCAGTACGACCGGCGGCTCGATCACGATGGCGCGCGCGATCGCCACACGCTGCTGCTGGCCGCCCGAGAGCTGCCCCGGCAGCTTGCGCTCGTGGCCGACGAGCTGCACGAGCTGCAGCGCCTCGCGAGCTCGCGCCTCGATTTCGGCGCGCGGCACGCCGCGCATGCGCAGACCGAAGCCCACGTTCTCGAGCACGCTCATGTGCGGAAACAGCGCGTAGTTCTGAAACACCATGCCGAAACCGCGCTTCTCGCTCGGCAGCACGTCGATGCGCTCGTCGTCGAGCCAGATCGCGCCGCCGGTCAGCGGCGTGAGCCCGGCGATGCAATTGAGCGCGGTGGACTTGCCGCAGCCGGACGGCCCGAGCAATGCGATGAACTCACCTCGTTCGATGGTCAGATCGAGGCCGTTCAACGCGGCCACGGACTGTCCTTCGGCATTGGTGAAACTGCGCGCCACGTGATCGAGGCGCAGTTGCTGAAAGTTGTGCTTCATGACGAAACCCTTGAGACTCTCACCCCGGCGCCCTGTGCGCCGGCCTACGCGGCACGACGGCAACCGCCTCCGGTTGCCGCCGCGCCCCACCGCGGCGCCACTCCGGCGCCGCCGCACTGCGTTACTTCGACTTCTGCGCGCCGATCTCGGCGTCCCACTTCTGGAAGGCGGCGACCATTGCCGTGGCATCGAGCGGCACGGCGTGCGGGAAGTCGGCGATCATCTTCCGGTACTCCGGACGGCCGTACTTGACGATCACTTCCTGACTCTTCGCCGGCGCCGACGTGATCGGCACGTCCTTCACCGCCGGGCCGGGATAGAAGTAGCCGTCGTCATACGTGAGGGCCTGCTGCGCCGGCTCGAGCATGAAGTTGATCAGCTTGAGGATGACGTCCATCTTTTCCTTCGGCACGCCCTTAGGTACGACCATGTAGTGCGCGTCGTTGACCCACGTCATATGGTCGAACGCCTGAATCCTGAAAGCCGCCGGCACGATACCCAGCGCACGCGGATTGATGTCCCAGCCCGTGACGGTCAGCGTCATGTCGCGGCTGCCCTCGCCCAGTTCCTTCATCACGGCCGACGTGCCGCCCGGGTAATACGGAATGCACGTGTCGAGCTCCTTGAGGAAGGCCCACGTCTTGTCCCAGCCCTTGACCGGATCGTGCGGATCCTTGTCGCCGAGCAGGTACGGCAGCCCCATGAGGAACGTGCGGCCCGGGCCCGAGTTGGCCGGACGCGCATAGATCAGCTTGCCGGGATTCGCCTTGCACCACGCGAGCAGCTCGGCCGGCGTTTTCGGCGGGTTCGGCACCTTGGCCGGGTTGTATTCGACGAGGGGGCCGGCCGGCATGAACGTCACCGTCAAACCATATCCCTTGGAGAGCTCCTGCATCGCGCGCACGTTCGGGGCGTACTTGTCGAGCACGCCCGGCAGCCTGGCGCTGTAATCGGGCAGCAGACGCTGCCAGAGGTTTTGCTGGATGCCGGCGGCAAGCGCGTCCGTGCCGGTCAGCACGATGTCGATATCGGACCGCCCGGCGGCCTGCATGGCCTTGATCTTGCCCGGCAGTTGAGGCGCGGGAGCGTTCGTGAAGGTGATCTTCGAGACGAGATCCGGATATTTATCGCGGAAGGCTTCGAAGCCCTTTTGCGTGAGCGCCAGATTGCCCGCCACGTCCACGATGTTCAGCGTAACCGGCGCGGCGCACGCGCCCGTCGCGACCCCCCCCCAATACGGCGGCACATGCCAGTGCGCCAAGCGTGCGTTGCCAGAATCCCCTGCGGCTGAAGGCCATGCTGTCTCCTTTACGTTGAAATTCTCGTAAGTCATCATATGACTGAGTCGTTGAATTTGCAATCGTGCGACATGGCGAATCGCCTCAGAGATTTCCCTAAGGCGTCAATAGAACCTTGTTTTCACGCACTATTTTTTGGTGTTGCGTACAAATTCATCATCTTTTGTCAGGGATTTCACCGATAGAGGGACTCTCCCCGCGTCACCTAAATTACGCCCAGTCATACGATGACGTAAAAGCTGCAAGATACCTTTCACCTCATCACCGTTTCGGCGCTCGCCGCCGGCCGGTGGCCAAGGACAAGTTGCCGTGAAAATTCAGCGCATCACGATCACCCCCATTGCCTTTCGCGACCCGCCCCTGCTCAACGCGGCGGGTATTCACGAGCCCTACGCCCTGCGCTCGATCATCGAGATCGAGACGGACAACGGTCACGTCGGCCTTGGGGAGACGTATGGCGATGCGCCGGTGCTCGCGCTGCTCGAAAATACCCGCCCCCACCTGATCGGCATGGACCCGTTCGACACGAACGGGCTGCGCGAGCGCGTGGCAGCGGTGGTGCGGCGAGGCGTTGGCGGCGAGCGCGTGGAGTATGAACTGGCGCCGGGCACCGATCCGCGCAAGGACGCCGAGAAAATCTACTCCGCCTTCGAAGTCCCGTTCCTGGATCTGCAGGCGCGCCATCTTGGCATTGCGCTCGTGGAGCTGCTCGGCGGTGCGGTGCGCGACGAAGTGCAGTACAGCGCCTATCTGTTCTTCAAGTACGCGCAACATATCGATGCGCCCGCGAGCGGCTATCCCGTCGATCCGTGGGGCGAGACGCTCAACGCCGAGCAACTCGTGGCACAGGCGCGCACGATGATCGACACCTACGGCTTCGGCAGCATCAAGCTCAAGGCCGGCGTGCTCGAGCCGGCGCAGGAGGTGCAGTGCCTCAAGGCGCTCAAGCGCGCGTTTCCCGACAAGCCGCTGCGCATCGATCCGAACGGCAACTGGTCGCTCGCGACGGCAATCGCCATGGGCCGCGAACTCGCGGGCGATCTCGAATACTACGAGGACCCCACGCCCACGCTCGAAGGCATGGCCGAGCTGCATCGCGCTACCGGCATGCCGCTCGCCACGAACATGGTCGTGACCGACCTGCGCCAGTTCCGCGAAAACGTGCGCCTTGGCGGCGCGCAGATCATTCTCTCCGATCACCACTATTGGGGCGGCCTGCGCGACACGCAGTTGCTCGCACGCATGTGCGAGACCTTCGATCTGGGCCTGTCGATGCATTCCAACTCGCATCTCGGCATCAGCCTGATGGCCATGACACATCTGGCCGCGAGCGTGCCGCGCCTGTCATACGCATGCGACACGCACTACCCGTGGCAGGCGCCCGACGAGGAAGTCGTGCGCGGCGGCAAGATCGCGATCCGCAACGGGGCCGTTGCCGTGACGAAGGCGCCGGGACTCGGACTGGAGATCGACCCTGACCAGTTGGCCAAATTGCACGAGCAATACCTGCGTTGCGGACTGCGCACCCGCAACGATGCTGTACAGATGCGCAAGTACCAGCCGGACTGGAGCGGCAAGGCACCCCGCTTCTGACCGGCAGCCGGACGCCTTCGCGCGCACCGGCGCCATCGTTGTCATATCGGTGTACTAATCGAATCACAAGAAGACACATCACAAGAGGAGAAGTCGTGAGACAAAAGACACTGTTTGCCGGGCTCGTATTGGCCGGTCTCGCCGCCGGCGCCGTGCCGGCAATGGCGCAGTCGAACGTGACGCTGTACGGGATCATCGACGACGCATTGACCTACAGCAGCAACCAGAACGGCAAGTCGAACACCTATCTGCGCAACGGCAACCTGGCCGGTAGCCGCTGGGGCCTGCGCGGCACCGAGGACCTGGGCGGCGGCACACGTGCGCTGTTTCAGCTGGAGAACGGTTTCGACGTCAATAGCGGCGCCTTCAGCACGTCGGGGGTGATGTTCAACCGCCAGGCGTTCGTCGGCCTGAAGAACGACAATCTGGGCACGCTCACCATCGGCCGCCAGTACACGCCGTACTACCTGCTCGTCGGCACGATCGGCCCCACGACATACCTCACCGGCGCGACCGGCGCGCATCCGGGCGATATCGACGGCCTGGACACGACGATCCGCATCAACAACTCCGTGACGTACACGTCGCCGGTGCTGTGGGGCGTGACTGCCAGCCTGCAGTACGGCTTCGGCGGTCAGGCGGGCGCGTTCAGCAAGGGCAACATGTACTCGGGCGCGCTGCGCTACGACGGCGGCCCGCTGTCCATCGCGGCCGGCTACCTGCGCATGAACAACGTGGGCGGCGGCACGAGCTGGAACAGCGCGTCGACGGGCTCGTTCGGCACCTCCGCCGTCAACCAGGGCTACGTGACAGCCGACGTGCTGCAGCACATGGCAGTCGCGGGCATCTACACGATCGGCAACGTGACGCTCGGCGCCTCCTACAGCAACGTGCAGTACAAACCGGGCGCGGCGTCGCTGTTCCACGACACGGCCGTCTTCAATACGGCCGGCGTGCATGCGTCGTGGATCGTCGCGCCGCAGTGGCGACTGGCGGCGGCGTACAGCTACACGGCAGCGTCGAAGTCCAACGGCATCAGCGATGCGGCGACCTATCACCAGGTCTCGCTGGCGCAGGTGTATTCGCTGTCGAAGCGCACGTCGCTGTACGCGCTCGAAGCCTGGCAGCACGCCAGCGGCAAGTCGCTCTCCGCGAACGCGTCGAGCATCATCAACGCGGGCCCGGTGGTGGGCGACTCGCAGAACAGCACGCCGTCGTCGACGAGTTCGCAGTTCGTCGGCATGCTCGGGATCCGGGTCGACTTCTGACGTCTTTCCCAGAGCAGCACACCCGCCGGGCGAGCGTCGCGTGACGCGCGTCCGGCGGTCGAGAGTGGTCGCGAGAAGCCGTACTTTGGCCGCCGCCGCCGCACAGCAATGGTGTGCGGCGGCGGCGGTCGATTCTTATCGGTCGTCGTATGTATTGATAGGTATCGAGCGGTCGATAAGGTAAACTGGGGACGTTCTCGTCACCCACATTCCAGCCGACGCCATGTCCATGACCAGCCCCTTGCCCGCACGCCCTCGCCGCAAGTCTCGCAGTCTCACGGAAGAGGTCGTGAGCGCCTTGTCCGAGCAGATTCGCGCCGGCACGTTCCGGCCAGGCGACAAGCTGCCGACGGAGTCGGCCATCATGGAGAGTCTCGGCGTGAGCCGCACGGTGGTGCGAGAGGCGATCTCGCGTCTGCAGGCGGCGCAGCTGGTGGAGACGCGTCACGGCATCGGCACCTTCGTGCTCGAGGCGCCGCGCGAGAACGCATTGCAGGTCGACACCAACAGCATTCTGACAATGCTCGACGTCATGGCGATTCTCGAGCTGCGCATTTCGCTGGAAACCGAAGCGGCCGGGCTGGCGGCGAACCGCCGCACCGACGCGCAGCTCAAGCTCATGCGCCAGTCGCTCGACGATTTCGAAATGCACGTGCGCCAGCGCACCGGCAACGCGGTCACGGCCGACGTGGCGTTTCACCTGCATGTGGCGAGCGCGACCGGCAACCGCTATTTCCATGACATTCTCGAACAGCTCGGCAATACGATCATTCCGCGCACGCGCGTGAACTCCGCCGCGCTGGCCGACGACGATCAGGTCTCGTATCTGAATCGCGTCAATCGCGAGCACGAGGACATTTACAACGCCATTGCGCGGCGCGACCCGGAAGCGGCGCGCGCCGCCATGCGCACGCACCTGACCAACAGCCGGGAGCGCCTGCGCCGCGCGCAGGAATCGGCGGGCGCGCAAGGGTAAGTCCGCGCGCGCCGTTTTTCCATCTCACAGCTCAGTACAGGTCAGTACAGGTCGCCGCGCACCGCGCGGTAATACCCCGCATCGATCTCGCCCGCCTTCGAGGGGTCGATGCCCGTGAGCGCCGCCTTCATCTCACCCATCGACGGTACGGCCTTGCGCTCGAGTTGCGACTCGGGTTTCCACAGCTTCGCGCGGTTGATCGCCTTGCCGCAGTGAAACAGCACTTCGTCGATGGCGACGACAATCCCCGTCTTCGGCGTGCGCCCCCCTTCCCCGAGTTTCGAAAGCAGATCGGCGTCGACGCAAATGCGTGCGCGGCCGTTGATGCGCATGAAGACTTCCAGTCCCGGAAACAGGAACAGCATGCCGACGCGATCGTCTTCGGTCAGATTTCGCAATGAGGCGATGCGATTGTTGCCGGGCCAGTCGGCGAACGCGACGGTCCTCTCGTCGAGCACTTTGACGAAGCCGGGCTCGCCGCCGCGCGGCGAAGCATCGAGGCCTTGCGCGCCGCCGGTGGCAAGACAGAAGAACGTGGCCACATCGAGATACGCGATATGAAACGGCAGCAGGCGGGACATCACGCCCTTGACGATCGTCTCCGACGGCGGGTCATACAGCGCGTCGAGATTTACCTGGGGTTGGCGGGACTGAGACATGCGGGACGCTCCTTCATGAACACGGCCCGAGCATATCGCCGCCGCCCATGGCGCTGATAGACTATTGCAGACATTCAATAGCGCAATGACGCCATGAGTTTACCTGCCCTGCTCAAACGAAAGATGGAGCGCGTGCACCACATGGGCGAGCACGACCCCCCGTTGCTCGCCCTGGTCGGGCGACACAGCGTGCCGCGCGTGTCCGAGACGCACCGGCACGCCCCGGGCCAACTGCTCGGGCTGTTCACCGGTTTGCTGACGGTGCGCACGGGTCTGGGCGCGTGGGTGATTCCGACGACGCGCGCCGTATGGGTGCCGCCCAATCATCCTCATGCGGCCTTTTCTCACGGGCCTTTCTTTGGTTGGGCGGTGTACGTGCGGCCCGACAAATGCGAGGGGCTGCCGGCGCAGCCGCGCGCCATCGAGGTCTCGGGGCTCCTTCGCGAAGCCGTGGCGCGCGCCGCACCGTGGGAGATCGGGGTGCCGGACCGCGTGCAGGCCAACGTCATGCAGGTCATTCTCGACGAGATCGCGATGAGCCCGGCAGACACGTTCCGTCTCCCCATGCCGGGCGACGCGCGTTTGCGCCGCATTGCTTCGGCCCTGGTCGACAACCCCGCCGATGCGCGAACACTCGACGAGTGGTCGGCGTGGGCCAACGCGGCGCCGCGCACCGTGAGCCGCCGGTTCGTCGAGGAGACGGGACTCACGTTCACGGCATGGCGTCAGCGCGCCCGGCTGCTGCGCGCGCTGGAGTTGCTCGCGTCCGGACAACCGGTCGGCACCGTGGCGCTCGATCTCGGCTACGACAACGCGAGCGCCTTCATCTCGCTCTTTCGGCGCACGTTCCACACCACGCCGGGCAAGTATTTTTCGTCAGGCGCCACCGCGGCGCGGGTGTTCGACGAGACCGCCGGATGACCCGCGCGTCGCAACGCGCCTCAAGCGCGCGGCGCGTCCGTGGTCGAGCCGCCGCGCTCAGCGCCGTCAGTCGTCGAGCGGCATGCCGCTGCGATCCCTCACGCAGGCGACCGCGACGATCGACACGAGTGCGCACGCGATCATGAAGACGACCACCGGCACGTAGCTGCCGCCGAAGTAGGCGACCAGCGCCGTGGCAATGAGCGGCATGGGACCGCCCACCAGCGCCGCGCCGATCTGGTAGCCGAGCGACATGCCCGTGTAGCGGATCGTCGCCGGGAAGGCTTCGGCGAGCAGCGTGCCGATCATCGAGCCGTAGGTTGTCCAGATCACGCCAAGCCCCACGCCGACGGCCAGCGCCGCGAGCAGGATCGATTTCTGGTTCAGCAGCCAGAAGAACGGCGCGATCCACACGATGAACGCGATGCTGCCGTAGATGAACACCTTCTTGCGGCCGACCTTGTCCGACAGGTGCCCGAAGTACAGCATGAACGGAAAGGCGATCAGCGCGCAGACCAGCACGATGTTCAGGATTTCCGAGCGCTGGAACCCGTGGCCGATCATGTACGACACGGTGAACGTTGCGTACAGGAAGAAGGTCGACGTCTCCACGACCTTCGCGCCGATGGCGATGAGCACGGAACGCCAGTGGTCCTGCAACGTCTCGGTGAGCGGAATGCGCGCATGACTGCGCGTGGCGAGGATCTTCTTGAACGACGGCGTTTCACCGACCGCATTGCGAATCCACATGCCGATCAGCACCAGCACGATCGAGCCCACGAAGGGAATGCGCCAGCCCCAGCTCTGGAAGTCCGCGTCGCTCATCGTGTTGCTCATCGCGGACGTGATGATGTTGCCCAGGGCCAGGCCGAGCACCGCGCCCGTCTGGGGCACCGCACCATAGAAGCCCCGGCGATGACGCGGCGAATATTCGACCGCTAGCAGCACGCCGCCACCCCACTCGCCGCCAAGCGCGAGCCCCTGCATCAGGCGCAGGAGCGAGAGCAGGATCGGCGCCCAGACGCCGATCTGGTCGTAGTTGGGCAGCAGTCCCATGCATACCGTCGACATCCCCATCATCGACAGCGTGATGGCCAGCGTCTTCTTGCGACCGACGCGATCGCCGATGTGCGCGAAGATCACGCCGCCCAGCGGCCGGATGACGAACGCCAGCGCGAACGCCGCCAGCGCCAGCAACTGGCTGACCAGCGGATCGGTGCTCGGGAAGAACTGCTTGGCGAAGATGATCGACGCCATGGTTCCGTAGAGAAAGTAGTCGTACCACTCGATCGTGCTGCCGACCGCACTGCCGAGCAGGGCGCGCCGGCGCTCGGCATCGGGAACCATGGTCTCTTTGATGTCTGCCGTCAGCCCGGCATTGCCGGCGCTGTTGGGCGCAATTCCGCTCATTGTCTCCACCTCGTTATTTTGCAAACGAACGAAGTCTACAAAGGCGTATCGCACCCGTACACTGACGGTTTGCGTTATCGATATAACTCTTCGCTATACCCTGCGCCGGCAGGGCCTGCCGCCGCCATGCCGGTCACGCATACTGGGCCATCGCAAGCCGGCGCGAGGGAGCGCGAGGGGCGGCGCGCCGCGCGCGTCATTCGACCTGTTGCGCGCCGCGCGAGACGATCGCCTCCATGAGCATTTGCGCGCCGTGCGAGAGCGGCGCGCCGCGGCGCGTCACCAGTTCGTAAGGCTCGCTGCGCGATGCGAGTTGCAGCGGCAGCGTGCACGCCACGCCGTGCCCGGTATAGAAACGCGCCACGTCCGTCGACACGAGCGCCACCAGCGACGCGTTTTTTTGCAGCAGCGACACCGTTGCAAAAGCGGAGGTCGTCTCCAGAAGGTGTGCGGGAAAGCGCAATCCGGCGTCGTGGAACTCGCGCTCGAGCAGCAGCCGCATCGGCATGTTCGCGCGGTAGACGACCCATCGGTAGTCGGTGAGATCGCCAAGCGCGACGCGCGCCTCGTGCGCGAGCGGATGCGCGGCATTGGCAATGACAGCCAGCGTCTCGTCGCGCACGAAGGTGCTGTCATAGAGATAAGGCGTCTGGCTCACGCTCGTGCGGCAAATGGCCAGGTCGAGCCGGCCGGCGTCGATCAGGCTGAGCAACGTGGCGCTCGTGTCCTCCACGATTTCGATCGACATGTCCGGCTGCGCGTCGGTGACGACGGTGATGGCGTCGGTCAGCAGCGGCACCGCGCCCATGATCACGCCCACCGAGACCCTGCCGCCGTGGCCGCGCATGATCCCCACCATCTCCTCGCGCAGGTGGGCGAGATCGGACTGGATCAGCCGCGCGTAGCGAATCACGCAGCGCCCCACGGCGTTGGGCTCGAGGCCGCGATTCGAGCGCTCGAACAGCGACGCCCCGAAAGTCGTCTCGATCTCGTGCAGCGCCTTGCTCGCGCCGGGCTGCGTCATGGCCAGTTGCTTGGCCGCGCCCAGCAGCGAGCCGTGCTCTTCGATGGCGATCAGCAGGCGAAGCTGCTTGACGTGCAGGCGGGAGATGATCGAGTTGAGGGTCGGGGGCATGTTGAACTGATGGAAAGTTATATCACTATCAAATGCTGTCAATTCCGGCGCGCCGCTATGGGGCATACACTGCGGAGTCTCGGCAAGAGCATAGCCTTCCTATAACTTTCCGTCATCTACCATGTCCCTCATCAACTACATCACGCAGATCCAGTTCGGCTTCGACTCGATCCGCCTTCTGGCCGCGGAATGCGAGCGCATCGGCATTGGCCGCCCGCTGATCGTGACCGACGCTGGCATTCGTGCCGCCGGTCTGCTCGACACGGTGCTCGCCGCCCTGGGCGCGACAGCCCCGGTGCCGGTGTTCGACGGCACGCCGCCCAATCCGAATGAATCGGTCGTGCGCGATGCGGTAGCGCTGTACAAGGCAAACGAGTGCGACGGCGTGATCGCGCTGGGCGGCGGGTCGTCGATCGATCTGGCCAAAGGCGTTGCGGTGTGTGCCACGCACGAGGGGCCGCTTCAGCGCTTCGCGGTCATTGAAGGCGGCGCGGCGCGCATCACGTCGGCCACCGCACCGGTCATCGCGATTCCGACGACCGCGGGCACCGGCAGCGAAGTCGGTCGCGGCGCGATCCTGATCCTCGATGACGGCCGCAAGGTCGGCGTAATTTCGCCGCACGTCGTGCCGCGCGTGGCCATCTGCGATCCGACGCTCACGCTCGGTCTGCCGGCCGGCCTCACGGCCGCGACCGGCATGGACGCCATTGCGCACTGTATCGAGACTTTCATGGCGCCGTCTTTCAATCCGCCGGCCGACGGCATCGCGCTCGACGGCCTCTGGCGCGCCTGGCGGCACATCGAGCGCGCCACGCGCGAGCCCGGCGACCGCACCGCGCGGCTGAACATGATGAGCGCTTCCATGCAGGGTGCGCTGGCGTTCCAGAAGGGACTGGGGTGCGTGCATAGCCTGAGCCATTCGCTCGGCGGCATCGATCCGCGCCTGCATCATGGCACGCTCAACGCCATCTTGCTGCCGGCGGTGATCGCGTTCAACCGCGAGGCGCCGTCGATGCGGGAAGAAGGCAAGCTCGAGCGCCTGGCGCAGGCGATGGGGCTCGCATCGGGCGACGATGTCGGCCCGGCGATCGCCCGGATGACGGCAACGCTGGGGCTGCCGCGCGGACTCGCGGAACTTGGCGTGACAGCGGAAATGTTTCCGCGCATCATCGAGGGCGCACTGAAGGATCACAGTCACAAGACCAACCCGCGGGACGCCTCGGCGCAGGACTACCGGGAAATGCTCGAAGCTTCGATGTAAAGTGACGAGGCGCGCCGCGGGCGCGCTTCGCGTCGCGGCCTCCCGTGCGGCCCGTGCGGTCTGCACCGCCCGCGCGCCCGACTTCCGCTTTTCCGATTTTCCGCTTTGTGCCCCCCTTTTCAAGGAAACCCAACATGGCCACATCAGGATATACAGACACCCGCCTTCTGATTGACGGCGAGTGGTGCGACGCCGCGAGCGGCAAGACGATCGACGTCGTCAACCCGGCAACGGGCAACACCATCGGCAAGGTCGCGCACGCCGGCATTGCCGATCTGGACCGCGCCCTCGAAGCCGCGCAACGCGGTTTCGCCGCCTGGCGCAAGATCCCCGCCGTCGAGCGCGCCGCCACGATGCGCAAGGCCGCCGCGCTGGTGCGGGAGCGAGCCGACGCCATCGGTCGCCTGATGACGCAGGAGCAGGGCAAGCCGTTCGTCGAGGCGCGCCTGGAGGTGCTCGCCGCGGCGGGCATCATCGAGTGGTTCGCCGACGAGGGGATGCGCGTGTATGGCCGCATCGTGCCGTCGCGCAACCTCAACGCCCAGCAACTCGTGCTCAAGGAGCCGATCGGCCCGGTCGCGGCCTTCACGCCGTGGAACTTCCCGGTCAACCAGGTCGTGCGCAAATTGAGCGCGGCGCTCGCGAGCGGCTGCTCGTTCCTCGTCAAGGCCCCGGAAGAAACCCCGGCGTCACCCGCCGCGCTGCTGCAGGCGTTCGTCGAAGCCGGCGTGCCGGCCGGCACGGTCGGTCTGGTGTTCGGCGATCCGGCGGAGATTTCGAGTTATCTGATTCCGCATCCGGTGATCCGCAAGGTCACGTTCACCGGCTCGACGCCGGTCGGCAAGCAGCTTGCCTCGCTCGCGGGCCTGCACATGAAGCGCGCGACGATGGAGCTGGGCGGCCACGCCCCGGTGATCGTCGCCGAGGACGCCGATCTGGCGCTGGCCGTCAAGGCCGCGGGCGGCGCCAAGTTCCGCAACGCCGGTCAGGTGTGTATTTCGCCGACGCGTTTTCTCGTGCACAACAGCGTGAAGGACGAGTTCGCCAAGGCGCTGGTCAAGCACGCGCAAGGCCTGAAGCTCGGCGACGGTCTGGCCGAAGGCACGACGCTCGGGCCGCTCGCCAACGCCCGTCGCCTGACGGCGATGAGCCGCATCGTCGAGGACGCTCGCAAGACCGGCGCCACGATTGCCACGGGCGGCGAGCGCGTGGGAACGGCGGGCAACTTCTTCGCACCGACCGTGCTCACCGACGTGTCGCTCGAGGCCGACGTGTTCAACAACGAGCCGTTCGGCCCGGTGGCCGCGATCCGCGGTTTCGACAAGCTCGAGGACGCGATCGCCGAAGCCAATCGCCTGCCGTTCGGGCTGGCCGGCTATGCGTTCACGGAATCGGTCCGCAACGTGCATCTGCTCTCGCAGCAACTGGAAGTCGGCATGCTGTGGATCAACCAGCCGGCCGCGCCCTCGCCCGAGATGCCCTTCGGCGGCGTGAAGGATTCCGGCTACGGCTCGGAAGGCGGGCCGGAAGCGATGGAGGCGTACCTCGTCACCAAGGCGGTATCGGTCATGGCGGGATAAGCAGACAGGCAAAGCCCCGCCCCCGATCGTGCGCGAAGCGATCGGCACGCCGCCGGCGTATGCGCGAAGCCCCGACATGCCGGGGCTTTCGCACGGCCGGCGGGTGTAAGTCCGGCGATTGCGGCGCCGTGCGGCAAGCCCCGGAACCCTCGGCGCCGGGGCGCACGCCGCTCAAATCGCCGTCATCGCCTTGCGTTCTTCGTCGGTCAGAATCGGGCCGTCGAGCGTGACGCGCGAGTGATCGTCCCTGAACTTCGCGATGATCGGCTTGAGTTCGCTCTTGATGTGCGCCTCGCTGTAGCCGTTGAACAGATGGCCGAGCAGGCCGCGACGCAGATCGCTCGTTCCCATGAACCAGTCGGCGATCGGGAACGTCAGGTTCATGTTGTACTTCATCATGATGCCCATGTTGTGATGGGCCGTGTGATGCCGGCGGATCGTGTTGATGAACGGCATGTTGCGCACGAACCAGTTCTCGTGGCAGTGGCAGCAGTAGTGAAAGGTCTCGTAGATCACGTACTGGCCGACCATCGTCAGAAACACCATCCATCCCGCATTGGCGTTCAGGATCCACGACGTCACGTAGCCCAGCACGCCGCCGCCCACCCCGAGCGTGACCAGCACGCGCCACGGGAAGAACACGATCCGGAATTCGCGCGTCGTATCGATCGTCGACAACTGATCCGTGAAGTATTGATGATGCTGGCGCGTGTGGCGGTTGTAAATCTCGCGCAGCCCCCAGACGTCCACCCGCCGGTGCATCACGAACCGGTGCATGAACCACTCGGCAAAGTTGCCCGCCAGAAACACCGGTACGATCAGCAGCCATTCCCATGTGGGATGCTGCAGACGGCTCACGGCGTACCAGACGGCGCCGACAGCCACGATGTACATCACCGTGATATGCAGCAGGCCGTTGTACATCGGACTGATGCCGGACTTGTACTGCTCCCTGAACTTCAACTGACGCTCGGTAACCATGATTTGTCTCCTTTCTCCGAATCGGCGCTCGTCATGAAATGCACAACTAATATGTTAGTTGCATCGTGATAAAAGTCAACCGGGCGGTCTTCGGCGGTCTTCGCCGGTTTGCACAATGGGATGGAAAGCGATGGAATGACTCGGGAGAGTGCGCATGCCCGGGGCGGCGCGCCGACGACACCCGTTGGCGGGCGTTGTCAGCGCGATCGCCTCGCGCGCGGCGGGAGCAGGGACGGCGCCCTGCCCCCGGGAAGCCGATGACGTTCCGGCAACGACTCAGTGCGAGACGTCCTCCAGCGAGCGGCCCTTCGTCTCGACGCCGAGCAGCAGCACGGCAAGCGCGGCGATCACGAACGAGAGCGCCCCCATGGTAAATACCCCCGTCTGCCCCCACGTCGGGAGCAGCACGCCGATCGCGAAGGGACCGGCGAGAGAGCCGACGCGCCCGATGGACGACGCGAAGCCAGAGCCGGTCGCGCGCGTGCGCGTCGGATAGAGCTCTGGCGTGTAGGCGTACAGCACGGACCACATCCCGAACAGGAAGAACTGCATCATCAGGCCCGCGGCGATCAGTTGCTCGATCGGGGCCCGGGTGCCCGCCGCCTGACCGTAAAGATACGCGGCGACGGCGCTGCCGAGCAGCATCAACGCGCAGGTCGGCTTGCGTCCCCATTTCTCAAGCAGCCACGCGGAGAAGAGGAAGCCGGGAATGCCCGCCAGCGAGATGTAGACCGTGTACAGCACCGACTTGGTGATCTCGTAGCCGGCCTGCTGCAGCAGCGCGCCAAGCCATGTGGTGAGCCCGTAGTAGCCGAGCAGCGCGAAGAACCAGGTGGTCCACAGCATGAGCGTGCGCTTCGCATACTCCCCGCGCCAGATTTCCGCGAGCAGCGCCTTGCGATCGGCCGGCCCATGGCGCACGCCCGCGGCAATGGCCGGCTCGGGCAACTGGCGGCCATGGGCGCGCTGGACCCTCGTTTCGATGTGATTCATCACATCGGCGGCCTCCTTCATGCGTCCGGTGTCCTCGAGCCAGCGGGGCGACTCGGGCACCATGCGTCTGACAACGAACACGAAGACAGCCGGGATCGCCAACGCGATGAAGATGCCGCGCCAGCCGATCGCCGGCAGCATGAAGTACGAAAACACGCCTGCCGCGATGAACCCGATCGGCCAGAAACCTTCCAGGATGGCCACGTACTTGCCGCGACTCCTGGCAGGCACGATCTCGGAGACCATCGACAGCCCGATCGGGAATTCCATGCCCATGCCGAAGCCGAGCAGCACGCGGTACAGCATCAGCGATTCGACGCTGTGGGCGAAGCCGCACATCAGGCTGCCTACCCCCCAGAAAATCATGCTCACCTGGAAGACCGGCTTGCGTCCGAACTTGTCGGCAAGCAGCCCCGCTGTGGCAGCCCCCACGAACATGCCGAGAAAGCTGGCGCTGGCGAGCAGCCCCGCCTGCGACGCGGACAGACCGAATTCCGCCTTGATTGAGCCGAGGACGAACGTCATCAGCCCCAGGTCCATGGAATCGAAGAACCAGGCGGTGGCGATGATAGAGAAAAGCGTTCGTTGATAGTTCGTCATCGGCAACCGCTCGAGGCGCGCGACGACGTCAACACCTAGCCGCGACGCGGCTGCGGACATATCCATGTTTGTGTCTCCTCCAATACATGGCGCTGATCATCAGCTAACATATTAGACGGCGAGGCGCAAAGTGGCCCGTGTATCCGGCCGAATGATGAATGTGTCTTTGCGTGCCGGCGGCAGCCCGACGAAGCGAGGGGAATCGCGTCGATCAGGCGGCCGGGCGTCTCTCCGCCTTCTCGTCTCGAAGACCTCCATGCCACGCGTTGTCGATGATTTGCGCGTAGCTTTCTTCGATATTCCCCACGGGGAATGCTTTGGCCAACCGGGTCACGCCAAGGGAGTCGGTCAGCAATTCGTTCAGGGATGCTCGGGCGACGCCGAAAGCATTGAGATCGGTAGGAATGCCGAGCTTGCCGACAAGCGCCCGCAACGTACCCGGCAGCTCGCGAACGGCCTGCACCTCGTCGGCTGTCCCGATACCGAAGAGGCGCGCCACCTCCAGAAGCTCGGCGTGCCGCGAATCGCGCAACGCGTCGATGGCGTAGGGCAGAACGACGGCGTTCGTGGCGCCATGCGACTGGTGCGTGAGCGCCGCCACGCCATACGCGATGCCGTGCACCGCGTTGAGGCCGGCGCTGCCATACGACATTGCGGCATAGACGCTCGCGTAGCACATGCCGACGCGCGCCTGCACGTCGCTGCCGTCCTCATAGCAGCGAAGCAGATAGGCGGCGGCGAGCCGGATCGATTCGCGCGCGAAGAGCATCGTCAGCGCGCTGCGCCCGCTGTAGCCGGGATCGAAGCTGCCGTTGCGATCGAACTGCGCGGAGTCGAGCGTGACGAACGATTCGATCGCGTGCGTGAGGGCGTCGATTCCGGATTCGGCCGTGACCTTCGGCGGACACGTGAACGTGAGCTCGGGGTCGATCGCCGCGACCACGGGACGCAATCGATTGTCCATCACCGCTGTCTTGATGCCGGTCGCCGGATCGAACAGGATGGCCCCCGGCGTGAGTTCGGAGCCGGTGCCGGCCGTGGTGGGTATCGCGATATGGTCGATGACGGGCGCGTCGCTCGCGACACTGCTGCCAAACTCACGGATGGGGCGGCCCGCCGGCAGGGTGACGCACAACGCCTTGGCCAGATCGATGTTGCTGCCGCCGCCCAGCGACACGACGTGGTCCGGCAACTGAGCGCCGAGGGTGCTGCGCAATTCGGCCGTCGCGCGATCGCACAGGTCGGTTGTCGGGTCGGGTTGACCGCCGGCGTAGACGTCGATGCGAATGCCGAGGCGCTCGCAAGCGCTGACGTACTCCGTCACCCACGGCGTTTTCTCCGCGAAGAAGCGGTCGGTGACGAGCAGCCCTCGCCGATAGCCCAGCGTGCGCACGAGATTGGGCAGCTTGCGGCGATACCCCAGTTCGATGATGAGCCGGGATGGCGCGCAGAAATGAATACAGTCGTCGATTCTCATGGGGTCTCCGATGGGGTGCGCCGTGGCGCCGGCGCTTCGCAGTGTTTCGTCAGGAAGCCGCGCACGACGGCGCTGACCTCCTGCGTGTTTTGCGTCAGGATCGAATGACCTGCGTCAGCGATCACGTGCAGCGAGGCGTGACGAATGCCCGCCTGCATGCGATGGGCGTGAACGATCGGGCAATCTTCGTCGTTGCCGCCGTGCACAATGAGCGTCGGCATGGTGACGAACGCCAGATTCGGCAAGTGCGAGACCGATTTGAGCGCGCGCCACGTCCACGCCACGGCACGCGGCTCCGCCGCCTGCCTGAGGTTCAGACGCCGCTCGCGCTGCCGGATCTCGGCAAGGAGCGCCGTCTCGTCGGTCGATACGAACCACGACACGTCGCTCAGCTGCGCAGTGCCTGACATGAGCACGGCGGCGACCGGCGCACGATGGCGTGCCGCGCCGTGCGCCAGATGCGCCATCAACTCGAGAATCACGGACACCCCCATGCTCCAGCCGGCGAGTGCGTAAGGGCCCTCGCCGATCTCCTGTTCGATGACCGCACTCGCCACGCGCGCGAACGCGTGAACACTGCAGGCTTGCGGCGAAGCCGGTGCGCCGGCGTCGCCGCGTCCGGGCATGTTCGGCAGGATGAAACGGAACGTGTCGCCCAGCGCCGCAGCGAGCGCCCCCCATGAGGCGTTTGTCCCCTGAATGCCATGCAGCGCGATCACCGGAAAACCGTCCGGGTTGCCCTCCCGTCTGATATCCACTGCCCTCGCCCCAGTAATATATTAGTTGATTCATAATAGCACATCAGAAGGCGGCAACAACCGGACAAAACACCGGGAAAGCCCGTAGTGGTGGGCGTGGAACGGCGCCGTGATGGGACGTCGCTATCGTCAGATGCAGGTGATATACAATTAACATTTGCTCTGAACATTGATGAAATGGCGACAAGGAAAGCGACCCAACGGACGGGAAAATCGGAAGCCGCAGTGCTCGACGTGGACGCCATCCCGCGGGGTCGGATGGTTGACATGGCTTACGAGTGGATCGAAGAGGCGATCGTGACACTGCGGCTGGCGCCGGGTTCGACGATGTCGGAGTTGCAGTTGAGCGAAATGACGGGGTTCGGTCGCACGCCGATTCGCGAGGCCATTCAGCGTCTGGCTCGCGAGCATCTGATCGTGGTGCTGCCGCAGCGCGGCCTTCTCGTGCCGCCGATGGACGTCTCGAAGCAGTTGCGTCTGCTCGAGACGCGACGCGAAGTGGAAAGACTCATTGCCCGCAGCGCCGCAAGGAAGGCCTCGGCGGAGCAGCGCGCACATTTCGCGCGTCTGGCAAAGGAGTTCAGAAGTTCGGCCCGCACGGGCAAAGACGTGGAATTCGTGCGCGCGGACCGTGAGTTCAACGAACTATGCCTGGTGGCAGCCCGCAACGAATTCGCCGAAGGTGCGATGCGTCTGATGCACGGACTGTCGCGCCGGTTCTGGTACTACCACTATCAGGAAGCGGCAGATCTGCCGACGATGGCGCGGCTCCACGCAGAAGTGGCCGAAGCGATCGCTGCCGGAGAAGTGAAGCGGGCCGGCGACGCCCTCGACGCGCTGCTCGACAACATCGAGGCATTCACGCGGGCCACGGTGTTGGGGGATCGGGCCTAGGCCGGACGGAGCGCTGGGCACCGACAACCGCTTTCACCAGACGCTCCGGTGTCCGCTTTTGTCTACGGAACGGACGGTCCGCAACAGCGCTCTGCCCCCGGCACGGATCTCCCGCGTGCGGCCGAATAATCTCGACCGACTAGGACTTTAGTCCAATGCGCCGCCGGTGCAACTGGGTCAGATTTCGTATAGCCGGGAAAATCGGGGGTGGGGAGCACCGCCGGGATTCCACCACAGGATGCTTACAAAGCGCCTCGACATCGCGCCTTCCCGCCGAACAACAAGACAACCACACAACATGCCGCGCTCCGAATACCTTCCGAAGCGAAAAGCACTCGCTATCGCCACGTCTGCGATGGTCGCGAGTTGTATCTCGAATACCGCCACCGCCACCTCCTGTACCGTGATGGACGTCACGACCGATTGTTACTTGGTATCTGCCCCGGGTTATATTCAAGTCGGGATTCAGAACGTGACCCTCAGTTCCATCGCATACGGCGTATTCAACGCCATGCAATTGCAGTCTATCTCCTTGGACCAGGGCTCCCGTATAAGCCTTCTTTTTTCGGCCGTGGCGAATCAGGGCACGTTGGGCCTGCTGGAGAACAGCGGCTATTCGAGCGGCGACCAAGCCGGCTTTCTCAATATTGGCTATACCGGTGAAGTTCAAAATAACGCTACCGGCACTGTAGTTGGAAGGTATGGCGTGCAAAATGGTGTCTTGGAGAACATGGGCGCCACGGGTTATACGGGCACGATAGGAACCATTCGAAACGACGGAACCATTTCCGGAACCATATCCGCCATCTACAACGAGTACGCTATCGATTCCATCAACAACACCAACCTGATCTCAGGGACCGGCAGCGGCATCGACAATGGCGGATCGATCGGAACCATAACCAACTCGGGATTGATTCAGGGCGTGGGCGTTGCCATTTCCGTGGGTCCATTCGGGAGCATTGGTTGGCTGATCAACGCGGGAACAATCTCTGGTGACACGTCGGGCATTCAAAACAGGGGCACGATCACCGATATTTCGAATCGCGGAAGCATCACTCACGCCTCAACCTGGGGAGCGGGCGTGTATAACGCGGGAGTCATCGGATCGTTGTCCAACTCAGGGTTCATCACTTCGGTGCTCAACGCCGGGACTATCACGCAAACGTCTACGTTGAACTCTGCCGTTATGAACACGGGAACAATCAGCACGCTGACCAATTCCGGCACCATTATTGATCCGGCCCCTGTGAACTTGTATCAAGCTGCATAGCGAACAGGGCCGTGCTCGAAATACTTGCGAATTCGTTCGGGCTGGCGTTGCACGC
>NZ_NJGW02000030.1:0-41404 GCF_002216225.1 Pandoraea sp. CB10b_02
GATGATCGTCTTGGCCTTGTAAGCCTCGAGAATCGGCATGCCGGCAATCGGCGACTGCGGGTCGTTCTTCGCCGCGGGGTTGACCACGTCGTTGGCGCCCAGCACCAGCACCACGTCCGTCTGGCCGAACTCGCCGTTGATTTCGTCCATTTCGAGCACCTGGTCGTATGGCACTTCGGCTTCGGCGAGCAGCACGTTCATGTGCCCCGGCATGCGACCGGCGACCGGATGGATCGCGTAGCGCACGCTCACGCCCTTCTCCACGAGCTTGTCGGTCAGCTCCTTGAGCGCATGCTGCGCGCGCGCCACGGCCAGGCCGTAGCCCGGCACGATCACCAGCGATTCGGCGTTGCTCATGAGGAAGGCCGCGTCGTCGGGCGAGCCGGACTTCACCGGCCGCTGTTGCTGCGCATCGGCCGCGCCGCCGGCGCCCGCCTGCGCGCCGAAGCCGCCCAGAATCACGTTGAAGAACGAGCGGTTCATCGCACGGCACATGATGTACGACAGGATCGCGCCGGACGAGCCGACGAGCGAACCGGCGATGATCAGCATCGGGTTGTTCAGCGAGAAGCCAATGCCGGCCGCCGCCCACCCCGAGTACGAGTTGAGCATCGACACGACGACCGGCATGTCCGCGCCGCCGATCGGGATGATGATCAGCACGCCCAGCACGAAGGCGATGGCCGTCATCAGGATGAACGGCAGCCAGCTCTGCGACAGGAAGAAGATGACGCCGAAGCCGAGCATCGCGATGGCGAGCAGCAGGTTGACGGTGTGCTGGCCGGTGTAGACGACCGGCGCGCCCTGGAACAGCCGGAACTTGTACTTGCCCGAGAGCTTGCCGAACGCGATGACCGAGCCCGAGAACGTGATCGCACCGACGAACGTGCCGATGAAGAGCTCGATGCGGTTGCCCGCGGGCAGCGACGTCTCGCCGGCCGGCACGATGCCGAAGGCGGCCGGCTCGGCGACTGCCGCCACGGCGATGCACACCGCCGCCAGGCCGATCAGCGAGTGCATGGCGGCCACGAGTTCCGGCATCTTGGTCATCTCGACCTTGCGCGCGACATACGCGCCGATACCGCCGCCGAGGACCAGCCCCGCGAGAATCAGGCCGAGGCCCGAGTAGCCGCCGCCGGAGAGCCTGCGCAGCTCGAAGATCAGCGCCACGGTCGTGAACGCGGCGATCGTCATGCCGATCATGCCGAACGCGTTGCCGCGTCGCGCCATCTTCGGGTTCGACAGGCCCTTGAGCGCCTGGATGAAACAGATCGACGCGACCAGATACAGCAGCGTCACAAGATTCATGCTCATGTCAGTGCGCTCCCTTCGTCGCGTCGTCGTTTGCCGCCCTGGCCGGCGACTTGTCTTTCTTCTTGAACATCTCCAGCATGCGCTGCGTGACGAGGAAGCCCCCGAACACGTTCACGGCCGCGAGCGCCACGGCCACCACGCCCATCGTCTTGCCGAGCCCGCCTTCGGTGAGGCCGGCCGCGAGCATCGCCCCGACGATCACGATCGCCGAGATGGCGTTGGTTACCGCCATGAGCGGCGTGTGCAGCGCGGGCGTGACGTTCCACACCACGTGATAGCCGACGTACACCGCCAGCACGAAGATGATCAGGTTGATCACCGTGTGATTGATCAATTCCATTTGCGTCCCCCCTCCTTATGCGGCGCGCAGCACCTGACCGTCGCGGCACATCAGGCACGCCGCGACAATGTCGTCGTTGGTATCGATGACGAGCTTGCCTTCCTTGTCGATGATCAGCTTGAGGAAGTCGAGCACGTTGCGCGCGTAGAGCGCCGACGCGTCGGCCGCCACCATGCCGGCCAGATTCGTGTAGCCGGCGATCGTCACGCCGTGCACCTTCACGACTTCGTCGGCCACCGACAGCGGGCAGTTGCCGCCGCGCGTGCCGTTGTGCTCGGCACCGCGCCCGGCCGCCAGATCGACGATCACCGAGCCGGGCTTCATCGCCTTGACGGTGTCCTCGGCGATGAGCGTGGGCGCCGGGCGTCCGGGAATGAGCGCCGTCGAGATGACGATGTCGGCCTGCGTGAGCCGCGTGTGCACGAGCTGCGCCTGGCGCGCGAGCCAGGCGGCGGGCATGGGGCGGGCGTAGCCGCCGACGCCCTGCGCGATCTCGCGCTCTTCGTCGGTTTCGAAGGGAACGTCGATGAACTTGGCGCCGAGCGACTCGATCTGCTCGCGCACGGCCGGGCGCACGTCGGACGCCTCGATCACGGCGCCCAGCCGCTTGGCTGTCGCAATGGCCTGCAGCCCGGCCACGCCGGCGCCGAGCACCACCAGACGCGCGGCCTTGACCGTGCCGGCGGCCGTCATGAGCATCGGCATGAAGCGCTGGTAGAGGTTCGCGGCGAGCATCACCGCCTTGTAGCCCGCGATATTGGCCTGCGAGGACAACACGTCCATGCTCTGCGCACGCGTGGTGCGCGGTGCGGCTTCGAGCGCAAACGCGGTAATCCCGGCGGCGGCCATGCGGGCGTTGTTCTGCGCGTCGAACGGGTTGAGCATGCCGACCACGACCGTGCCGCGCGGGATCTGCGCGATCTCCGCTACCGACGGCGCCCGCACCTTGAGCACCAGTTCGGCGCCCAGGGCGTCGGCCGCGCTGCCGCTCGACGCGCCCGCGGCAACATACGCCGCGTCGGGCACGCTCGCCGCCTCGCCCGCACCATGCTCGACGGTGACGCGATGCCCTGCGCTCACCAGCTTCTTCACCGTTTCCGGTGTGGCCGCGACGCGGGTTTCGCCGGCGACCGTCTCCTTTGGAATGCCAATATGCATAGTTATTGTCTCGGGGTCTGAGCCCCTGTGGTGTTGTAAAACTCAGGCCAGCGCGGCTCGCGGCGGCTGCATCGAACGGCCTTCATTGGCGGCTTCGAAACAGCGCACCTTCGTGCAGTGAATCAGATCGCACAGGAATTCCGGCTCGTAGGCGCGCAGCAGGTGCGGCTGATGACCGTCGAGGTAAGCGCCGATCAGCGTCAGCTCGGCCATGCGCAACGCCTGCGCCGAAGCGCCTTCGAGATACGCCAGCGGCAAATCCTGATTGCCCGTGAGGTGCAGCAAACGGGTGTACGTCGAGTGATCCCAATACCAGTCGAGACCCAGTTCGACAAATGCGTTGTTGAACGCATGCAGATGGGCGTTGGCAACCGGTGCCAGGGCGGCGGGTTTGATATGCGTTTCGATGACAGACATGATGGCGCTCTCCCAAAACAGTGATCGTCTCCAGAACACGTTGCCCCGCGCTCGCTGGGTTTGGCCTTCGCCACCCCCTTGCTGTCACATCACGTTCTCGCGGGCTGCCATTGCAGATTACGCAGCCCAATCCATAAAAGACAGTTAAAGTTAATTATGCAAATCATCTACGATTACTTATACTTCCCCAGGCACGCACCGCTGGCGGTCCGCGTTGCGCCGCACGCGCCTCGCAACTCTTGAACCCTTATCCCTCTCTGGTCCCCGTCGCATGAAACACGCCACGCTCCGCCAGTTGAAAGTTTTCGAATCGGTGGCGCGCCACCTGAGCTTCTCGCGCGCCGCCGAAGAACTGCACCTCACCCAACCGGCCGTCTCGACGCAGGTCAAGCAGCTCGAGACACACGCCGGACTTCCGCTCTTCGAGCAACTCGGCAAGAAGATCTTCCTTACGCCGGCGGGCACCGAAATGCTCCACTACAGCCGCGCGATCATTGCGCTCTTTCGCGAGACCGAAGAGGCGATGGACCACCTCAAGGGCATTACCGGCGGCAAGCTCAACGTGGCCGTGATCAGCGCGGGCGACTACTTCTTCCCGCGCCTGCTCGCGGCGTTCACCGCGCGGCATCCCGGCGTCACGCTCAACCTCACCGTGCACAACCGCGAGGAACTGCTGCATCAGCTCACCGAGAACCTCACCGACCTGGCCGTCATGGTGCGTCCGCCCCACGAAGTCGACACGATCAACGAGGCGTTCGCGCCGCACCCATACGTCATCGTCGCGCCCCCCGACCATCCGCTCGCCGGCGAGCGGCATATCCCGTTTTCGCGGCTCACGCAGGAGCCGTTCATCAGCCGGGAGCGCGGCTCCGACACCTGGAACTCGCTGCAGGACGCTTTCGGCCATCGCACCCAGCAACTGAAGATCGCGATGGAGATCTCGAGCACGGAGACCATCAAGCAAGCCGTGATCGCGGGCATGGGTATCAGCTTCCTGTCGGCGCACACGGTCGGCATGGAACTGCGCACGGGCGAACTGGCGGTGCTCGACGTGCAAGGCTTTCCAGCCTGGCAAAGCTGGTACGTCGTGCATCGGCGCAGCAAGCGCCTGCCGCCGGTCGCGCTCGCGTTCCGGGAGTTCCTGCTCGCCGAAGGCGCCGCGCTGATCGACGGCATGATGGCTTACAAGAGTCCCGTGCCGCCGCCGGCGCCGTGAACGACGTTGCCGGCCCGCCGGGCTCAGTCCCAAGGCAGACCGCGCCATACCACGCAATACTGCGCAATACCACGCAATACCACGCACGTCGTGCGCCGCCTGCCGAATGAAAAAGGGCGATCGACTCAGGCCATTGCCACCCCGGCCGACCACCGTGAAATCGCTTGCGCTGTTGCCGCCCCCCATGCCCGGCGTGCCCGGCTGTCTCCGGCGGCGACCTCAGCCGCCCATGCGGTTGGCGAGCGTGCCCAGTCCGTCGATGCTCACCTCCACCAGCGCGCCTTCCTTCATCGAACCCACGCCGATGGACGTGCCCACGGCGATCACGTCGCCGGGCAACAGCGTCATGTCCTGCGAGATCCGGGCAACGAGTTGCCACGGGTTGAAGATCATGTCGGCGAGCGGGTAGCGCTGACGCTCGACGCCGTCCAGACGCGTGACGAGCTCGGCTTCGCGCCAGTCGAAGTCCTGCGCGATGACCGGCCCGAGGCAGCCGAACGTGTCGAAGCCCTTGGCGCGCGTCCACTGTGCGAAGTTGCCGTCCTGCTCGATGATCTCAACGGCGCTCACGTCGTTGACCAGCGTGTACCCGAGGATGTAGTCGCGCGCGGCTTGCTCGCTGACGTTGCTCGCCTGCTTGCCGATGACCACGCCGAGTTCGCCCTCGAAGACGATCTTTCCCGCATACGACGCGGGACGGCGAATCACCGCGTCGGGCCCGGCGAGCGAGGTGGCGGGCTTGATGAGAAACAGCGGGTGCGAGGGCGCGGCCTTGCCGAGCTTCGCGCCGAGCGCGTGATAGTTGTTCCAGAGCGCCACGATTTTCGTGGGCTCGCACGGGCACAGGAGATCGACCGCGTCGCGTGCCACGGTCGCGCCCGTCGGCACCGGCTGATCGTAGAGATTGCCGCGGTGTTCGGCGATCTGATCGCCCTGCAGCAGGCCAAAGCCGATGCGCCCATGCGCGGTCTTGAAGCGAGTCCAGAGTTTCATGCGTTTGCCATTCCGGTGACGGCCCGGTGGCGCGGCAACGTCTGCCGTGCGCGCGCCGGGCGCGGTGTCTTGATTCCATTGGGCGCGGCTCAGACCGCGCCGACTTCGCGCAACGCGGCGATCTGCTGCGGGCTGTAGCCGAACTCCGCCAGCACGTCTTCCGTATGTTCGCCGAGCAGCGGTGAGCGCTCCACGTGCGTGGGGCTGTCGGACAGTTTGATCGGGTTGCCCACGGTGAGGTATTTGCCGCGCTGCGGGTGATCGACCTCGACGATGGTGCCGGTCTCGCGCAACGACATGTCCTCGGCGATCTCCTTCATCGACAGGATCGGACCGCACGGAATGTCGTACTGGTTGAGGATCGCCATGACTTCGAACTTGGTCTTCGTCATGGTCCATTGCTCGATCGTGTCGAAGATCTCGCGCAGGCGCGGCAAGCGCGCACGCGGCGTGGCGTAATCCGGATGCTCGACCCACTCGGGCTTGCCGATCACCTTGCAGATCGAGCCCCACACGGGCGCCTGCGTGATGAAGTAGATGTAGGCGTTGGGGTCGGTCTCCCAGCCGCGACACTTGAGGATCCAGCCGGGTTGTCCGCCGCCCGATGCATTGCCCGCTCGCGGCACCGCGTCGCCGAACGTGCCGTTCGGGTACTGCGGGTATTCTTCCATCACGCGAGTGCGCTCCAGACGCTGCTGATCGCGCAGCTTCACGCGGCACAGGTTCAGCACGCCGTCCTGCATGGCCGTCAGCACGCGCTGGCCCTTGCCGGTCATCGTTCGCTGATAGAGCGCCGTGACGATGCCCAGCGCCAGGTGCAGTCCCGTGCCGGAATCGCCGATCTGCGCGCCGGTCACCATGGGCGGGCCGTCGTCGAAGCCAGTGGTCGACGCCGCACCGCCCACGCACTGCGCCACGTTTTCGTAGACCTTGCAGTCCTGGTACGGGCCGGGGCCGAAGCCTTTGACCGACGCCACGATCATGCGCGGGTTGAGCGAGTGGATGTGCTCCCAGGTGAAGCCCATGCGGTCGAGCGCACCCGGCGCGAAGTTCTCCACCAGCACGTCGCAATCGCGAATCATTCGCTCGAGCACCGCCTTGCCTTCCGGGTGCTTCGTATCGAGCGTGATCGAACGCTTGTTACTGTTGAGCATCGTGAAGTACAGGCTGTCCGCATCGGGAATGTCGCGCAGCTGCTCGCGGGTGACGTCGCCGTGCCCCGCCCGCTCGATCTTGATCACGTCGGCGCCGAACCATGCCAGCAATTGCGTACACGTCGGGCCGGACTGGACGTGCGTGAAATCGAGAATGCGAACACCTTCGAGTGCTTTACCCATGGTCGTCTCCGCTCAGCAAAGGGTTGCGGCCGCGGCGGCCGGCACACGGATCGAAACACGGATCGAAAGTCGGACGGGATGCGCGGCGCACGCACGCATGGCGTGCGGCTGACCCGCAGGGCTGGCTTCGCGCCGGATGCTGGCGACGATCATCATGGTTTGTCTCCTCCTGATGCGACGGCGTTTATGTAATGGGTATGCAAGACAAGCAAATGGGGTGATGCCGGTTCAGCGAGAGCCGTCGCCGCACTTCAGGCGCCGTCGCGATCGCTGACGCATTCTTGTGATATACGGTATTTCATACACGATATTTTATCAACGGCTTTTTATTGCCGGTGATCCCTGCCGTCGCGCGGCATGAAGAGTCCCGACATCCCGGGAAGCCTTTGTCCGACAAGGCATTCGCAGTGCAACACGCGAATCCGACAGCGTTTTGACCTCGTTTCACCTAGGGGTTAACAGGGGGTAACAGGGGTTAACAGGGGGTGACAGGAAGCACGGGGAGTAGAGGGAAGTAGCAGGGATTAACAGCAGTTAAGAGGCATGTCCGGGAGCGGGAGAGCGCATGGTTCCTTTCCCAGGACGGTGGTAATTGTCTTTAAATATATTGAATACAAAATATTCAAAGACGCAGCCACACCACGTCACAATAAAAAAGCACCGAAATGCAATGCGCTTCCCTGCGGGAAGACGCGGCATTTCGGTGCTGGGCCGTGGCTGTGTCGTCGCAGGCCCGCGGCTCTCGCGCCGGCCTCGCGAACGTCAGATGCGCCGCACGAGCGTGATGGGCGACACCGTGCGCTCAGCCGGCCGTGGCGGCGAGCTTGGCTTCGAGCTCGTTCAGGCGCTTGCGCAATTGCCGGTCTTCCTGGAAGCGCGCGGTCTCGTCGCGAATCACGGCCACGATGCCGGTCACTTCGCCGGCCGCGCCGTGCAGCAACGCTACGGTAAACGCGATCGACATGGCGCGGCCGTCCTTGTGCGTGGCCGGCACCTTGAGCAGATCGCTGCCGTACTTCGTCTGCCCCGTGGCCATGGTCTTCGCATAACCCTCGTTGTGACGCGCGCGCAGTCGCTCGGGAATGATGATGTCCAACGGCTGACCGAGCGCCTCTTCGCTCGAGAAACCGAACATCTTCTCGGCGCCCGAATTCCACAGCGTGATGATGTTGTTCGGGTCGGCAACGACGATGGCGTCGCCCACGACCTGCACCAACTGATTGACGTCGACGGATGCGCTCATGATGTCTCCAGGACAATAGTGGGGAATGCGATTGGCATGCCGGCCCATTATCGTTCACTCGGACCGGCAAATATGCCAATAAAGTACATCAATTAACGGGCAACGCGGCCCCGAAAACAAAAACGGGCGCGTACTCCACATGGAGCCCGCACCCGCGAACACCGGACGTGCCGCACCCGCATCGCCGCCCCGGCAGGGTGACGATGCGTCGGGTGCGTACCCGCCCTTGCTGCTCAGACCGGACTCAGACTGCGCGCGATGCGTGCAGGCTGGCGATCTGCTCCTTGTTGTACCCCAGCTCGGACAGGATCTCGTCGGTGTGCTCGCCCAGCAGCGGCGAGCCCGTGATTTCCGGCTTGAGGTTCGAGAACTTGATCGGGCTGCCCACCGTCAGGTACGAGCCGCGCTGCTTGTGCGGCACTTCCACGATCGTGCCCGACGCGCGCAGCGACGGGTCATTCGCGATTTCCTTCATGGACAGCACCGGCGCGCACGGGATGTCGTACTTGCGCAGGATGTCGACCGCCTCGAACTTCGTCTTGTCGGCCAGCCACTCTTCGATGGTCGCGAAGATATCGAAGATGTGCGGTTGGCGGGCTTGCGGCGTGGCGTAGTTGGGATCGTCGATCCACTCCGGCTTGCCCAGCGCGCGGCAGATCGGCTCCCAGGCGTGGCCCTGGATCGTGAAGTAGATGTAAGCGTTCGGGTCGGTTTCCCAGCCCTTGCACTTGAGCACCCAGCCCGGCTGACCGCCGCCGCCCGCGTTGCCGCCGCGCGGCACCACGTCGGTGAACTCGCCATGCGGGTACTGCGGATACTCTTCCAGGTAGCCGACGCGCTCCAGACGCTGCTGGTCGCGCAGCTTCACGCGGCACAGGTTGATGACCGAGTCCTGCATCGAGACGGCCACCTTCTGACCACGGCCCGTCTGGCCGCGGCCGATGAGCGCCGTCAGAATGCCGATCGCCAGGTGCATGCCGGTGTTGCTGTCGCCCAATGCAGCGGCCGACACCGTGGGAGGACCGTCCCAGAAGCCGGTCGTCGACGCGGCGCCGCCGGCGCACTGCGCCACGTTCTCGTACACCTTCAGGTCATCGTAGTGGTGACCGTCCGAGAAGCCCTTGACCGAGGCCACGATCAGCTTCGGATTGAGCTCGCTCAGGCGCTCCCAAGTAAAGCCCATGCGATCCAGCGCGCCCGGGGCGAAGTTCTCGACGAGCACGTCCGACTCCTTCACCAGCTTCTCGAGCACTTCCTTGCCTTCCGGCGTTTTCGTATCGAGCGTCAGTGAGCGCTTGTTGCTGTTGAGCATCGTGAAGTACAAGGCATCGGCGTCGGGAATGTCGCGCAGCTGGTTGCGCGTGACGTCGCCCGAACCCGGGCGTTCCACCTTGATCACGTCCGCACCGAACCATGCCAGCAGCTGAGTACAGGCGGGGCCCGCTTGCACGTGCGTGAAGTCGATGATCTTGATGCCTTCCAAAGGTTTGCTCATGTCGTGTCTCCTTGATTGACTCGAATTACTTTTTCATCGCCGCGCTTTGCGGATTCAGATTCGTCAGACGACCGCTTTCGGTACCCGCCGATTCGTCGATGACCGCGTTGATCAGGGCCGGCTTGCCGGCTGCGATGGATTCCTCCAGCGCCTTGGTGAGCTCGGCCGGCGTGGTGACGTTGTATCCAATGCCGCCGAACGCCTCGATCATCTTGTCGTAGCGCGCGCCCTTCACGAACACGGTCGGCGCCACGTCCTTGCCGCCCGTCGGGTTCACGTCGGTGCCGCGATACACGCCGTTGTTGTTGAAGATCACGGTGGTGACCGGCAGCTCGTAGCGGCAGATGGTTTCGAGTTCCATGCCGCTGAAGCCGAACGCGCTGTCGCCCTCGATAGCCACCACCGGCTTGCCGCTCGTCACGGCCGCGCCGATGGCGAAGCCCATGCCGATACCCATCACGCCCCACGTACCCGAGTCGAAGCGCTTGCGCGGCTGGTACTGGTCGATGATGCTGCGCGCATAGTCGAGCGTGTTCGCGCCTTCGTTCACCAGGTTGATGTCGGGATACTTCTTGAGCACGTCGCGAATGGCGCCGAGTGCGCTGTGGAAGTTCATCGGCGACGGATTCTGCGCGAGCGTGGCGGCCATCTTCGCCAGATTCTTGCTCTTGCGCTCGGCGATCGCGCCGGTCCACTCCGCCGAGGGCTTGACCCACTTGGCGTCGACGCCGGCGAGCAGCGCCGAGACGCACGAACCGATGTCACCGATCACCGGTGCGGCGATCGGCACGTTGCTGTCGATTTCCGTCGGCGAGATGTCGATCTGCACGAACTTCTTCGGCGCCGAGCCCCAGGTCTTGCCCTTGCCGTGCGCGAGCAGCCAGTTCAGGCGTGCGCCGATGAGCACGACCACGTCGGCTTCCTGCAGCACGAACGAGCGCGCGGCAGCGGCCGATTGCTCATGCGTGTCGGGCAGCAGGCCCTTGGCCATCGACATGGGCAGATACGGAATGCCGGTCTTCTCGATGAATGCGCGGATGTCGGCGTCGGCCTGCGCGTATGCCGCGCCCTTGCCGAGCAGCACGAGCGGACGCTTCGCACCCTTGATGACTTCGAGCGCGCGCTGCACGGCGTCCGGCGCCGGGATCTGGCGCGGTGCGGCGTCGATCACACGGATGAGCGAGTCCTTGCCCTTCTTCGCGTCGATGGTCTGGGCCAGCAGCTTGGCCGGCAGGTCCAGATAGACGCCGCCCGGACGGCCCGACACGGCTGCGCGAATGGCGCGGGCCACGCCCACGCCGATATCCTCGGCGTGCAGCACGCGATAGGCGGCCTTGCAATACGGCTTGGCCGCATTGAGCTGGTCCATTTCTTCGTAGTCGCCCTGCTGCAGGTCGACGATTTCGCGCTCGCTCGAACCGCTGATGAGGATCATCGGGAAGCAGTTGGTCGTGGCGTTGGCGAGTGCGGTCAAGCCATTGAGAAAGCCCGGTGCGGACACGGTCAGGCAGATGCCGGGCTTCTGGGTCATGTAGCCGGCAATCGCTGCGGCGTTGCCGGCGTGTTGTTCGTGGCGAAAGCCGATGAAACGCATGCCTTCGGCTTGCGCGAGACGGGCCAGGTCCGTGATGGGGATCCCCACCAGACCGAAGATGGTGTCGATGTCGTTCGCTTTCAGGGCATCGATGACCAGATGAAATCCATCCGTCGTTTCTGCCTCGGACACGATGTTCGCGTGTCGGCTGCTGTCTTTGAGCGTATCGCCCGCGGTGTCGTTTTCCGCCTTGCCGACTGGCACGGTCATCGCAATGGACATAATTCTCTCCTCCAATTTTTCCGGTTTCAGTGTTGCGTCGTCTTGTCTGACGATTAGTGGGTTGGTCCCGTACTGCTTCTCTACTTGCTCACCCGGGCGTGCAACCGGCCCCGCGGGGCGCGGATTGCACGCCGGTCAAACATTTCTAATCAAGCCAGCCAGTCTGCTCTTGCATGTTGCGAAGTTCGCCTTACGTGGTGCTGCGGGTCAGGTCCGCAGGCTTCACGATCGGCTCGGATTCCGCCTTGTAGTCGCTCGCGTAACGCTGCGCCAGGCGGGCACGCATCGGCTTGAGGACGAACAGGGCAAGGAAGGCGGCGAAAGCGTTCATGGCGCAAGCGATCATGAACACGGCTTGCCAGCTACCCGTCGACGAGGTGATCACGCTCGAGAAAGGCACCAGCAGCGCGGCCGTCCCCTTCGCGGTGTAGAGCATCCCCGCGTTGGTCGCGGCGTACTTCGAGCCGTAGGTGTCGGCGCAGGTCGCCGGGAACAGGCTGTAGATCTCGCCCCAGGCGAAGAACACCAGGCCGGTCAGGATCACGAAGGCCACCGGGTGCTGACCGAACTTGGCCAGCGCGTAGATTCCCGCGGCTTCCATCGCAAAAGCGATGAACATCGTGTTCTCCCGCCCGATCTTGTCCGAGATCCAGCCGAACACCGGACGCGTCACCCCGTTGAGCACGCGGTCGATGGCCAGTGCGAAGGTGAGCGCGGGCAACGTCAAGCCGAGGATCGAGACCGGCGCCTGATCGAGGCCGTAGTCCTTGGCGATCGGGCCGAGTTGGGCTGTCGCCATCAGACCGCCGGCGGCCATGAGCACGAACATCAGGTACATCAGCCAGAACACCGGGGAGCGCATGACTTCCGTCGGCTTGGCGTTGTAGCGCATCGCGCCCGGGGCCAGCTTCTTGAGCGCCTCGATCGAGGCCGGCGGGTTGGCCAGCGCCAGACCCAGCACCAGCACGATGATCCCCTGGCCCAGACCGAAGGTCAGGAAGGTGTTCTCGTAGCCGCTCGACTTGATCATGTTGGCGATGGGCACCACGGTCAGCGCCGACCCGGCGCCGAAACCGGCGGCGGTGAGGCCCGCGGCAAGACCGCGGCGATCCGGGAACCACTTCAGCGCGTTGCCCACGCAGGTGCCATACACGGCGCCGGCGCCGATACCGCCCACGGCCGCTGCGAAATACAGCATCGGCAGCGACGAGGCAAAGGAGTTGAGCACCCATGCCACACCGCACAGCAGCCCGCCGCCGACCACCACCGGGCGCGGGCCGAACTTGTCGACCAGATACCCTTCGATCGGCACCAGCCAGGTCTCGGTCACGACGAAAATCGTGAACGCGACCTGAATTGCGGTACGGCCCCAGTGATACTTCTCATCGATCGGGTTGACGAACAGCGTCCACCCGTACTGCAGGTTGGCGATCATCGCCATGCAAATCACGCCGAACACGAGCTGAACCCAAGGGCTCGCGAACACGGATTGCTTACCGTGTTGATTAGTCGTCTCCACTATGTACCTCCTCCATCGGTTCTCAGTTGTTTGGCAGCTTCACAACAACAACACCTTCCGGATGGGGTCTACGCCCCCTGGGTATGCTTTACGAGGTCATTGCCTCGTCGACTTGTTCTCTGATGCTCACGGGATACGGCGCCTCCCGTAAATATACCGAACGAAATATACGATATATCAGATATAAGTCAACACTAATTTATTGCTTTCCTCGTTTCTCACCTCGCGTGCCACAGTCGTTTTCGTCCATTGCAGCGAAAGCGACCACGGCACGCGAGGCACTGTCCTAAGTGGCGGCTAGATACAGTAACGCCACTGTAGGCCTGAGCGGCGCAACAACGCAATGCGAAAACACTAAGGAGTTAACCTGATCCGCAAAGCTTGCCGGATAAGGCGCGCAGGCCTTTTAGATAGGGCTCCTTGAAATTTTTTGAAACGGGCACAAGACGATATTTATGTGAATTGCACTCACAAAAAGCCCGATTCCCCCACCCGCTTTCGTGGCTGTAACACACCGTAATAATTCACTCGCGGGCGTGCGTTACGGGGTTTTCACCACGGTTTGTCATGGCGGTCGGGCTCACACATCCGTGGCCCGCTTCATCCCCGCTGTGCGGGGAAACCATGACGGCATCCGGTCCTGGAATGCTTGGCGTGGGATAGGTTGTGATATACGATATACAACATTTGGTATTAGAAGAATAAATAACGATCCGGGTTTCGATTGACCATTGGAGGGAGAGACTTCATGAAGATTTGCATCTATGGCGCTGGGGCCATCGGTGGCTATCTCGGCGTGCAGCTTGCGCGCGCCGGGGCCGATGTCAGTCTGGTGGCGCGCGGCCCGCACCTTGCCGCCATGCGCGAGAACGGACTCAAGCTGCTCATCGACGGCGAGGAACGCGTGGCGCAACTGCGCTGCACGGACGACCCGCGCGAGCTCGGCCCGCAAGACTACGTGATCATTGCGCTCAAGGCGCACTCGGTGCCATCGGTGCTCGACGCGATGCAGCCGCTGCTCGGCCCGGACACCGCGGTCGTCACTGCCGTGAACGGCATCCCCTACTGGTACTTCTACAAGCACGGCGGCGCACTCGAAGGCAGCACGCTCGAGAGCATCGATCCGAATGGCCGCCAGTGGCGCGAACTCGGTCCCGAGCGCGCTATCGGCTGCGTGGTCTACCCGGCCACCGAGGTCGTGGCGCCTGGCGTGATCCAACACGTCTACGGCAACAAGTTCCCGCTCGGCGAAGCCAGCGGCGAGCGCACGGAGCGCGTGGAAAAACTCTCGAAGCTCATGATCGAAGGCGGGCTCGACGCGCCGATTCGCGAGAATATCCGCGACGAGATCTGGCTCAAGCTCTGGGGCAACCTCTGCTTCAACCCGATCTCGGCGCTCACGCACGGCACGCTCGACATCATCGCGAGCGATCCGGGCACGCGGGCCGTCGCGCGCGCCATGATGCTCGAGGCCAAGGCGATCGGCGACAAGTTCGGGGTGCACTTCCGCGTGGATGTCGAGCGTCGCATCAACGGCGCTGGCGCCGTGGGCGCCCACAAGACGTCGATGCTGCAGGATCTCGAGCGCGGCCGCGCCATGGAAATCGACCCGCTCGTCACGGTCGTGCAGGAAATGGGGCGCCTTGCCAACGTGCCGACCCCCACGCTCGATGTCGTTCTCGCGCTCGTCAAGCAGCGCGAATTCATGACGCAGCCCGAAGCCGTCGCCGCCGCCCAGGCACGGCTCGCGAAAGCGGCATAACGACATCAGCGCGGCGCGACGGGCGTCCAACGCCCCGAGCATCACCAGCGTCGCGAGCATCGCAGGCGTCACCGGCATCACGAAGCGCCATCACGAGGCGCCATCATGAGGCGCCATCATGAGGCGCCATCACGATGGCAAGCCGTGCGCGCCAGGCGCCGTGGCGGGGGCGCCGCAAGGTCTCCCCGCCACGGCGCACTATATATATAGGCAGCGTGCGAAGGCGCGGCGCGAACAGGCGGCAGATCGTCGCAGCGCCGTCGTTTTCGCTATCCGGCCCGTCACTTCGCCGATCGCGACGCTGCCGGACACCGCCGGTTTCTTGTCGGCGAACCGCGTCCACGCTGCGGCCTTTGGCGCCGTCGGCTGTGGTTTCGCGGCAACGCAATAACCCGCTTTTGCCGTACCCCGTAGGCATCGCCGAACGTGCCGCAAATCGCATGCGCGACCGGCGTCCCGAAATCTGCATCAATGCAAGCTGGACGGACATTCGAGGAGGTTCATCGCCATCATTGATCGACGCAGCACTATCGGAAAAAGAGACAAATCCGGGCAGCCGACCGGCATGGGGGCGTAAAAAACGTCCCGAAAAATGATGAATTTTGATATGCGGTATGTGGTATATCTTGAGACTTGCTGCGGCGCGACATACAATGCAAAGCAAGTTCTCCCCCACATTTCAATCTGTCAACGTTTATCAGGAGTGTCATCATGCTCGTCGCTGCGCTTACTTTGATCGCCCTTGCTTCTGCCCTTGCCGCCGGGGTCGCGATGGTTCACCTCTTCGTCGCCCTGCCCGCTTCGGTGCTCGAAAAGGCCGAGAAGAACGGCCGTTACGCGTATCTGGCGGAAACCACGCAGGCAAACGAATCGGGTAAACTCGTCACCAAGCCGGCAACCATCGTGGGGCAGCAAGCATTGCGCCTCTGACGGGGCCGTAATACCTAGGAGACTATTGCATGTCCCTGATCACCCCAACTCCGGCGCGCGTGACTCCGCTCGCGCTGGAGCCGATCGACACCACCACGAGTTTTCGCAATCAGGCGTATGCGCTGCTGAAAAAAGCCATCGCCGACGCCGACATCTATAACCAGAAGGAAGAGATTCGCCTGGACGAGCGTCAGCTCATCCAGGTGCTTGGCGTTTCGCGCACGCCGATTCGCGAAGCCATGACCCTGCTGGAACAGGAAGGCTTTTTGCGCACGGTGCCGCGCCGGGGCATCTTCATCATCCGCAAGACGAAGCGTGAGATCGTCGAGATGATTCAGATGTGGGCCGCCCTCGAAGGGATGTCCGCACGACTGGCCACGTTGCATGCGAGCGATGAAGAGATCGCCAAGCTGCGTCATCTGTTCGACGAGTTCGTCAACGCACCACCGACCGATCACATCGAAGAGTATTCCGATGCGAATATCGACTTCCATCAGGCGCTGATCAATCTCGGCGGGTCGCAGGCGATCGCCAACACGATCAAGAATCTGTTCATTCATGTGCGCGCCATCCGCAAGGTGACGATCGCCCAGAACGACCGGGCCGCCCGCTCGATCGTCGATCACCTGAAGATCATCACCGCGCTGGAAAAGCGCGACACGGAGCTTGCCGAAAAGCTGGCGCGCGATCACACGCTGGGCCTGGCTGCCTTCGTCGAAGAGCACTGCGACTTCCTCGAATAATCGGACGCGTGCGCGGCGTATCCGGCATACCCGGGGTATCCGTTCGCGCGTAGCATCGGAAAGAAGGGGCCGGTGACATCGGGATGTCACCGGCCTTTGTTTTGTCCCGGCTCCTACCGGCTCCTACCGGCTCCTACCGCCCCTTTCTCCCCCTCCGCCCTCGCCTCTACGTCCCACGTCCCAGCGCCCGCCCCTCACCGCGGGATTTGGGCCCACGTTCCGTGCGAGCCGCCATTTCTCTCCCAATGCGGGTAAACGAGGCTGCCAAACCACGTTCGGCGCTATTGCACGTATACCGTATATGATATATCGTGTTTCACATACGGAGTCCTGCAGATCACGGCGGCTCGCCACCCGGCCACCGAACTGAAGGACGCACCGGGCGCCCCGTCCGTCACCCAAAGGGCGTGTGGGTCGCAGCAGGATTCGAACCGGGCTTTTCCGGTTCGCTGGTTGAGGAAGTAAGCAAACGGGGCGGGAAACCGAGCCCGTGCGGCATATGGTGGGGGCTATGTGCCGCACGCTCGTCCGGCGCCGCGCTGATCGCTAGACCCGAGCAGCGTCGCCGGATGTGACAAATGGGTTTCCCGCCCCTGGGGCAGGACAACAACATAACCACACCCTCAGGCGCGCAGTCCCCACAGTGCGCCGCACAGGAGACATCAGCCATGCGCGAGGCTTTTTCCGTCGCGACGGTGCAGGCGATTCTGGACGCTCATTCGGCTCAGGAAGGTCCCCTGCTGCCGATCCTCCACGACGTTCAGGACGCCTTCGGCTACGTACCCCCGGAAGCCGTCCCCGTCATCGCCAACGCCCTCAACCTTTCTCGCGCCGAAGTCCATGGCGTGATCACGTTCTATCACCACTTCCGCACCAGCCCGCCGCCGCGTCACGTCGTGCAGATCTGTCGCGCCGAGGCGTGCCAGAGCATGGGCGCCGACGCACTGCTCGCGCATGCGCAACGCGTGCTCGGCTGCGCGATGCACGCGCACGGCGGTGACGTCGCCCTCGAACCGGTGTACTGCCTCGGCCAGTGCGCCACCTCGCCTGCCATTACCATCGACGACAAGCTGCACGCGCGCGTCACCCCCGAGAAATTCGACCGCCTGGTCGCCCGCGCCAAGGAAGCCGTATGAGCCAAACCGCCCACTCCGCCAAAACGCCGGGCACGGTGCGACTGTACCTGCCGCGCGACTCGGCCGCCCTCGCGCTGGGCGCCGATGATGTTGCCGCCGCCATCGTCGCGCAAGCGGCACGGCGCGGCATCGACATCGAACTCGTGCGCAACGGCACGCGCGGCATGCTGTGGCTCGAGCCACTGCTCGAAGTCGCTACGCCTGCCGGCCGCGTGGCCTACGGCCCTGTCGACGTCGACGACGTCCCCGGCCTGTTCGACGCGAACTTCACCGCCGGCGGCGACCACCCGCTCGCGCTCGGCCTGACCGAAGAGATTCCGTATTTCAAGAAGCAGGAGCGACTGACGTTTGCCCGCGTGGGTGTGACCGACCCCGTCTCGGTCGATGACTACGTCGCGCACGCGGGCTATCGCGGCCTGCGCAACGCGCTCGGCATGGACGGCGCGGCCATCGTCGCGCAAGTGACCGAATCTGGCCTGCGCGGGCGCGGCGGTGCGGCGTTTCCGACGGGCATCAAATGGAAGACGGTGCTGAATACGCCGGCGGCGCAAAAGTACATCGTGTGCAACGCTGACGAAGGCGATTCGGGCACGTTTGCCGACCGCATGCTGATGGAGGGCGACCCGCTCGTCCTCGTCGAGGGCATGACGATCGCGGGCATCGCCGTAGGCGCCACGCGCGGCTACATCTACGTGCGCAGCGAATACCCTCACTCCATCGACGTGCTCAACGAAGCGATCGCCAACGCCATCCGGGCCGGCTATCTCGGCGAGAACATTCTCGGCTCGGGCAAGACGTTTCATCTCGAAGTGCGCAAGGCCGCGGGCGCATACGTCTGCGGCGAAGAAACGGCGCTGCTCGAGAGCCTCGAAGGCAAGCGCGGCGTGGTGCGCGCCAAGCCGCCGCTGCCTGCCATCGAGGGGCTGTTCGGAAAGCCGACGGTCATCAACAACGTGATCTCGCTCGCCTCGGTGCCGATCATCATGGATCGCGGCGCCGAGTTCTACAAGAACTTCGGCATGGGCCGCTCGCGCGGCACGCTGCCGATTCAGCTCGCGGGCAACATCAAGTACGGCGGCCTGATCGAGAAGGCCTTCGGCGTGACGCTGCGCGAAATCCTGTACGACTACGGCGGCGGCGCCATGACGGGCCGCCCGCTGCGCGCCGTGCAAGTCGGCGGCCCGCTCGGCTCGTACCTGCCCGAATCACAATGGGATACGCCGCTCGATTACGAGGCCTTCGCGGCGCTGTGGGCGGTGCTCGGCCACGGCGGCATCGTGGCGCACGACGACACCGTCGATCTGGCGAAGCTCGCGCGCTATGCAATGGAGTTCTGCACCATCGAATCGTGCGGCAAGTGCACGCCTTGCCGCATTGGCTCGACGCGCGGCGTCGAAGTGATGGACAAGATCATCGACGGGCGCGACCGTCCCAAGCAAATCAAGCTGCTGCGCGACCTGTGCGACACCATGCTCGCCGGTTCGTTGTGCGCGATGGGCGGCATGACGCCCTACCCCGTGCTCTCGGCGCTCAACCATTTCCCCGAAGACTTCGGCGCGGCCGAACCGTCGAACCTGCCGACCAAGGCCGCCTAGGAGACCGCCCATCATGATGGACCCGATGTTTGAGAAGGACTACGGCACGCCGCGCCGCGAATCGGCGCAGGAAGTCACGCTGGAGATCGAGGGCGAGCAGATCACCGTGCCCGCGGGCACGTCGATCATGCGCGCCGCGGCCGAAAGCGGCGTGAACGTGCCCAAGCTGTGCGCCACCGATTCGCTCGAGCCGTTCGGTTCGTGCCGCCTTTGCCTGGTCGAGATCGAAGGTCGCCGCGGCTTTCCCGCGTCGTGCACCACGCCGGTCGAGCCCGGCATGAAGGTACGCACGCAAACGCCGAAGTTGCAGGAGTTGCGCAAGGGTGTGATGGAGCTCTACATCTCCGATCACCCGCTCGACTGTCTGACGTGCGCGGCCAACGGCGACTGCGAACTGCAGGACATGGCCGGCGTGACGGGCCTGCGCGAGGTGCGCTACGGCTTCGACGGCGCGAATCACTTCGACAGCGAAAAGGACGAGTCGAACCCGTACTTCACCTACGACGCCTCGAAGTGCATCGTTTGCAACCGGTGCGTGCGCGCCTGCGAGGAAACGCAGGGCACGTTCGCGCTCACGATCTCGGGGCGCGGCTTCGAAGCGCGCGTCTCGGCCGGTCAGGACCAGCCGTTCATGGACTCGGAGTGCGTCTCGTGCGGCGCGTGCGTGGCCGCGTGCCCCACGGCAACGCTGCAGGAAAAGTCGGTCATCCATCTCGGCCAGGCAGAGCACGCCAAGATCACCACCTGCGCCTACTGCGGCGTGGGCTGCTCGTTCAAGGCCGAGATGAAGGGCAACGAGGTCGTGCGCATGGTGCCGCACAAGGACGGTCAGGCCAACGAAGGCCACGCCTGCGTGAAGGGCCGCTTCGCGTGGGGTTACGCCACGCACAAGGACCGCATTCTCACGCCGAAGATCCGCAAGAAGATCACCGACCCGTGGCAGGAAGTGTCGTGGGACGAGGCGCTGGACTACGCGGCGTCGGAATTCAAGCGCATTCAGGCCAAGTACGGTCGCGACTCGATCGGCGCTCTCGTGTCCTCGCGTTGCACGAACGAGGAAGACTATCTGGTGCAGAAGCTCGTGCGCGCGGCGTTCGGCAACAACAACGTGGATACCTGCGCGCGCGTTTGCCATTCGCCGACCGGCTACGGGCTCAAGCAGACGCTCGGTGAATCGGCCGGCACGCAGACGTTCAAGTCGATCGAGAAGTCGGACGTGATCCTCGTGATGGGCGCCAACCCGACCGACGGCCATCCGGTGTTTGGCTCGCGCATGAAAAAGCGCCTGCGCCAGGGCGCGAAGCTGATCGTGATCGATCCGCGCCGCATCGATCTGGTGAAGAGTCCGCACATCCACGCCGACTATCACCTGCAACTGCGCCCGGGCACCAACGTGGCGATGATCAATGCGCTCGCGCACGTGATCGTCACCGAAGGGCTGATGGCCAGCGAGTTCATCGCCGAGCGCTGCGAAGACCGGGCGTTCCGGGAATGGCGCGATTTCATCGCCCGCGCCGAGAACTCCCCGGAAGCCACCGAAGCGCACACCGGCGTGCCGGCGCACCTCGTGCGCAGCGCGGCGCGGCTGTACGCCACCGGCGGCAACGCTGCGATCTATTACGGCCTCGGCGTGACCGAGCATGCGCAGGGCTCGACCACCGTGATCGGCATCGCCAACCTGGCCATGCTCACCGGCAACATCGGTCGCGAAGGCGTGGGCGTGAATCCGCTGCGCGGCCAGAACAATGTGCAGGGTTCGTGCGACATGGGCGCGTTCCCGCACGAACTGCCGGGCTATCGCCATGTGTCGGACTCGACCGCGCGCGCGCTGTTCGAAGCCGAATGGGGCGTGACGCTGCAGCCCGAACCCGGCCTGCGCATCCCGAACATGTTCGACGCGGCGCTCGCGGGCACCTTCATGGGCCTGTACTGCCAGGGCGAAGACATCGTGCAGTCGGACCCGAACACGCAACATGTGACGCATGCGCTCGAGCAGATGGAGTGCATCGTGGTGCAGGACATCTTCCTCAACGAGACCGCGAAGTACGCGCACGTACTGCTGCCGGGCTCGTCGTTCCTCGAAAAGGACGGCACGTTCACCAACGCCGAGCGCCGCATCTCGCGCGTGCGTCAGGTCATGCCGCCGCGCGCCGGCTACGCCGACTGGGAAGTGACGATCCAGCTCGCCAGGCGTCTGGGCTACGAGATGAACTACTCGCACCCGTCGGAGATCATGGACGAGATCGCGCGTCTCACGCCGACGTTCGCCGGCGTGAGCTACGAGAAACTCGATCGCCTGGGCAGCGTGCAGTGGCCGTGCAACGAAGCGGCGCCCGAAGGCACGCCAGTCATGCACATCGACGAATTCGTGCGCGGCAAGGGCAAGTTCCTGATCACGCAATATGTGCCGACGGACGAGAAGGTCACGCGCCGCTTCCCGCTCATCCTCACGACCGGACGGATTCTGTCGCAGTACAACGTCGGCGCCCAGACGCGCCGCACGGACAACGTCTACTGGCACAGCGAGGACCGGCTCGAGATCCATCCGCATGATGCCGACGAACGCGGCATCAAGGACGGCGATTGGGTCGGCATCGAGAGCCGCGCCGGCGAGACGGTGCTGCGCGCCATCGTGAGCGAGCGCGTGCAGCCGGGCGTGGTGTACACCACGTTCCACTTCCCGGAGTCCGGCGCGAACGTGATCACCACCGACAACTCGGACTGGGCAACGAACTGCCCCGAGTACAAGGTGACGGCCGTGCAGGTCACGCCTGTCGCGCAGCCGTCGGAGTGGCAGCGGCAGTACTCGGACTTCAATCGTCAGCAAGAAGCGCTGCTCGCCCACGCGCACAACACGGCCGAGGCCGGCACGACGTGATCGCGCCGCTGCCGCGGCAGCGGCGGCAGTAAAGGAGGAACGCGCGCCGCCCTGCGCAACATTGCGGGGCGGCGCGGGGCGACGGACAATCCGCGTCCGGCGCCGGACAGCCCGGCGGGCTTCACCGTCGATTGCCAGCAGACGGTGCGGCGGACGCGAGATTGGCCACGCGAAGCATCGAAGCACACCGACAAAGCACTACGACAGGGGACAGGAAAGATCATGGACACCGACAATCTGGTCAAGATGGCCAATCAGATCGGGGACTTCTTCGAGACGATGCCCGACCGCAAGGAAGCGCTCGAGAGCATTGCCGGACATCTGCGCCGCTTCTGGGCGCCGCGCATGCGCATGACGATTCTCGAACACCTCGAAGCGACCGACGGGCACGGCATGCGCGAAATCGTCGTCGCCGCGATCACGGCGCATCGCGCCGAGCTCTGGCCGCGCGGCTGACGCCCGCCGGCAAGTCCACGCGACGGGCAAGGCGGCGCGCGTCCCGGCGGCGCGCTTCGCCGGCCCCGCTCGCCTTGCACGGCGCTTCCTCGGTCTTCCAGCCTCCCCGCCGGGGTGGCGCGTGCGCGCTGCCCAGTCACGGTTCGGGCGCCTCTCAGGCGCCGAGCTTGATCAGCACCGCGCCGCCCACCACGAGAGCGCATGCCGCCAGCCGCCGGGCGTTGAGCTTTTCCCCCAGGAACAGCCACCCCAGCAGCACGGCGAAAATGGCGCTCGACTCGCGCAGAGCCGAGACCACCCCCATTGGCAGGAATTGCAGCGCGAAGACGACCATGCCATAGGCGCATTGCGCGACGACGCCGGCGCCCAGCGCCTGTGTGACGCGACGCCGCCCGGCGAGAAACATGCCGCGCGAGCCGCCACGCAGGGCCCAGACCGCGCCCACCAGCGGCACGCTCGCAAACAGATAGGCCCAGGCGATATAGCCGAAACCGTTGCCGTTCGACAGACGCACGCCGAAGCCGTCGACGATCGTGTAAGCGGCGATGAATACGCCGGTGAGCAACGCCGCCGGCACACTGTCGCCAGACAGGCGTCGGCCGCGCAGCGCGAGCGTGAGAATGCCAGCGCAGATGCCGACGATGCCGATCGTCGCGGTCCCTGTGGGCCACTCGCCGGCGAGCAGCAGGGCCGCCCCCGAGATCAGCAGCGGCGAAATGCCCCGGGCGATGGGATAGATCTGGCCGAACTCCCCGACCCGATACGCGCGGATGAGCGCCGCCGTGTAGGCCACCTGCGCACACGCCGAGAGCAGCACGAGCGGCCAGACCTGCACGGGCGGCAGGGGCAAGAGCACGATGCCCACGAGCGCCGCGAACAACTGCGGCACGGCCATCATGCCGACTTGCCACACCCGGTCGGGACTGGCGTGAAGAAAAGCGTTCCAGGTAGCGTGCATCAGTGCCGAAAGCAGCACCAGCAGCACGATGGGCGTGGTGGTCATGAAAGCGATGCGTCAAGCGCGGGCAAAGCCCTCATTGTGGCAGCGCACGTCGCGTTGCCATAGGGCCAACGCCCGCGATTCCCACAGGGCCAGACGACTCCGGTGCTTCTGACGAAACGGACGTGCGCTATGTCGGGCAACGAAATACGCGCCGGTGCCCTATTCTGCAGCCCGTCGCGCGCCGGCCTCGAAAGTTGTCCACACCCTTTGTGGATAACCCACTGGATAACCTGTCACCGCCTGCTCGAACGCCCCGTAGACCGGGGATGTCAAGAGCATTGCCCAAAAAACGATCAGCCCAGGAACAAATATTCGGCTTGACGGTCTGCGCCCGCCCTGCTCAAGCGCCGCCTTCCTCGTTCGCCGACGCATCGGGCTCCTGCTCGACGGATGCGGAGGGCGAAGCCGCCGACTGCGGCACGTCGCGCAGCACGGCCAATACACGGCTTTGGCCGAGCACGATGTCCGGCGCCTGCTGCAACGCCAGCCGGTAGCGTTCGCCGAATTCGGCGTCGGTATGGCGAAAGAGTGTTGCGGCCATGTCGGCCAGCGCGATGCCGCCCGCCTCGGTCGGCGGCGTCTGCTCGAACCACTCGTCGATTGCGACGATCAGCCGCGAGAGCGGGTCGAGCCAGCGGAACCATGGGTCTTCGGTGAGCAGTTGGACGAAGCGGCCGGTCGGCACGGGACCGAACACTGCTTCGTATTGCTGACGGTCGTTGGCGATCAGCACCTTGTGCTGCGCCAGCAACGCGGCGCGCAACGCCTGCATGGCGGCGATCTGGGCGGCGCCGGCGGGTGTGGTCTCGGTGGGTTCGGTGGGTTCGGTCATCGGAAGGCCCCTGCGCGTAGGAAAGGTTGCGAGACGGAATTGGAAAGCGTCTTACACGCACTTTAGGACTTGACCCATAGCCAACAGACGTCCGCATCACGATACTACACGGGTCTCGCAAACACCTCGCGAGATCAGGCTTTCACTTCCCCGTGGGAGGCCTGCTTCCTCACCCGCCGACCCGGCGGGTTTTTTTTGCGCCCGATGCGCCGACGCGATTCGCGTCAATTTCGGATATCATCGGCAGCGCTCACCATCTACCGGCCATCATGCCCCAATCCTCCCCTCCCGCGCGTATCAAGACCGTTGGCGTCATGGGCTCCGGCAAGCAGCCATGGACCGAACTCGCCGTGCCGCTCGGTCGCGCGCTCGCCCTGGGCGGCTTTCACTTGCTCACCGGTGGCGGCGGCGGCGTGATGACGAGCGTGAGCGAAGCTTTCTGCGCGGTGCCCGGGCGCGCCGGGCGCAGCATCGGTATCGTGCCGACCGAGGCCGTGACGATCGATGGCGGCAATGGCGGTACAAGCGAGACATACCACCCGCTGCCCGGTTATCCGAATCCCTTCGTCGAGGTGCCCATCGTCAGCCCGCTCTCGCGCCATCTGCCCGATGCACCGCCGGGCACCCTCTCGCGCAATCACATCAACGTGCTGTCGAGCGATGTCATCGTGGCGCTGCCCGGCAACCACGGCACCCGTGACGAAGTCGGGCTCGCCGTGCGTTACGGCAAGCCCATCATTCTCTTCGGGGAGAACGAGCACTTCGCGCTGATGCCCGCCGCGCTCGTGAGAACGGTGTCTCTCGACACCGTGATGGCGTTCGTCAGAACGGCACGGTGAGCTTCGCGTCGATCGACTGGAAGCGGTAGGACCAGCCCGGCGGGCCGCTCGACGCCGGCATCCACGGCGCGTTGAGCCGCTGCATCACGGACAGATCGAGCTTCGACGTGCCCAGATAGTGCGTATGGCTCAGGCCCACTTCGGCGTAGCTGTCGTAGGTGTGAATCGCGTTCGGATCCTCGGTGCGGCTGCGGTTGTAGCGCAACTCGATCCCGGTCGACCCGTTCGGCGTGAAGTCGAAGGCGCGCCGCACGCGCCACTGCAGCGTTTGCGTCTGCGTGGTCGCCGAAGCGAGCTGGTCCGTCGCCGCGTTCGTCTTGCCCGTGATGCCCACAGTCCACTCGGCGTCGATCGGCACCGAATAGCTCGCGATCAGGTCACGGTTGGTTGCATCGTGTCGGGCGTTCTGCAGATCCTGACTCAGCGTGGTATTGAACCTGCCGGACATGCCAAGCGGGTTGTTCATCAGCAGGTTCGCCGTGCCCTGCATCTTGCCGGTGGTCGTCATCCCGCTGTTGTTGACCCCGACGTTGAACTGATACGGCCGCTCGTTGAGCACCTGAAGCCCGACCGCCCCCTCGCCCGGCGTGCGACTGCGCGTGACGACGAACGGCAGTTGCTCGTCGCGCATCACGAGGCCGCGGCGCATGAGCATGCGGATGTTGCGATCTGCCAGACTCTCGTGGCGCGGCAGGCCGCGCAGGCACGAGGCGCGCGCGAGGAAGGCGTTCGGCGGCGCGACGTCCGGGGCGGGCGCCTGGGCAGCCGTGTCCGGCGCCGCCACGGGTGCGTCGATGTCGACTGCCGAAATCGCGGTCCCGTCCGCGCTCAGCTCGGGCGAGACGGCGAAGTCCGCAGCGGCAAGCGAGGGTGAAGGAAGCGAAGGGAGCGGCGCGGCGCCATCTGCCACCCCGGCGGTAGCGCCAGAGGCTGCAGCCGCGCGCTGCGCGGCCTCGCGATCGACCGCTTGGGCGCCCGCATTCGGGTCGGCGCCCGCGAAGAGCGCGATGGGATCCGCCGCCGCGTCAGGGTCCTGGGCCGTGGCAGGCTCGGGCGGCGGTGGCGGCGGCGCGAAATATTGCGGCGCAAGCCCGCGATCCCACAAACCGTAGGACACCGCGTTCTGTTCGGTGAAACATGGCGGATTGGGATCCGAGAACAGTGACTGCGCATGCGCGCCCGGCGGGACTCCCACGACAAGGCACACCGCCAGCAGAAGGCCGCTGCGCGCGACCGGCTTTACCAACATTCGACACCCGAGATTGCCACCCCGCGCGATTGCCTTGCCGCGGCCTCTTGAGCCGCCTGCTGCGTCCGCTGCGCCTCGTGCGCCGCTTCCGGCACGACAGGGTGTTGTAGCGACAAGTGAATATTTTACGTCCATCGAACTGCGCACTGCCAGTCACGAAACCGAGGGAACTCTTTCGACCGATTGCCGATCCTAATGCGTGACTTCCCCTGTAGTGATTTTCGCCCGCCTCGCGCGGGCATTTTTATTTGCCCGCGGCCCGGCGCGCGCTCCAGATAGTCGACAGACACGCCAGGGGTGCGGAAGATCCGGCAGGATCCGGGCATTTCACATGACAAAATCACAAAAAAAAAAGCCCGGGAGACGCAGTCCCGGGCAACGTTCGATCGCCATGGAGAGCGATCGACGGGGGGCCAGCCGATGCCGCCGCGCTCGCGGCATCGTATCGTCGGGCGACGCGACTCCCCGCGCCGCCTCACTTCCGTCTCATTTCTTCTTGCCGCCCTTGCTGCCGCCGGCAAGGTAGCGCTCGTTGTACTCGTCCATGAGCCTGCGCACGGTGGCGCCGATCTGGATGTAATCGGGCTCGTTGAGGTTGGCGAGCGACACGCGCCCCGACGGATGCAACGTGCCGAAGCCTCGGCCGGGCAGCAGCACCACGCCGCTTTCCTTGGCCAGACGGAACAGCACTTCCGAGGGATCGACGTTCTTCATGAACCAGTCCACGAAACCCTTGCCGTAGATCTGCGTGCCCAGCACCTCGAGATCCAGAATGTTGTAGTAGTCGACCGTATTCGGCCCGGACGCCTCCGTGATTCCCGCCGCGCGATACATCGCGGCCTTGCGGCGCCGGACGATGCGCTTGACGGCGTGCTTGTAGGCGTCCGGCTCGTCCATCAGGCAGAACAGCGAAAAAAGCGCCATCTGGACTTGCTGCGGCGTGGACAGCCCCGCCGTATGGTTGAGCGCCACGGCTCGGCTGTCGGCAACGAGGCGATCGATGAACTTGAGCTTGTCCGGCTCGGTCGTGATCGAGGCATAGCGGGCGTTGAGCCCCTCGCGCTGTGCTTTGGGCAACTTCGCGATCTTGTCGTCGAACACGTTCTTCTCGTGCGTGGCGATGACCCCGAGACGCCAGCCGGTTGCGCCGAAGTACTTGGAGTACGAGTACACGAGGATGGTGTTGTACGGCGCGATCGCAAACAGCGAGCGGAAGTCGTCGGCGAACGTGCCGTACACGTCGTCGGTGAGGAGAATGAGATCGGGCCGCTTCCGGACGATGTCCGCCAGATGATCGAGCGACGCGTCATCGAGCTTGACCGAAGGCGGATTGCTCGGATTGACGAGGAAAAACGCCTTGATCTTCGGGTCGAGCAGCTTGTCGAGCTCCTTCTTCGAGTATTGCCAGCCGAGCGCCGGATCGGCGTTCAGATTCACCTCGTGGAGCTGATAATCGGCCAGTTCCGGAATCTCGATGTAGGGCGTAAAGATCGGCATGCCGAGCGCGATGGCGTCGCCGGCCTGCAGCAGATGGTTGGTCTTGAGCGTGTTGAAGAGATAGGTCATGGCCGCCGTGCCCCCCTCGACCGCGAACAGGTCGAAGTTGCCCGTAAATGGATGGCGGCCGACCATCTCGCGCCGCAGATACTTCGCCGCGATCTTCTCGGTGTTGCGCAGCATGCGATCGGGCACCGGGTAGTTGCAACCGAGAATGCCCTGAACCATCTCGGTGAGGAAGTCCTCGACGTTGAGCCCCATCTGGTCGCGAACGTAGGAGATCGCCATCTCCAGGAACTTCACGCCGCGCGCCTGTTGGTTCTCGCGCGCGAAGTCCTGCCAGCGCGCCTCCACGCCCTTGCCCGGCGGGATGCCGCCCACGCCCTCGGGCATGTACGTGAACTGGCGCGATGCCTCCGACAGCGCGAAGAGTCCGAGCTGAAAGAAGCCGTGGCGCGGCTCGAGCGCGAGGAAGTTCGGGTTGCCGCGCCCGGCGTTGAGCATCGAGTGCTGCGCGCCATTTTCCTGCGCGAGTTCGATCAGCGTGTCCTTGAATTCGAACGGGCTGAGTTTGGCCAGTGCATCGAGTTCCTTCGATTTCATAGCGATTTCTCCATGAGCAACCAATGACGCCCCCGTCTGCGGGGAAAGCAACGACGGGCGATCGGACGAATACCGGAAAGCGCCGCGCGGCGCGAAGGCGGGCGCAGCGCGACGAACTAGGTGAGCGAAACGACGAGCGGGCCGAGCAACGTGAGCAGCACGTTGGCGATGGCATAGGTGATCGCGAACGGCACCGTCGGCACGTTGCTCTCGGCCTTGTCGAGGACTTCGCCGAAAGCCGGGTTGGCGCTGCGCGAACCGGACAGCGCCCCGGCCAGAATGGCCACGTTGTCGTAGCGCAGCACGTAGCGGCCGAACGCATACGTGAGCAGCAACGGCACGATCGTGACGATCACTCCGGCGACGAAGATCGAGACCCCGCTTTGCTGCAGCGTCTGCCATGCCTGCGCGCCCGCCGAGAGCCCGACGCACGTCACGAACGTGGCAAGCCCGAGTTCCTTGAGCAACGAGCTGGCGGCAAGCGGCATGGCGCCGAAGGTCGGATGTTTGCCGCGCAGCCATCCGAAGACCAGGCCGGCGAGCAGCGCACCGCCGCCGCTGCCGAGGGTGAGCGGAATGCCGCCGACCTTGACCACGAGATAGCCGACGAGCAGCCCGACGACGATGCCGATGCCCATGTAGACGTAGTCGGTCTTGACCGAGTACGCGACCGGATAGCCGGCCTCCTTGGCGGCGCGCTGCACGTCGCTGTCGGCGCCGTACAGCGTGACGACGTCGCCGTGATACACCACGGTGTCGTCGAGCACGGGCACCGGCTGCCCCATGCGGGTGATCTTCGCGATGTACACGCCGTGCTTCACCTCGCGCTCGACGCCGGCCTTGAGTTCGCCGAGCGTCTTCCCGTTGCCGCCCTTGCGCGCGAACACGACGTCCTGCATGCGCAGCGCAATGTCGAGATCGCTCGACGGGCGCTGCTCGTCGCCGAGCAGCCGCCAGGCGTCGGTCGCAGCCTCGCGCCGGCCGATCAGCATGACGTCGTCGCCCGCCTCGAGCACCAGATCGTCGGTGGCGATGATGATCTTGCCCTTGCGGCGCAATCGCTCGATGGTCACACCGTCGGTCAGTTGCTTCTCGATGTCCACCACGCGTTGGCCGGCGCCCGTCGTGACGCGATAGACGCGGCCCACCAGCGCGGGCAGCGAGTCGACCTGGTCGGCGGCAAGCACGGCGCGCCCGCCGGCCATCGCGAGTTCGGCCCGCTTGGCGTCGTCCTTGAGGGAGCGGCCCATGAACTTCGGTACGAGCGAGGCGCACACGATGATCGCGCCGAGGCTGCCGAAGATGTAAGTCACGGCGTAGCCGATGGCCACTTCCGACTGCAGGCGCTTGACTTCGTCGGCGGGCAGGCCGAGGCGAGCGATGGCGTCGCCGGCCGTGCCGATGATGGCCGACTGTGTGAGGCCGCCCCCGGCAACGCCGGCCGCGAGCCCCTGGTCAAAGCCGAAGATCTTCGCGCAGACGAGCACGGTAACGAGCGCCGAGGCGGCAAGGAACACGGCCATCGCGATCTCGCGCAGCGTCTTGCGCGAGAGCGAGCTGAAGAACTGCGGCCCGCTCTCGTAGCCCACGGCGTAGATGAAGAGCGCGAACATGATGCTCTTCACGCCGGCATCGACCGAAATGCCGATCTGCGAGACCACTACGGCAACGAGCAGCGAGCCGCCGACACCACCGAGCTGGAACGAGCCGAACTTGATCGCGCCGATCGCATAGCCGAGCGCCAGCGACAGAAAGATCGCGACCTCCGGGACGTGGTTGAGAATGTTATGCACGAGTTCCACGGCAGAACCTCCGTCTAAAAGGGGAACCGGCGGCCGCACTTGGCCGTACCTGGCCACGCTCGGCTGCCTTCGGCCGGCATGGCCGATGCGCTCGCGCTCGCGCGCGACGACGACTAACGCGAGAACTGATGGGCGACGAACACCACCGCCGGCCCCATGAGCGGCAGCAGCACGTTGGACAGGGCGTAGGTCACCGTGTAACCCACGACCGGCAATGCACTGTCCGCCGTTTGCACCACGGCACTGATCGCGGGCGTACTCGCCTGCTGACCGGCAATCGCACCGATGAGAATCGGGCCCTCGATGCGCAGCAGCTTGTGGCCGACCCACAGCGACACCAGCGCCGGAATCAGCGACACGCAGATGCCCACGACCGGCAGGGCCAGCCCATGCTCGCGCAGCAACACGGCGGCCTGCGGCCCGGCCGACAGGCCGACGCACACCACGAACACGGCTAGCCCCAGGTCCTTGAGCAATTCATAGGCCGCGGGCGGGAACGTGCCCCACGCCGGCCGGTGCGACAGCAGCCACCCGCTCGCCAGCCCCGAGAGCAGCGCGCCGCCGCCGGAGCCGAGCGTCATCGGCACGCCGCCGATGCGCGCGGACAGGTGACCGATGCACAGCCCGACGATGAGCGCGAGGCCGACGAACACGAGACTCGTCTTGTTGCCGTAAGCCACCGCCTTGCCGAGCACTTCGCCCGCGCGATCCACATCGCTTTGCAGCCCCTGCAGCGTGATCACGTCGCCGCGTTGCAGCGCAATTCTGTTGAGCGACGGCAACTGCATGCCCATGCGCCTTACCGACTTCACGAATACGCCATGCCGCAATTCGACGGGCGCCTCGCGACGCAGGTCGGCCACGGTTCGCCCTTCCGCCTGCTTGTTGGTCATCACGAAGTCGCGCTCGACGAGCACGATCTCGTTCGTCTCGGTGCCGGCGACTTCGGGGCCGACGAGCGCGTGCGCGTCGAGCATGGCGTCGCGACGCCCGACGAGCAGCACTTCATCCTTCGGCTCTAGCGTGAGGGACTGCGCAATCGCCACCGACGCCGACCGGCGCCGCACGCGCTCAACCGCCACACGGCCGTCGAACGCCGCTTCGAGCGCCGCGACCGTGAGTCCGGTATGCGCCACGCGATAGCTGCGCCCCACGAGATCCGGCGCAGCCGGCGCGCCGATCTCGGAACCGTTCTCGTCTTCCATCTCGCGTGCAAGGCGTGCGCTGTCCTGCCGGAGATCGATGCCCAGCAGGCGCGGCGCGAGCAGATTGGTAAAGAGCACGATGGTGATGAGGCCGAAGACGTATGTGAGCGTATAGGCCGTGACCACGTTGGCCTGCAGCGCCTTAAATTCGTGCGGCGCCAGTCCCAGCCGGTTGAGCGCCTCGATCGCCGTGCCCACCATGGCCGACTCCGTCGCCGCGCCCGCCGCGAGACCCCCGGCCGTGCCCGGATCGAGACCCAGCACGTTTACGGCAAGCATCACGATGCCGAACACGAACACCACTTCGATGATCGACAGCACGCCGAAGCGCAGGCCGCGCAGATTGAGGTTTTCCACGAACTGCGGCCCGGCGGAAAAGCCCATGGCGAAAATGAACAGCGCGAACGCGAAGTCCTTGAGAGAGCCCTCCACCATGCAGCCCGTCTGCCCGACGAGCAGCGCCACCAGCAGCGCACCGCACACGCCGCCGAGCTGGACGGGGCCGAGCCTGAGCCGTCCCAGCCATTGCCCCAGGACGACGCACACGAACACGGTGATCAACGGCACCGCATCGAACAATGGAACCGAACATTGCATATACGCTCCCGGTGCACGGCATGCGCGCTCGTCGACCGCCCTTACTGGCAATGCTCGCGGCGGCGGCCAATGGCCTGACAGGCAAGCGCGCCGGAACGTCGCGACGACGAACTCTACTGCGTCGAAGAAACTTCAGATTCAGGGAGACACCAGACCGTGAACGCCGGTCTCAGGTCGTGGGTCGCGGCGCAGCGTCGCCGAACGGTGAAAGCGATGAAAACGGTGAAAGCGGTGAAAACGGTGAAAGCGATGAAATGCGGGCCGGCGAAGACGCGACAACCATGGCGCCATTCAGGCCGAAGGGTACGGTGATCATAGCGGCTCCCAAGACGTTGAGACAGCTCGACAGTCGATTTCGCCCCTCCTCCCGGGCAGCCACGGGCGATACCCATTGGTCGCTTCGAACGCAATCCGGCACATGCGCCGCACGCAAAACTTCGTGCAACTACACGTCACAAGTAATTTAAATTACGTTATCTGCAACCATTCCGCGCTCTTTCGACGCAGTGTGCGCATAGTGTTGTGCAACGCTCCCGAAGTGTCAATACATGTCGCGCCATAACCCTTGTCCGCTCGCAACAGATTCGCCCGCGTCCTTTCCATGTATCGGTATGCTTATCAATTTACGCGGAAGCTCGTGGGGCACGGTGGGCACGGGCGCACGCACTGACGCGGCGTCGTTTGCAAGGCGCATCCCGAGGCGGCATTTTTCATGTGGAGAATGAAAAACCAACGTGTGGGCGCGACGCCATGTCGCAGGCATGTCGTGCATGGCAACGAATGGCGCTGGATGTCGCGTCGGATGTCGCGTCGGCCGATCGTGGCGGCGCGGCTCGGGCGAGATTATTCCGGGGCGTGAATGTTGTGGATCGTGCCGGGCCCCCACTCGCTGCGCTCCCACGAACCGTCGCGCAGCGTCCATTCGTGATCGCCCGTCTGGTCCCAATGCGGCGGCGTGAAGCGCATGCCGGGGCGCTTCGGCTCCATGTGACCGTCGACCCACGCGTAGCGGCCGTCCCGCCACTCCCAGTAGCCCGGCACCCAGAACTGCCCCTTGGGCGCCGCGGGCGGGTTTTCGTAGCGCGGCGGCGGCGGCCCACGCTGCAGCGTGATCTCCGCCCACACCGGCAGGCTCGCCAGACACAGCACCGCGGCCAGCGCATGGCGGCGACGTGCGGCGGCGAGGACCGGAAGGCGTGGGCCTGGGCGGAAGAGAGAACGGAAGCGAGAGTTGGAGAGGGCGCTGGAGAGGGCGCTGGAGAGGGAACGGGAGAAGGATCGGGGCGGCGACGACATGCGAGGACGTTGGCAGGCGGCAGGACAGGCATGCATTGTAACGTTCGGACGCCACGCGCGCAGCGGGCAACGTCGCGACGCCTGGTCCGCGGTGGCGCGGTGGCGCGGCGGTGCGGGCAGTGGCGACATCGGCGACGTATAATCGGCCCACCCACAACCTGCCGCCGCGCGCGGATACCGACGGCGCCGCCACGACCGGCTGCCGCACAGCTCACGTCCATGAACCCTGCCCCCGCGGCCGCCGGTCACCGGCAATTGCTTCGTCTGGCGGTGCCCATCGTGCTCGCCAACCTCACCCAGCCCCTGCTCTCGGCGGTCGACACCGCGGTCGCCGGCCATCTGCCGGGCCCCGCCTATCTCGGCGGCGTCGCCCTCGGAGCCTTGCTTCTCAATTTGCTGTTCTGGGGCTTTTCGTTCCTGCGCATGGGCACGACCGGGCTCGCGGCGCAGGCATACGGCGCGCGAGACGCGGTCCAGTTGCGCGACACCCTTGCCCGCGCGCTGGCATTGGCGTTCTCGATCGGCGCGGTATTGCTCGTCTTTCACGCGCCGCTGATTGCGCTGGGCGTGTCGTGGCTGGGCGGCAGCGAACAGGTGCAAGCGCTCGGGCGCGAATATGCGAGCATTCGCATCCTCGCCGCGCCGCTCGCGCTGGGCAACTACGTCGTGCTCGGCTACCTGCTCGCGTGTCAACGCGTGCGGCAGGGTCTCGCCGTGCAGGTATTCATCAATCTCGTCAACATCGCGGCGGTGCTCCTGTTCGTGCGCGGCTTCGATTGGGGCGTGGCCGGCATTGCGGCCGCCACCGCGCTGGCCGACGTGCTGGGCTTCGCGCTCGGCGCCTGGTTGCTGTGGGCCGCGCGCACCCCGCATTTGCCGCCGCTGCGCCTCGCCGCGCTCGTCGAGCGCAGCGCGATCTGGCGTCTGCTGCGGCTCAACCTCGACATCTTCCTGCGCACGCTGTTTCTGCAACTCGCCTTTGCATGGTTCGCACGCGTGGGCGCGCGCCTTGGCGACACCACGCTCGCCGCCAACGCGCTGCTCCTGAATTTCCAGACGTTCATGGCCTACGGTCTGGACGGCTTCGCGCACGCCGCCGAAGCGCTCGTCGGTGCCTACGTGGGCGCGCGGCAACGCCATGCGCTGCTCCATGCGATCCGGCTGTCGCTGGGCTGGGCGCTGGGTTGCGCCGTGGCATTCGCGCTCGTATATGCCGTGGCGGGCGGCGCGATCATCGACACGCTCACCGACCAGGCGGTGCTGCGCGAGACGGCGCGCGAGTTCCTGCCTTGGGCCGTCCTCTCGCCGATCGTGGCCGTGTGGTGTTTCCAGCTCGACGGGGTATTCATCGGCGCGACGCGCACGCGCGAGCTGCTGGTGTCCTCGCTGATCGGATTGGTGGTGTTCGGCGCGGTGATGCCCTTCACGCTCGACGCGTGGGGCAATCACGGCCTGTGGGTGGCGCTCATGGCGTTTCTCGCCACGCGCGGCGTCGTGCTCGGTGCGTTGCTGCCACGGATCTGGCGCGCCATACCGCCTCGCACCGCTTGAGGCCTGCGCGGCGCTGCGGCGTCCGGCAGGCGTTGCCGCGCCGCTCGACGGCCTGCCGCCCCGCCCCTGGCGTTCGCTGATGTCCGCTGATGTCGCTGACGTCAGCTAATGTCGCGAATACTGCGGGTACGCCTCAGACCGTCCGGATGCACGCCAGCGCCGCCGCATGCAGCTCGGCGTTGGCCGCGGCCAGCACGCGCCCCTGCGACTCGAGCGTGAGCGGCTTGCCCTCCCAGTCGGTGATCACGCCGCCGGCCGCCTCGATCACCGGCGCCACGGCGAGATAGTCGTAAGTCTGCAGCCCCGCTTCCATCACCAGTTCGATGTGGCCGCTCGCCAGCAGGCCGTAGGCATAGCAATCGCCGCCGAAGCGGCGACGGTTCACCGCCTTCGTCAACTGCTCGAAACGCACGGCTTCGTCGGCATCGAAGATATCGGGCGAGGTGGCGTATACGGTCGCGTCCGCGAGCGCCGTGACCGGGCTGGTCGCGCACGGCGCGCCACCGAAGCGCGCCTCGCGCACGCCGCCGGCCACGTCGTTGATGCCGACCCAGCGCTCGCCGGTGGCCGGAATATCGATCACGCCCACGACCGGCTGGCCGCGATGCAGCAAGGCGAGCAGCGTGCCCCACAGCGGGTGGCCGGTGATGAAGCTGCGCGTACCGTCGATCGGATCGACCGACCAGACGAACTCGGCGTCCACCCCCTGCTTGCCGAACTCCTCTCCCCAGATGCCATGCGACGGGTAGCGCCTGGCAATGGCCTCGCGCAGCGCCGTCTCGACCTCGCGGTCGGCGATCGTGACCGGGCTTTCGTCGGCCTTGTCGTCGACGGCCAGGCGGCGGCGAAACCAGCCGAGCGAGAGCGGGCGGACGGCGTCGGCCAGCGACGCGGCGAAGGCCGCATACTCCGTCACGGCGGCAACAGCGGGAACGGACGACATGCGCGAATCTCCTGCAAAGCGCCGCCCGAGGCGGCATGGAACGAAACAACGGGCGCCCGGATCGGCACATGACGATGATACGCGTGCGGCGCGAAATTCCGATGGAAATCGCCACAAATTGCCCCGCGTCGCCCGAATCTGGTGCAAATTTGCTATGCTCGCGGCCTGCCTCCAGGGGTGTGCACCCCGCTCACGGGCGTCACTCACACAGGTTTCACTCATTTTCACGGGACATCCATGCTTTCCGGTCGCGGCGTCACGCTCTCCGTCTCGGCGTCGGTCATGTTTTCGATCATGCCCGCGCTCGTCGCGCACCTGACGCCCCTGTCCGGACTCGATGTGTTCGCCTGGCGCATTCTGCTTACCCTGCCCGGCACGCTCGTGATCGTCGCGGCGCTGCGGCGTTGGCACGTACTGGGCAGTACGTTCTCGCACGTGTTGCATCGGCCCGCCATGCTCGGCGCGGTGCTGCTGTGTTCGGCCATGCTCGCCGTTCAGCTCTGGCTCTTCATGTGGGCGCCGCTGCAGCAGCGCATGCTCGACGCCTCGCTTGGCTATTTCCTGCTGCCGCTCACGATGGTACTGGCCGGGCGCACGGTGTACAAGGAGCGCCTCTCGCCGCTGCAGACGGCAGCGGTGATCGCCGCCGCGCTCGGCGTTGCCCACGAACTTTGGGCGACACGGGCACTGTCGTGGGTGACGGCGGTGATCATGTTCGGCTATCCGCCCTACTTCATGCTGCGCCGCCGGCTGCGCATCGATGCGCTGAGCGGCTTCATTCTCGAACTGATGGCGATGACGCCGGTCGCCGCCGTCGTGCTGTGGCAGGCTTGGCCCCAGAACGCCCTGGTCATGGGCGAGCCGCGCTTCTGGTTCTGGCTGCCCGCGCTGGGCCTGCTCAGCGCGGGCGCACTCGCCAGCACGCTCGCGGCCGCGCGCATTCTGCCGATCGGCGTCTACGGCATTCTGAGCTACGTGGAACCGGTACTGCTCTTTGCCGTGTCCGTCTTCCTGCTCGGCGAGCCTTTCACCGCGAGCGGATTGTGGACGTATGTCCCAATCTGGATCGGCGTGGCACTGATCGTGTTCGACAGCCTGCGAACCCTGCATCGCCAGCGGCTCGCCGGCGAGCTGCGTCCCCCGCCCGACGGCGCGGGGGACGTCTGAAGCGCTCGGCGTCGCGCACGACCCGGGACGATTCGGGGCGTTTGCCGACGGGCCGCGACCGGCCGGGCAGCCCCGCGTGCGCTGTCGCAACGCCGCGTTATACTCGCGTGAGCCTGTAAGACGACTACCATGAAAAATCTCGCCAAGATCGCCATTCTGCTTTCCTCGGGGCTTCTCACCGTCACGCTTTCGGCCTGTGGCTCGTCTGCCCCGCTGTTCACCTCCGACGGGCGGCCGACCCAGCAGATCCAGTGCTCGGCCGCCAGCGCCGGGGATTGCGAGCAACGCGCACGCACCCAGTGCGCGCAGAAGGACTACGACGTGCTCACGCGCGAGGCGAGCGGCGGCGTGGCCAATCTCGTCATCGCCTGCCACGCGAACTGACGCCGCCGCGGCCCTGCGGCACGCCGCCCTGGCGTGCATCCGTCCCCGGTTGGCATTACGATGCATTATTGCGTGCGATCAATGTGCCGCCATGGCGCGGGGTGACTTACGCCGCACGCAGTGCGAGAATCGAATCGTCGCGACGAGTTGCCGCGCCGGGCGTGTCCGCCGCCACTCGCGCTCCGGGATCGCGCACGGGCGCCGTCGGGCACCGTCCACGTGCGCGGATCCGGGCCATTCGCTCACGCCACCCGCGCCATTCACGTCATTACGCGATCCACGTCATTACGCCATTCACGCACCACCAGCCCAAAGAGGACGCCATCATGTACGAACGCATTCTGGTTTCAATCGACGGCAGTACACCCTCGAACCGCGCCATCGATGAAGCGGTCAAGCTCGTTGCGCTCAGCCACGGCAAGATCCGCCTGGTATCGGTCGTTCCCTCCCTCGCCAACGCCTACGCCGCGGGCGCCTACAGTGGCTTCGTTCCCCTCGAGAGCCAGGAATCGTTCGAGAAGGAAACGAGCGAGATTCTCGCCACTGCGCAGGCCGACCTGAAGAAGCGCGGCGTCGACGCCGAGACGAAGATGATCTCGCTCGAGGCCGGCACCGACGAAATCGCCGACGCCGTGCTGCGCGACGCCCAGGAGTGGAATGCCGACGTGATCGTGCTCGGCACGCACGGCCGGCGCGGTCTGAACCGTCTGCTGCTGGGCAGCGTCGCCGAAACGCTGCTGCGTATCACGACGCTGCCGATCCTGCTCGTGAAGGCGGCCGACAAATAACTGCGGCGCGAGCTTCGCCCCGGGCAGCCACGACGCACGGCGCACGCGCGAGACCGGCGGCGCCAGGCCGCCGAAGAACGCGGCCGGCCGGTCGGGCGCAAGGGGCTTTACGTCAGACGCTGAATCACGGCACGCCCTCGCGCGTGCCGTATTCGCATTGGCGTGCGCGCTCGACGCAAGCTGCCGAGGCGCGGCGGCGAGACAGGGTTGGGAGACGGCGCGAGACGACGTGAGACGGCGTGAGACGGCGTGAGACGGCGCAAAACGGCGCAAAACGGCGCTGCTTGGCGCGGCGCCGCCCGCCGTGCCGTCAGCGAATCCCGGCGCGCATGAACGACTGCACGAACTGGCGCTGAAACAGCAGGAACGCGATGAACAGCGGCGCAGCGCTCATGAGCGTGGCCGCGGTGATGAGCGACCAGTCGATGCCCTGATCGGTCGACGAAAACACTTGCAGGCCGACGGTGAGCGGGCGCGTCTCGACCGAGTTCGTCACGATGAGCGGCCACAGGAAGTTGTTCCAGTGATGGCTGATCGACACCAGCGCATATGCCACGTACACCGGACGCGCCAAGGGCACGTACACGCGCCACAACACCTGCCACGCGTTGGCGCCCTCCACGCGCGCGGCGTCGTCGAGCTCCTTTGGCACCGTCTTGAACGCCTGACGCAGCAAAAAGATGCCGAAGGCCGACGCGAAGTACGGCAGCGCGATGCCCACGATCGTGTCGCGCAACCCCAGCCACGCGATCGTGCGGTAGTTCTCCACGATGAGCACGTCGGGCATGACCATCAACTGCAGCAGCACGATCATGAACGCGATATCGCTGCCGCGAAACGTGAAGCGCGCGAAAGCATAGGCCGCGAGCGTGGCCAGCGCGATCTGCGCCGCGAGGATCACCGTCACGAGCACGAAGGTATTGACGAGGTAGCGCCCAAACGGCGCGGCCCGCCACGCGTGCGCGAAGTTCTCGAGTGTGAGCGGTGCGCTCAGCGAAAAGCGCGTGGCGTAGGCCGCCGGATGGAACGCGCTCCACACGGCATAGAGCAGCGGCAGCAGCCACAGCAGACCGAGCAGCCAGGCGCCGGCCACGTCGAGTCCGCCCGAGCGCCCGGCGGCGCAGAACACGGCACGCCGGGCACGTTTGTCGACGGACGTCCGCGCGTCCGGGATCGAAGGCAAAGAGGGGGTCATTGATAATGCGTGCGTGAGTCGAGCAGTCGGAATTTCACGAAGGCCACGACGGCCAGCAGCGTGAGCAGCACCACGGTCAGCGCCGCCGCATACGCGGTGTCCCAGAAGCTGAACGCCACCTGGTAGATGTAGTACAGCAGCAGTTGAGTCGCGTTATCGGGCCCGCCTCGCGTCATCACCACGACATGGTCGACGAGACGGAACGCATTGATGAGCGCGTTGATGACGACGAACACGGTCGTCGGCATGAGCAGCGGCCACTGCACGCGCCGGAAGCACTGCCAGCGCGACGCGCCTTCGAGTGCGGCCGCCTCGGCGAGCGTGGGCGGGATCTGCTGCAGCGCCGCCAGGTAGAAGATCATGAAGAATCCCGCTTCCTTCCACACGGTTACGACCATCAGCGCGGGCAGCGCCGTGCCCGGCTGCCCCAGCCAGTTGCGCTCACCCCAGCCGAACGCCTGCGCGACCTGCGCGATCAGGCCGTACTGCGGCGTGTAGAAGAACAGCCAGATGTTGGCCACGGCGATCATCGGCAGGATCGCGGGCGTGAAGTACGCCAGACGCAGCAATGCGCGGCCCGGCATCTGGCGATGTACCCACAGCGCCATGACGACGGCCAGCACGATCGCGGCCGGCACGGTGATCAGTGCGAACAGCACATTGTTGCGCAGCGCCTGCCAGAAGACCGGGTCATCGGCGAGCAGCCGATAGTTCTCGGCGCCGACGTACACGGACGGCGCCCCGGCGCGCGCGGTCGAGAACACGCTGTGCCAGAGCGTGGCGATGGCGGGATAGTGAGTGAATGCGATGAGCAGCACCAGTGCCGGCAGCAGCAGCAGCCAGGGCGCCCACGCGTGAGCATGACGGTTCATCCGACAGTCCATCGATTCGAAGCCTCCAGGGCGAAAGCGCGCCACACGGTGGTGCAGGCGCGCCGGCGCCGCCGTTCGGCCAGACAGCCGGCGACGGGCCGATCCGGTGCGATCGGCGCCATCGCCACCAGCAGCAAGTCTGGCCGGCGTTGAGGCTTGTTAACTCGCGGTCTAACGCGCAGCTTGACTGGCACCTTAACTGGCAGCTTAACTGGCACCTTAACTGGCAACTTAACGCGCGTATGGCCGCAGAATGCGGTCAGCTTCGCGTTGCGCGTCGTCGAGCGCCTGCTTCGGCGACTTCGTGCCCGTCAGCGCCGCCTGCAGTGCGTCGTTGAGCGCCTTGGTCACACGCTGGTTGTCGTGCGTGGAGAACTCGGCCACGCTGCTGCCGAGCTGATCGCGCGCGACGGCCGCGGCGGGCACCTTCTGCACGTACTGCTTCATCGCCGGCGTTTCCCAGGCAGCCGGCGTCACCGCCACGTAGCCCGTGTCGATGCCGAACTGCGCCGCGCGCTCGGGCGTGGTCGCCCACTTGATGAACGTCATGGCCGCCTGCTTCTCCTCCGGCGAGCTCTTCTTGAACACATAGAAGTTGCCCCCGCCGGTCGGGCTGCCGCCGCGCACCTTGGCCGGCATCTTGCCCACGCCGAACGCGAACGTGGCATTCGTGCGGATATTGGTAAGGTTGCCCGTCGTCGTGTAGATAATGGCGGCCTTCTTCTCGAGGAAGTCCTTCGGCGTGGTGCCCCATTCGATCGAGCCCGTCGGCATGGCCTTGTACTTCGTGGCGAGGTCGACCCAGAACTGCAGCGACTCCACCGCCTGCGGGGCGTTCAGGAACGTCCTGGTGCCCGCGGGGTTCATGAGCTCGATGCCGGCGGGCGTCGTAAACGCCTGGAACAGCCAGTAGCCGAAGCCCGTCGACGGCACCTTGATGCCCCACTGCGTCACGTTGCCCGCGGCGTCGCGCCGGGTGAGCTTCTGCGCGTAACTGGCCAGTTCCTCCCAGGTCGCGGGCGCGCGGTCCGGGTCGAGACCGGCCTCGCGGAACAGGTCCTTGTTCCAGTACATCACGATGGTCGAACGCTGGAACGGCACGCCCCACGTGTGGCCGTTGATGCGCGAATTCATCATTATTGATCCGGCCCCTGTGAACTTGTATCAAGCTGCATAGCGAACAGGGCCGTGCTCGAAATACTTGCGAATTCGTTCGGGCTGGCGTTGCACGCT
>NZ_NJGW02000031.1:0-38668 GCF_002216225.1 Pandoraea sp. CB10b_02
ATGCAGCCCGCCAGAATGGCCGCCCCCGCAACGGTTGCGACCGATGCTGCGATTACTACCTTCTTCATCTAGATCTCCTTTTCGTATCGTGGAGCGGTGGAGCGGCCCCACGTATCTGAGGACACAAGGACTCTCTTAAAATAACGGATAGTCTTGTGCCTATCAGTAAGCCTAATCATTACGTGGAACCCATCGAAATTCTGACCGAGCCGGAGCGCCGTCGGCGACAGTAAGCCAGCTCACATATTCATTTTGTCGCTGCTGTTCCAACACCTCTTCGCATGCGGCGTTCTCGGCTTTCGGTGCGATGTTCATTGTTGCGACTCCGGGATGACTGGATCAGACGGTATCGAGGCAGGATCAACCGTCGTCAACCACGACGGAATCGGCCCACCACCGTCGTAGGTGACGCTTTCACCGTCAATTTCCACTGCGGTACCGAGTTGGTATTCACGACCGCTTTCAGCGACATAGAGCGTCTTGTCGCGATGGTCTTCCACGACCGACCACTTTGCTCCATCCCACATCGGCACCTTGCCACTTTCGACGGTCGGCGGTTGCACTTCGACCGCGCCGTAGGGCACATTGAAGTTGCCGGGCGACAGGTGCAACTCGTGCGCGGTGGCCGAATACAGGAAGAACCCGTGCTCGTCGGTCTGATATACGGTCTTTTTTTCCATTACTTCTCTCCTAAAGGTACTTTCACTGCAAATGCGCGGACGCTTGGGACTCCCCAGATCGCGGCGCTCGCAAAGCACTCGCATCCGCTGAAGATGTTCCCCTCAAGTACGGTATTCCCAGCCGGTAACTACTCCGCCGTGATGCAAACTCCAGGCGATTCACCTATTGGCGCCACGAATGATGCAGGTGGATCGGAGACGCGCCCCATCAACACCGCATACGCGCCGCGAATCCACGTCTAGACGTGCAGGCGCGGTGCGTAGGCGGTATTCACAGGACGGGGCTCAGATCCACCGGTTGCAGATGTTGCCGAATTCGGCGGCCCCAGCCCTTGATAAACGGTCGAATTTGCGCCCGGGTTGAACAGTTGGTTCGAGCTAAAAGCAGGAATTGGCATAGGGTGCGAATGGCTAGCGAATGCATGTGCTTGAGTGCTACCGAGCGTCCGCGCATTTGCAGTGAAGCGGACGCTACACATGGATACGAGGTGCATATGCGGTGTGCCTTGGTGCGGTTTCAGCCGATCCAAACGTCTGCGTGGCGCTCGTTCGCCGGATCTGGTAAGACCCGGATCCGATGTTTGCGTCACCTGAAAGGTCTGTCGAAATATATGTCGGACTCAGCCCGTGGCTGTGACTCCGCAACGTATCCGTCTTGTAAGAACCAAGCGTAGTCGCATTTGCAGTGTCAGCGTCAGTTCCGGTGTATCGACGGAACTGGTTGCGCAGATCCGGGCATCGGAAATTGTTGCCCCCCAAGTCGACGAACCTGTGCATTCCGGACGTCCACGAGGCGGCGGGAACCACCAACCCGTTCTCCTGTGCATAGCCCCACAAACCTGCGTAGGCGGTCTTGCTCAACGTGCCGCCGACCGCATCGACCTCGCTCGCCAGCGGAACCGTCGTATGCCCATCGAGCGGCCGGCCGCATAACGGCGAGCGATAGCCGGTGAAATACTGGGTGCTGGTCCACAGCCAGATCTCGCCTGCCTCGATCACCGTAATCGGCCCGACGTTCTTGGTCGGCAGTGCGGCGATCGAGTAGGCCCTCGGGTATCGGGCATCCCCGATCGCCTGGATCGCCTCGATAAGGTTGCTTGTGAGCGTCGCGGTAGTCCCATCGTCAATGGCGTCCTTTGCCGTTACGTCGCAAATCAGTTTCGCTACCACCGCGGACATAATGCTCGCCTGCCGCAGCACCTTATTCACCTGCGCGGACTGCGCCACGCCAGATGAGAAGCCGTTGCTCAGGATGGATTTGAGCGCGGCGTAGTCCGCTTGCGACAGTACGTTCGCGCCAGACCCACCCGCGAACGTCAGGAAATCGTTAGTTGCCATGTTGAAACCCGTGTGTAATTCGCTCGAGAACGCGAGCAGAGAGAAGACCAGCGAAGTGATTAAAGCGGTGCTGCCCACGCGCCGGCGTCGAACCCGGCTACGTAGTCATTGCCCATGTCGAATCCGAAGAGCGGTGCGCCGTCCGCAGACGTCACGAGGTAATAGCTCACCCGAACGGCCTGCGGCTTGATCGGGATGTATCCGCCGGACAACAACGAGAGAAAGAGAGTTGACGGGACTTTTCCGGATATGCCGACCGTGATCGACATGTCCTGGTTGTCCTGCAGGTAGACGTGCGTGTCGCCGTTGAAAATCTGCTCGAAAATCGCCTTCGTGCCCGCCAGTGTGCCGTCCCAGTGATTGGCGCCGATTCGTGCCCTGATGAGCAGGCGGTAGGTGTCGTCGTCGAGTGATGTGACGCCGGCGTCGGGATCAAACGGTCCTTTCCAGACGCCTTGATCGAATCCAAGTCCCGCGGTGTCGAACGAAAAGTAGACGCCGGTGAGCGGCGTTGCAACGATCCGCGAGACACCGACCCAAAGCCCCACACTATCAAGCTGCTTGCCAACAGCCCCGTCCAAGTCGAACGCCGCCGGCATCGCCGCAAGGCCATTCTGAGCGTCAACGAAACACTGAGCGACAGCGGCCACCATCGCTGAGAACTTCGGTTTGTCGGCGTGCTCGGATGTGATCTTGCCGGTGTAATCGGTAACGTCTGCCATATCAAACCGGTGTCATCGTGATACTGGCCGGCGCACAGGTTGCCGCCTGATTGAATGCCAGCGGAACGTCCGGCGTTCCCGGGCCGGCCGGGCCGCTTAGCACGAGCGAGACGATCTTGAAGGTATTGGCGCCCGGCACGCTCTTGGCGGCCGCGATACACGCATCCCACTCGACCACCCCGGGCGCGCCGCCGCCGATCGGAATCGAGTTGATGTAGTCCGAGATTGCCTGCTGCACCGACTGGCTGATCGCAGTAGTGAATCCGGCGAGCGCATTGAACCGAACCACCGCCGAAACTGCCTGGTTGGACGGACGATAGAACCGGATGACGATCGGGTGCCCATAGACGTCGTTGACGGTGACCGCGGTGCTGCCCGTGGTGCCTCCGCCGGGCCCCTTCTTCGCTGCAATGGCATTTGCGATCGCTGTCGCGTCGCCACCCTCAACCACCAGTGCGATCGAGTGCGCCGGCAATCCGTTCGCGTCCGTCGCGTCGGTGTCGTTCTCGTAGCCCGCGTACCGGGTGACGCCCGGGACGTTTGCCACGGCCCCGATGGTGCCATCGAAGACGGTCAACGACGGAATGGCCGTAGACGTCTTCTGGCGCGCGCGCAACGCGGCGTCGGATTCCACCGGGGCGCCGGGCGCGGCGTCGGACGGATTGGTTGCAGTTTGCCAGCCAAGGGTCGGCGTCATGATCTTCGTGATCGTGCCGGCCCGCGCCTCGATCGCGCCGATTTTCGTGCATGTGACGGTCACGGTGATCTGCCCAGCCGGGGGAAGGGTGACGGACGCCGGCAGCGCCCAGTTGACCTGATTGCTGTCCTGCACCAACCCGTTGGTGATCGTCGTCCCGGCCTGCCCGACGAGCAGCACGTCCGCGGTCGAGTACGACGCTTCGTGCCGCTGGATGCCGTTGATCTTCACGTTGCTCGAAAGCGCGGCGAATTGCGCTGTCGCCGGACTGAAGCTGTTGTAGACGGCGATCGCAGCGCTGTTCGCGTCGTTGATGGCCGCGGCGATAATCGCGAGAAACTGCCCGTCCTTGCTGTCAGGCTCAAGGTACGTGTCGGAACCGAAAATGGCTCGATACTGAGTCTGCAGATAATCCAGCACGTCCGCATACGTCGGGGCGTGTATCCCGGTCGCGTCGATGGTCGGTGCGGTCGTAGTGATGGTCACAGCGTTTCCTGTATCGTCGTCGATCCGTAGACCGTGTTGATCGTCGCGGTGACGGTAAGCGCGCGTGATTCGGCGTTGAGCTCGCTCGAATAGTCCGTGATCTCGACAACGCCCTGCGTGCCGAGGATGCACTGCTTGATCGCGCTATCGGCCGTGGCTTGCGTGTTCTTGCCCAAGACCTGCTGCCAAGGCATGCCCACGGTCTTGTCGAGAAACCATTCGCCTTTGACCAGGCGAAGCCGCGTCGAAACGGCCTGTGCGACCGTCTCGGGGCTGTCGACGAGGAATGCAGCGGCCCCGCCGAGGACGTAATCGCCGTCAGCGTCTTCTTTTCTGTATCGCATGGTCACCACCAGCGAATAGCCCAAATCAACGCGGCAGCACCAGCGCATGCGGCGCCGGCAGCAGCAATTACGTATGCTTGGCCGACAAGTGAAGCGAACCTCTTTGCGCCGTCGGCATCCAGTTGACCAGAGACATTCATCTTCGTAAACTTCATTCAGGTTCTTCCTTCTGGCTCGACAGAGGGTGGAAAACAGAAAGCCCCGGCTGCGCTAACAGACCGGGGCTTTCGCTTTTTTGAGATTTCCGTCTGAAACGCATAGCGCCAGACTAGACACCTATAAATAAACTCGCTCGTCTTTGTAACTCCAGACTAATTCACCGTGCCGGAATTGCCCGAGCCGGGCTGCACGTTGTTGTGGGTGTGGGTGTCGTCCACTCGCTTCCCGTTCGCGGCGATCTGGCCGATCACGTTCAGGATGCCGTTGAACACCGCCGCCGCGCCGCTCGCCGCGCTCCCCACCATGCCACCGACGAACGTCAGCAGGCCCGTGATGGTGACCGCCTGCGAGAAAGTGGCCAGCGGTGCCACGACGTCAAATCCGCCGGGCGCGACGATCTTCACTTTCTGGGTTGTCGGGTTGAGGTCAATGAACGTCGCCCCATCGTCACTTCGAAGCTGGGTCGACACGGTGCTCACGCCAGACAGCGCGCGCGGGCGGGACCGTGTGCCGAGCAGAACGAAACCGTCAGAGAGATCGTGCATGCGCGACTTTGCCTGCCCCTGCGCCCCACCCAACTGCCACCAAGCATCGATGCACCGCGACGCGAAAACCACCAGGCACTCGTCCCCCGGCGCCACCGGAAACGTTAAGGTACAGCCACCGCCGGCAGGAAACTGCACTGGACAATCGACCAGTAGAGGTAACGCAACCGACGATGCCGAGCCGTCAGGATCTCGAACCATCATGGTTATCGACGGCTGTACAATGCACGTCATTGCGGCCGGATCGAATGACTGGACGATGCCGGGAAGTGCGGTCCAAACATTTGATAGCGCAGCTTGAATCGCTGTCCGTATGACCTCTTGTTGGTCGCTGTACCGTTCGTTTTTGTCCATGGGGAAAATCAGTGAGAAAGATCGCTGTCGCTCTGTTGATCGCTATTCCGGCGGTGGCTCACGCCGAGAACGTCTACGTCTTCGGCGCTGACTTGGCAACAGGTGAGGTCAGGTGCACCGGGACAACCGTTCATCTAAGCAGGGAAGCGTATGTGCTCTATGCCAAAACACAATGCCCACTCCCCTTGGCGGACAAGAAGAATTTGCGCCGGTATGAACTGAAAAGCCCCGATCACCACATCGTCGGTTGTTGGGGTGCGCTGCTAGGCGAGCGAGTGATATTCATTGATCCGCTTGGCAATCAGAGCATCCAACCATCCTCAATGTTTGCCGAGGCAAAGATAGTCGGGAATGGAGTCGCCGAGATAATTCGCCCCGTTGCAGAGACTGCTGCACTACCAGGCCAGAAAAAGTGCCGTTAGCCCCAAGGCTTTACAGCGCCAGGACCAGCTACTGATTTGTTACGGATGAATTGGGGCGCCGTGGTCAGATCAGCGCTAATGCACTTTAGCGATGAGTACCACGGACCGCCGAGCGTATCGCCAGTGTGATCGCACGTTAGAATTTTGTAATAACCACTCGAATTGAGACGGCCAAAGTACTTGGCATTGGAGTTTGACTCCGTATCCGCGACAGACAGCCCGTACTGGTACCTCTGGATCGAATCGTTATCCAGCTTGATCAACGTGGACACACGAAGGTTCGAGTTCAGCAGCGTCAGGACATCAACGCCGTTTTGGGTCTGCGTCGGCGTACCCACCATCCCGCTGTCCGAATTGACTTCAACGACCTCGCTCGGGATAAACGAGTCTTTCGGAACAATCTGGAACTTCGTGTCCTGAATGCTCCAGTCTGCCCCCAAGTTCTGCGCGATGTTCCGCATGGCGTTTCGAGCCATGCCGAAAAATACCTGACCTCTCGGCAAAGGGTTCGACTGAAACTCGGGAATGTAACCAACGCTAAGGCCGTACTTCGGCAGCGTCTCGGTCACAGCCAGGATGTGGTCTGCCACCGTGGAACCGGCGGCGAAAGTCTTGCTGATCACGGCGTTGTTGTACCAGGCATCGCCAGAGGCCGCGCTAATTGCCAAGAACGTGTCCGTCGCACTCTCACGCCCGACCCACGATTGCTTGATGATCCCGTCGAAAATCAGTCCGGGAATGGCGCCATATCCAGCGGACAGCCGCACCCTCGTATAGTCCTTGAGCGCCTTCGCCGCCGTGTTCGGGGCAACGTTGTACACCTTTATCAGCGCTGAGTTTGGTGTTTGAACGTCACCTCGCCGCACTTGGAAGACGATGCGAAATTCGGAGAAATCAAGCGCATCACCAGTGTCGTCGCCAACGATCAGCGAGGCCTTCCGAAGGTATTGGGTTGTCATTCTCGTCTCGAATGAATGCCCTCGGACTTGCCGAGGGCTACTGCATCGTCAGTGATGAACCGCTCCGTGATTCGCGCGATGCGCATATCCGGCTGCGCGCCGCATTCTGGACTCGTCGCGCGGCACCAGTTCTCCTAGCCTCGTCAGCCCGCGCATCGTAATGCGCACCTGCTCGCTAACGCGCTCATCGCCCGTTGTTCGGTCGACGTAGGGTGTGCTCTTGTGCACCAGATACCCGGCCTGCTGCTTGTCGTGGTACGCGAGCCAGCCAGACTTACCGGCTCGGCGGTAGATCCATCCGTTCGCGTGCAGCCACGCGGTCAACTTGCTCGGCTGCATCTGGAGCGTGCTGGCAGCATCACGGATACACATCGAGCCTTCGGCGTCGGAAATCCGCTCGTACGTCTCGACCTTTGGTGCTGCAATTGCGAGCGCCGCTTCAGCTTTCGCTTTCTGATCGGCCAAATCGGCAGCGAGGCGCAGAGCTTCGGGCAGCGTCTTGGGCAACGCAGCTACGCCGCTTTCCAGTTCTTGCCACCGGTCCACCAGCCGGGCCGTGAACTGAGGCGAAAGCTGTGCGACGACGACGATGCTGTCGCGCTTGCCACGTTCGCCGGTAAAGACATAAACCTGCGTGACGCGGGGGCGACCCATCGCATCATTACCGGGTTCATCCTCAATTTGAGGACGGACGATAACCCCTTGATTTGCAAGGGTTTCGATAGTGCGCTTCACGTTGTCGTGGCGCTTCTCGACCAGATCGGCAATTTCCTGACTGGTCATCCGGAGTGTGGCATCCGAGCCGCCGAAGATCACGTTGTTCATCAGTGCACCTCCCGGCTGGCCGACAGAACGTCCTTGCAGCCCACGTCGAGGAAGTCCTCGGCGTTTTCTGCCACCCACTGACCGAGTGCGGCCAGATCGACGGCGACCTTCGACGATTCCTCCGACGTCGCCTTGATGGCGATGAACAGCGCGCGCATGTAGCGGACCTGGTTGTCCATCATGCTCGAAAGGTCGATGACCCGGCGCTCAACGAGCGTCGGTGCGGCCTTGCTAATGTTTGCTGCCGTGTTATCATTCTTCATGATCTTCCTTTGCTAGTGGATCACTGCTGTACCAACGCCTGACCGGTTGCCGCCGGTTGGGCGTTTTCTTTTTGGTATGCACTTTCCAGGCGCATACAAACCTCTGCTGACACAGATCTGAATTGCCGCTGTGCAACGTCCATCAGCCAATCCCGAACCTCCGGACGTACCTTCACCGCAAGGGTCACGCTACGCTGTCTGCCCATCGTCTATACTCCCGTACACATCCGTCATCAAATGTCCTGATGTGCTCATCATAGAGCACATCAAAGTACATTGCAATACCTTCATGTACTTTTATGAACACAAAAGATAGCATCGGCGCGCGTATCATCCGATCTCGGGCTGGCCTGAAGCTGAGCCAAGCCGAACTGGCCGCTCGCGTAGGAATAGCGCCAACCCAGCTATCCCGTTACGAAATGGGGAAGAACAAGCCTCGCCCGGAGATGATTCAGCGTCTCGCCGAGGCGTTGGATGTGCTCCCCGAGTGGCTCGAAACGGGCGAAGGCAGCGTGAATGACATCGAAAAAGAAGACCCAAATAAACGTGGCCGGGTTGTTACCGTGAACCTATCTGACGAGCAATTCATCGCGCTCAGAAAGCTCGCCGTTGAGTCCGGCAAGAGCGTTAGTACGCTGCTCAGCGAAACAGCGTCATACGTGCTGCTCTCCAAAATCGGCAGTGACAGGCTGTCCTCGACAGACGAGAAAATCGCGAGAAGGGTCGCCGAAATCCTGGCAAAGGAATATGGCATCGCGAAGCCAACATCCGGAGGCCTTGAAACGGACGACCCTAATCTGTAACCCAGAAAACAAAAAACCCCGCCGAAGCGGGGCAAGTCATCGACTCTGGTATGTTTACCGGCTCCTACACCTGATAAACAACCGAGTCCGCATGAGCTCTTCCGATAATAAGCCAGTGGTGCCAGATCCGAAAACCCCAATTTATCGGACGCCCACCAAGGACGGCTTCAACCGCCAACCGCCCGCGCCGACCAAGCCAAGCAACCCGCAGCCAAAGCGGTAGGAGCCGGACTGAGAACGGCCGCGAGGCGAAGGCCATTCAGCCAACGCACAACTCGCCCGTTCTCTTTACCGATTGCCTCGATCCGCCGCTGAAACCCTTTCAACTCAGACTCGAGCACATCCAAATAGGCATGCTGCGGCATGTAGAGGTTGTCGGGCTCATTAAACATTGGTGGCAGAGCTCGCACCTTGAGACACTTCGTTACGAGCAGCGCGCTAAGCACCAGAAACCATCCGGCAAATACTGAAGCTCCGACCGCCAACCAGGTCCAACCGTTCGAATCCAACGCCTTCATCGCGAAAGCAAATCCCCCGCCCATTGCGGCCAAGAACACGGTAAGAGTCGTTGCCGCCTCCTTTGCGATGATGTCCGTAGATGCGTGATGAGCTTTGATGTTCTCGATCGCGGCCTTTTCGGCCCATAGCAGAAGGTTCTTCCTGTTGTCTTCGTCCATAGTGTCCATTGCAGGTCAGTCCGTCACCCAGAAAACGTGCGATCCAACCCCGAGGTCGCCGAACGTCGGGACATTGTCCGGATCATCCGAGCCCTGCACCCAGATGCGGCCGCCCAGGCCGAGATACCGGTACTGCTCGAGCAGGTCGGTCCCAGTCACCAGCGGGATACCGCCGATGATCGGCGCACCGGCCGCGTCTGCGATGTCCAGAATCCAGCCGGCGCCGCCGGCAGCGCGGTACTGCACCGTGAGCATGTACTCGACGCTCGATAGCGTGATCCGGAACGTCTGCGGGGTGGGGGAAAACGGGATTTCGTAGTAGCTCGCCATGTCATTGCGGGGGGACCGACCCACCGGGCGCCGGCGTAGCCGGCACCGCCTGTTTCGAGCCGGTGTTCTGTGTCTCGGCGGTGCGCGACGGATCCGCCTGATCGTCCCGCGGCGGCAATTTCGTCGCCTTGGTCTGGACGATCCGGATCTGCCGCAGCGTCGCCGTGAGCATTAGCGCACCGCTCGTCTTCGCGTCATGCACGACGCGCAAACCTTGCAGCAGCACGTTCGAGTACTTGCGACGTGAGGTCACGGCGTCAAACGGCACGCACGACGCCTGCAGAGCGAGCAATTTCGAATAAATGCCGTCGATGTAACTCGACTGAGTCGTACTACCAAAATCATCGAAGGTGACGACTGAACTCCCCAACAAGGCAGACCAATCAGCATTCGACCAGCCGCATTTAAGGACCACGTCAGGCTGGCGCTTGAAGGCATGGTCCGTCATAGGAGTGCCTTTCTCGACCGGATGCTCGGTAATCTGCAACTCGTCGTTGTACACCTCTTCGATCGTCACGCCTATGCGGATCGTTCCGAGCGTCTTCGAGGTGATTGTCATCACATCAAAAAAATCAAGAGCGCTCACGACACCACCTCACCTAGATTACGTTGCAAATCAGCATTCATCCGCTGTTGCTCATTGGAAATCGCTTCTGCCACTTCCTGCGGCTTAGCAGTTCCACTTCCTGTGACCTGGATCTTGATATCCTGCCGCGCATCAATCTTGATCTCCTTCGGGCTGCGCATCGCCAGTTCACCCCCCAAGGGCGCCCTTGAGTTCTTAAGCGCCGCCTCCAGTTCAGCGAGGCCGATAGACGCCTTGTTATTTCCTATCCCGTCGTAGTAGCTGCGCCCGGTTCTTGGATCGGCGACGCTGGCCCATTCTTTCGCTGCCGCCAACAGTGCGGCGCGCAAGTCCTCGCTTCGACCGGAAAGGTAATCACCAATGGCGCGCCGCTTATGGCCGACGAGATATTGCTCAAAAATACGGTCCTGCGTAGCCTTATCAAACTTCTCGTTGCCGCTCAGACCGAGGAACTTAACCGCATCAGATAGGGTTCCTTTGGTGATCTGATACCGGCCCGCCGCATTGAACTGCCCGCTCGCTTGAGCTTTCATGACCTCCGCAACGGTCATACTAGAAAGATCGACCGTGGACGCCCGGTAGTTTCCTTGCTTGCCAAGATTCACGCTTCCGTAGTCCCCCTCACCGCGCGCAATCAGCCGGCCAAATGCGGTATCGGCAAGATTGGGAGTCTTGTAGGGTGTCGTCAGCGGATGGCCTGCGTTGGTTGTATTGCCGTTCGCGTCCGTGAGCGTGATGCCGAGCTTGCGTCGACGTGCCAAATCATCTGCCTCCCCAACGTTCAAATCCTTGCTCTCGGTCATGCCCATGATGAAGGTGCCGATCGGGCCGAGGAATCCGAGCAGCCGACGTAGCCCAAAACGCGCCCCGGTCGCCCCTACCTCTGCAGCACCAGATGCTGCCTTCGCAGCGACACTCGTTCCCGACTTTGCCGCCGCCTCGGCGACTCCCTTACCTATGGCACTCCCAACCGCCTTCTGGATCGCGCTCTTCCCAGCGGCAAAGGCCAACGCCGAACCCGCAGCAGTCGCCCCTGCGCCTACGCCCCATAGCCCGACCGTCCCGAGCTTCCCCTCGGCGCCAGCGACGAGGTCACGCCACTTACCCATGAGGTCGTGCGCCTGACCGCTTCGCTTGTCAACGCCGCTTTCGGCGTAGTCCTGCTTGTACTTCGAATAGTCCGAGAAGTACTTCTGGTTGCGCATGCCCCAGAGGAGGTTTTCGTTGATTCCGAGCACCGAGCCTATGGCCTTTGCTTCGCCGAACTCTTTCTTCTTGGAGAGCTCAGCGCCGATGTCATTGAGGATGTCTACCGTATCACGTAGATGCCCATTCGTATCACGTGTCTTAACCCCAAGGTCGTTAATTAGCCCCTCGCCGCCCGGCGTATTGCGCATGAAACGCGCCAATCCCTCGACACTACTCAAAGCCTCCTGCGAGGAAACACCGACATCTTCGGCGGAGGTCGAAAGCGCCTTCAAACTACTCGCCGCCGCACCGGTGCGCTGCGATGCGAAGTGAAGGTCTTCGAGTTTGGAGGCGAGATTGAACGCGCTCCTGCCAATGATCGCGCCCGTTGCCAGTATGGCGGCACCCAACGCGAGCGCCGACTTCCCCGCCTTCTCGGCTTCCTTGTTCAGTTTCTCCGTTTCTTTGGTCGCGCCTTCGACGCCTTCCTTAAACTTGACCTGGCTGGCGTCGTCGACCTTGAAACCAATGCCGACGAGGAATTCTCGAATGATGTTCGAATCAGCCATTGTTCCGTTCCTGCAATCGGCGCGCGATGACCCGGTTGTCGGCCTGCACGGCCAACGTATCGTTCAACAACGCCACGTCAGCCAAATCTAGCGTGCCATCTTTCAGTGACTCGAACCGGCAAAGACCTGCGACAACTGGTGCCAAAAGCCAGTCTTCGCCGCCCGGGAGACTTGCCCATCCGTCGCCGTCGTCTGCGGGTGACTCTCGGGGCTGATAAGCCACCCGTCTATAAAAGGGCCGAGGCTGTCCGCAATAACTCGGGCGGTCAGTTGAAGCATCACCGCCATATCGATGTCTTCGTACATCGGTGCACGAGCGGCCGCAGACCACACGGGGAATGAGGCACTGCCTTCCCGCCGAGTCACGACCGCCATGCACTCGGCGATGACGTACTCAAGCTGCTCGTCGGGAAGCTTCGACAGACCGTCGAGGAAAGGTACCGAAAATTCGGCGATTTCGGTGAGCGAGTCCTGAAGCGGCTTCTCGGCCTTCAGCGCCTGTTCCCAAAGGGCGACGAGCGGCGGAAGCAACGGGGCGACCTTTCGCGACACATGGAACTGAGCCATCGCCGACAGCTTGCCGATGCGGTACGTATTGCCTTTGATTTCGAGATCAAATGCCATCAGTAGGTACCCAAAATCGTGTCGATCTTCCCGGCATGGAATACCCATTCCATCATCTGCCCGGCCTTGTCGTAGACCACGCGAGGCTTCCGAGCAAACGCACAGTCACGACCGACGTGCAGGTCGCTCGATGCGGAATTGGACACGGTGATGATGTTCTTGCCGTGCAGAGCACTGCTCAGGGTCTGAGCGTCATACGCGGCTTGCAGCAGCGCATTCTGCGGGCTCGTCTTAAGCAGGCGGACCGTGATCGTGCCCGATTTGTCGGCGTGCAGCGAATGCATCACTTCGCCGTCAGCACCCACCGTCATGGTGTTCTTGTCGCCGGTGGCCTCGATCGTAATGCCCTCTTCCGAGGCGGCCGAACCAGCGCCGATCGAGAACGCAGCGCCCGGACCGACGATGTTGGCCTGGACATCCTGAAAACTGTAAGTAGCCATGTTCTTCCCTTAACCGAAACGATAGCCCGTGCTCGCGAACACGTGACCCGCCACCCTGCCTGCAAAGCGGCTTCGAAATATCCGATAGCCGCGTTCTGTCTTGAAGTGAGAACGCGGCCGCTCTTTCCAGCGCAATTCACCGGTGAGAGGCTCGTAAGCGAGCGCCTCTCGCACAAATTCGATTGATGGCAGCGCCATATTTCACCGGTTCACCGAAACGAGAATGTCGACGGTATGGATCGCGCCCGCTTCCTTCGCGGCGATCTGGAACGGCACGGACTTGCGTGCCTCGCGATCGGACTGCGCCTGCGACGCGATGGGCGGCGTGTAGACGTAATAGCCCTTGGCCAACGTGTCGCCTTGCTTGAGCGCGCCGAAACCAGCCGAATTCCAGACGCCCGGCGCGAGGTATCCGTTGTTCACGGCGGCCGCGCACGCGGACTCGATCACAGCCGCGATCAACGCGTTACCGGCATCCGTCTGCGGGATCTTCGTCGGGCTCTGGTACAGCAGGTTGTACACGTCGGTCTGGATGCGATTCCGGAACCAGATCGAGTTGTAGACCGAGTCGATAAAGATCCCGCTAGGCGTCACGCCGTTCTGCAGGATCGCGGTGCTGTTGGCGTAGTCGGCATAGACGTTCCCGTTCTTCGCCGCGATCGCGTTCGCCTGGGTCGTGGTCAGCGTTTCGGCGACCACGCCGGGTTCCTGCTTGTACATCAGCGTGATCGTGGTTGCGTTGCCGTTGAAATTCACGGTCAACAGCCGGCCGAGCGCGGAAACGGCGGTGTACGGGCTCGACGCCGAGTACTGGGCGAAGCTGTATTTGAACTTCAGTGCCTTAAACCGGCTGAGCAGGTCGGACGTGACCGTCGAATCGAGCGACTGCGGGTTCTGCGTCGTAACGGCGTAGATGTGCTTCTGGTCCGCCTCGACCATCTGCGCCACGGCAACGTGCTGGTCATCCGTGACAGACGCGTCGGCAAATGCGAGGCCGACGAACTGATTTGCGAAGCGGTCGAGGAAGATGGCAACCGCGTCCGCGGGCGATTCCGCGGCCATGCCGTCCGCCGGCACGCCGGCGAGGTTGCTCGTCAGCCCGAGCATCGCCGAAATATCCGTGCCACTGCCCGGCGCGGTCGCATAACCGACCTTCGAGCTCGTACCGGTCGTGTTCGACGTCACGACGAATTGCGAGCCGGTCCACGCGATCGTTGCTCCCGTGAGCTTCGCGTTGATGACGCTCGCGACACCATTCAGATTCGTCTGGGCCGAGAAGTCCAAGCCGGACACCGTCTTCGTCGTGCCATCGACCGGGATCTTGAAGGCGCCGGTCGTAATCGAGGTCCAGTTGCTCATTGCCTGTTGCGCACTCGACAGCACGCCGCCGCGCAGCACACCCGACGTGGCGGTCTTGGCCCACCGTCCGATGCTGAGCGTTTGGGGCTTCGGCATCTGATTGAAATGCAACTGGGCCGCGAGATACTCGGGCGCCGCCGTGCCAAAGTCGGCTGCCACCTCGTCGATGCCGCCATACGTGCGCATGCGCTCGCCGGTATCGATGACCGCCGACGCGCCGATGTGCAGGGCGTTGTTCAAGTTCGCGCCCTGGGCCGCCAAGGGCGACATGTTGATCGTAACGTTGATCAGCCGCGAAACCGGCAATCCGTTGGACATGGTGATCCCCTACGAGTGGATGTTCGAAACGCCGGCCACGGGCGTCGACGAGTCGGTCGTCGTCGCCACGGTGGCCGATTTCAGGTTGAGGACCGAATAGGTCCGGGTGATCTTGCGGCGCAGCGTCACCGTCATGTCGTAGCGCCGCACCCATTGCTGGTTGACAAAGTCCGGCACCGCGCGAATCGCGCCGACGCCGACGAACGCCATGTCCTGCAACTGCAGCTGCTCGCGGTTCTGCGGGATCGCGAGGCCGTCGGCGAGCCGCTGCGCGTAACCCTTGGCGCGCGGGCCGTAGAACGTGCACAGGACGTCGATGTCCTGGTGACGGATGTACGTGTCGTGCCCATCGCCAGTGCCGTCGTGCTGGATCGCCGGTCCGGCGTCCGGCTTCTGCTCCTGCACGCCGAACGCGCACCAGTCCACGGACGGCTCGGGCTGCTCCGGGACGGTGGGCTGCCAACGCGGCCGCACGAGGTCGCCGGGGAGCGCCGTGACGCCCGCGATCAGGTCGTGGACCAGATCTTCGAGGGCATCGTCCTCGGCCGGCGGCGCATCGACGGCTGGCGCTAGATATCCGCCGGTCGAGCTGTCGGTCATAGGGTCATCCCGAGAGAGGTTTCAGGTCGCACGTGGCGCAAACGAAGCCGCGGCCGAAGTGCGAGTAGTCGTTCACGTTCACGACCGTGTAGGTGCGGCCGGCCCACACGACCTCGTCGGCGTCGTGGCCGGCGCTGCCGTCAATCAGCCGGAACATCGTGTGCAGCGTGATCGAGCCGATGATTCGGCTACCGTCCGCGTTGCGATGCAGGATGTCGCCCTTGTCGCTCGTCACGACGGCCGAGAACGACGTCGCAGCGACGGTGTTATGCGCGCGACCGTAGTCGTCGACCGTCTGCGTCATGCGGTTGCAGACCAGTCCGGTGTCCATGAAGTCCGGGTCGAGCAGGACGTCGGTGACGTCGAGAAAAGCCATAGCGCGAGCACCAATGAAAAAGGGCCGCACATGGCGGCCCTCGGGTCAGGGGGACTGAAAACTACTTCTTGCGTCGGACGACGTAAGTCATCGCGTTTCGGTACTCACCGGTCACCACCAAAGTTTTTTCGGTGGTAATTCCCTTCCGGCGTCGCGCCTCAAGAGTCGACTCGGCAAGTTCGGGAGGAATATTGCTGTTGATTTTGTGCTGCACGACCGGGACCGTGACCAGCCCTGCCATGTTGAGCCGGCGCTGGACCTGCTCGAGGTCGCCGTCGAGCGCCGCTTCGACGCCCTTCTGGAGCTGCGGCTCGAACTTCGGCCGCGCCTCTTCCACGCCGGGAACAAGATGAGGGCGCGGAGGAATATTGTTCGCGGGAGAACCGTTCTCGAGGATATAGCCAAGCTCGGCTTTGCTGATGGACTCGCCGTGCTCTTTCTGACCCGCAGTGCTATCAGGGATACCGACGAGTACTTCTTGGCGCACCAGGCCGCTGATCGACTTCAGCACGTCGTCCAAGCGGTCGACGGTCATTTTCACGCGCATTGTGATCTCCGGTGGAATGCCCTGGGCAAGCATCAAAGCTGGATGCCCCCGGCGCCCATCATCATTGCGAGGCTGAGATAACGGACGCCGTACATCGTGGCGTTCCAGAAGCCGCCGTCCTTGATGGCGACGGCCGCGGTGTCGTAGCTCGCGCTCACCTTGTCGACGGCCTTCGACGACTGCGGCCCGGACACCTGACCGGGCACGCCACCAACGTCGGCCATCTTCTGGTCCTTCACGGCGAGCGCGAGGTGGTGCGCGGTGACGAGCGCGATTCCCAGATCAGTCAGGTCGCCCCACCGATCTGCGTTGACGAGCGATACCGCCACGGTCATCCAGAACTGGACGAGCGAGTCGGGGTACGTCGTCGTGTCGTCGAACTCGGGGAACGACTGTCTGAACTGGGAAACGTCCACGGGTCACCTTACTTTTTTCCGGCCTTATCGGCCGCCTTCGACGGCTCCGGGTCGACTGCTGCGCCCGGCTTGGTGTCGGACTTCGGTGCGACGTCGGCCGCCTTCGCCGGCGCGGCCGCGACGCCCGCCGGCAGCGGGCCGGTATGCGCCTTCGTGTACCAGTGGTCGGCGATGTAATCCTCGACCTCCTGCACGCCGGCGACGATCCGTCGCTCGATCGACTCGCCCTCGTGGACGAGCCGCACCGTGAACGCCTTCACCACGTTGATGAGCTGCATGTTACACCCCGTCACGGTAGGCGATCGTTTCCGGATAGACGACTTCGACCACGCCGAGGCGGCCGAAATACGTCACCAGCTGGCGCAGATCGCGATACTCGAGCGGCGTGCGCTGCAGCGGCACCAGCGGGAAGCGCACGCGGTTCTTGTCCTTCGTGTACGCGACCATGCGGTTCTTGCCCGCAGCGCCGCGGCCCGTGAGCCACTTCGACGGGAAGATTTCCAGCGGACGGCCGTTGAGCTGGTTCGCGAGGCTGTTGTCCTGCAGGTAGCGCAGCACGCTGATGTTGCCAGCGTCGCTGACCTTGCGCTGGACGAGCAGGGAAAAGCTCGTCGGGTCGAGCAGCACGCGGCTCGGGCACACCGCGTAGCCCGCGGCGGCCCACGCGCTGTTCAGCAGCTCGTTCACGTCGTCGAGCATCTGGTCCGGCGTCGCCGTCGCCCAGTTGCCGGTCTGTGCGTTCGAGACGTTCTCGACCGCCGAACTGTTCACGAGGCCCGTCACACCGAGGACGCTGTCGCCGATGTACACCTGCTCGTCGACGTCCATGTTGTGCTTCAGCTGCATACCCTCGAACTTCTGCTGGTCGACAGGGCGTCCGAGTTTCTGCGCGGATTCGAGTTCCGGGATCGTCCAGCCGATCTGCATGCCCCACAGCGTCAGCGGATTCGCCGTCTTGCCGATGTCCAGGCCGAGGCTCTGGATCGCATTCGCGTCCTTGCCCACCCACGACTTGCCGGCGGGCGACGGGCCGCCCGCCGCGGCGAACATCGAGTTCGTGAACGAGGACACTTCGTCGGCGATCGACACGTCCTCGCGCAGGTCGATGTCGCGCGACCACGTGACCGACGTGAGCGGCATGTGCAACGTCTGGTCGAGGCGTTCGAGCTCGCCGACCAGGAACGCGCCCGTGCTGTCGATCGTGCGCGCGTCGAACGTCATCATGCTGTCGCGCGTGCGCGCGCGGATGATCGCCGGCGCTCCGGCGATTACGATGCCTGCCGCGCGGGCGAGCAGCGACTTGTTGTGAGTCGTCATGTCGGCTCCCTTAGATGTTGTAGGCGATTTCGACGTTGCCGTCGGCGTCAGCGCCGGCCATGAACGTCGCGCCGGTGATGGCGATCGTGTTCGTGCCGTCGGCCGCAGCCTCGATGCCGCCGATCGGTTTGCCGGCGGCGGCCGCTGCGACGCGCACGTACACCTGACCGTCGAGCGCGGCGACACCGGCGTTAAGCTTCACCGTCTGATAGCCGCGGCGCAGCACGTCCGCGATGCCCTTCGTCGGCGGCGTCGACGTGCCGAGCGGATCCTGCGAGCTCTGCGTCGGGTACGGCCGCACCAGCAGACCGTAGACCGCCGTGGCGACGTCGCCCGCGCCGATCGGCACGAACTTGCCTTTCACGATCTTCCCGAACAGGCCGTATGCCGAGAACGGCGCGGTCGGATCGAGGGGGACCGGCTCGATCGTCGACTGCGACGGCCGGGTCACATCGCCGGGAATGCCCGACGGCATGCGATACACAATTGCGTTGCCCATGAGGCATTCTCCTTACTGGTTGGACTGACCCGCCCAGAACTTGCGGTTCTGTTCGTTGATGTCGGCGATGGTCTTCACCTTGCCGAAGTCGCGCGTGCTCACCTTGCCGCTCGACGCGCCGGCGTTGTTCTTCGCGCGCATCAGCTCGGCAGCGCCGGTGAAGATCGCGTCGACCACCGGCGCGGGCATGGTGTCGAAGTCCGGCGCGCGGCGGCCGAGGAACGGCGCGATCGCGGCGCGGCCGGCGTCGGTTTCATACGCCTGGTCGAGCGCGCGGCGCTGGCACTTGCAGAGCGCGGCCGCGCGATCCTTCGTCTTCAGGCCGTCGAGCGTCGGCAGCTTCACGCCTGGCGCGAGGATCTCGGCGCGCGCGGCGATGAGTCGCGCGGAGTCGCCGGTGTACAGGTCGACGCCTTCCTCGCTGACGCGGCGGGACGGCTCGGCCTCGATGATCGTGTCGGTCGTCTCGTCCGTTTCGTCGTCTTCCTCGTCGTCGTCCTCGGTTTCCTGTTCGCGCTCGGCGTCGCGCGCAGCGAGGCGGCTCACCTTGCGGTCGAGCGCCTTCACGGTCTTCGCGAGCGCCGCGATCGCGTCGGCCGTCTTTCCGTCACGCTCGGCGGCTTCGCGCTTCTCGCGCTCTTCATCCGACTCTTCGTCCATCGCCTTCTGACCTTCTTCCAGCGCTTCCTCGACGCCCTCGGCGTCCTTGGCCCGCATGGCCTTCATCAGGCGGTCGAGCCATGCCGAGCGGCGCGGCTTGCTGTCTTTCGTCTTCATCTCGGGTTCCTTATCGCCAATCGCGCAGCGCGGACCGCAACGGCCGCGAGGGACGATGGCTACGTGGTTGACAACGATGTTCCGCTGTACCCCGCGGCCGGGTGATACCTGTTCGTAGTCAGCCTCGTATCCGAGGCTGACTTCTTCAATTTCTTCGTCCTGCACTGCGGTGATCGCGTCCGGGTGCTTGATCAGCAGATCGGTCACGAGCAGATCGGGCTCCGACGTGCTGCGCCTCGGGTTGAGCATCACACCCTGTGTCAAGCCAGAGTAGTTGGATGGCTGGACAAAGTCCTCAGGATGGTCGAGCGTGATGTCCTTTCCCATGCAGCTCGCGAGCGTCTCGTCGCGAAACACTTCCTCCGGCGTGCGGCTGATGCGGATCAGCCCGTCCGGGCCGGCCTCGACCGGCACCTCGCCGGCCGCGTACAGCATCTCGCCGGTGCGCGCGACAGGAACGTCCTCGCACAGCAGGAAGCCTTCCGGCGTCAGCGAACGCTTCGGCCCGAGCTTCTGGATGGTGTAGAACCGCATGCTCTTCAGGCGCTCGTTTTGCGCCGCTCCGTGATTTTTTCTACAACGAATTCAGCAAGCGCCGATCCGTACGCATCAGGATCCATGACTGCCAACTCATCGGGCGTAAAGAGTTCCATCGTCATTCCGGCAAAATTGGCTCTGCGTAACACCGGCAATTGGGGAATTGCCCTGGGTGGTGCTGAACGAAATTTGGTTTCTTTTCAGTGCCCTCATTGATCATCGGCGGGCTGTCCCATGCAAAAATCTTTCCGTTCAACGCTCTATGACTGGGGCGCACATCGCTATCACCACTCGTCACCCATCGGTAGTGCGTGCTGCCGACGGCGCGCGCACGGGCCTCGGTGAGCGACGTTGCAGCGCGCGAGACCTCGGTGCGCGCGATCAAGTCGGCGCGGCTCTTCGCCACTTCGCCGGATTCCTGAATCGCCTTGGAAATTTGAGCCGCGCGCGTGCTGTCCTCGAGCGCTTCGATCGTGAGCCGGTGGACGCGCTTGGCAGCCTCGAGCGGGATCGACTTGATGAGCGTCACCTGCTCGGCCATCAGCGCGCGCATCGTCTCGCCGGTCGGCGCACGGCGCAGCTCGTCGCGCAGCGCGCGCGACATCTCCTGCGCCTGCTGCATCCACGCCTGCTCGTCGCGCCGATTCAGGTCTTCCAGCATCCGCGCCGCGGTCGCCTCGGCCCACGGCGTGAGCGCCTCGGCGTACCGCCTAAGCAGCTGCTCGATGGTCGGGATCGCTTCGAGATCTCCAAGCGGAAAGCCATCGAACAAATCCTCGACGTGCTTGGCTATCTTTCGCAGGTGCGTTCGATACACCCTTTCCGGTCCGTTGAGATTGACCGGATTCCGGCGCTTGCGCTTGCGGTCGATCGTTCGGATCATCATCAGACAGGTCAGTTTCGGGCACGGGCGGCGGCTGGTCCTCCGCTTCCTTGATCTCTTCGTCGGTGATCGACGCGAACACGCCGGTGCGATGGCTGGAAGCGCGCAGCTCCTTCATGCCGCCGGCTGGCGTCATCAGGCCCGCGTCGACAACCTTCGTCACGGCGTCCGCGACCGTGTTGGCCGTCGTCGCCTTCTGCTCGTCGGTCATCTGCCAGAGCGCGCGGAAGTCGTACGAGAACCCCTCGGGCGGCTTCGCGCCGAGCACCGAGCGGAACATCACCTCGAACAGCTGGTTCAGCGCGCGGCGCAGCCGGCGCTCCTGCTGCTGCTTGATGTTGTCGTAGTAGGTGCGCAGGTCCGACTCGCCGGTCGCGTTCAGGCCGGCCGGCGACTGGCCGAGCAACCGCACGAGCGGGATCTGCAGCGCGCCGGCGAGCTGCTGCGCGAACTGCAGCAGCACGGCATCTAGGCCGGTGAAGCCGTACTGGTCGATCTGCATCTCGTCGTCGGCGTCGATCATCGACAGCCCTTCGTTGGACTGGTACCGACGAATGAAGTCGACGTTCTTGAGCAACGCTTCCAGCGCCGGGCCGCCCGCGGCGAGAACCTTACGCAGATCCTTGACCTTGAACGTGCGCAGGTGCGCCTTGAACACGAGCTGCGCCGCGCCCATCGTCGTGCTGTCAAACGCGACGAGGCGATCGATCAGACGCTCGATGACGGACTGGCCCCACAGGTTCTCGGCGATGCGCTGCCAGTACGGCAGCGTGACACCGTCGAAGCGCAGCACGCGGCTGTAGTGGATGCGCTGGCGTGGCAGCGCCATCGAATCCGCGACGACGTCGTAGAACTTCGGCATGCCGAGGTCAGGGCCCGGCTCGGTGACCAGATCGTTCAGCGTCGGTTGAACGAGCCAGCGGTCGAGCACGCAGAGCCCCTTGAACTGGCCCTTGTCGATCGTGTCGAGGCGCAGCGGTTTCGACGCGTCTTGCCCGTCGATCATCATCACCGCCAGCGCCCCGCCATACAGCCGCGCCCACTTGATCGTGTCGCAAAGGCTGTCCCAGACCGCGAGATCCTCGAACTCCTGGTTCAGCTTGTCCTTGTCCTCGGGCGCGATGTCGGAGCCGATATCGACGCCCATGCGCGTCATGTCCTCGGCGACGACGTCGACCGCCTGCCCGACGATCCACGAGGACCGGTACATTGCCTCCATCTGCACGCGGTTGCGCGAGATGAAATCGAACCCGTACTGGTATGCGGACGACTGGTTCGGCGTGCCGAGACCGATGCGCGCCTCAAAGTTCTGGAAGCTGTCCGGCGTCAACCAGCGCTTCGCGTTGGCGGAATCCGCGGCCATTGCGCGGTAATGCCGCTGCTCGGCCTTGCGTTGCTTTCGATTCATCCTGCCAACCTTGTCCAAATGTCCAGAACCTGACCGGCCGGCTGGTACGCGATCATGACCGCGTCAGCCAGGTTCGGCGATTTCGTGCCGTCGGGCGCCTTGTCGATAACGATCTTCCCGACGCCGTTGACGGTGTAGGTCGGCTGCGACAACTCCATTGTCAGCGCGGCCAGTTCCTTCAGTTCCGGGTCGATCGAGATGATGTCGTCTGGGTTGTACGGCTTGCCCTCGACGACCGCGCGGTACGTCGCCTGGAAGCGCAGCCGCAGTGCCCACCAGGACTGCGCCTTAAGGTTGGCGAAGTAGTCCTTGTTCTTGCGCTCCGGCACCATCTCGCCTTCGGGATCGTGCACCGGGCCGGAGCCGCGGAACGGCTCGTCGTTGATCGGCCGCTTGCCGATCGCGATGCGCTGCTCGTTGATCACGCGCGCGTCGCCGCGCACGCCGGCACCGAGACCGTCGGCGTCATAGTCGAACGACTCGTAGCCGAGCTCGTCGCAGATGCCGAAGGTCTTCTCGACCGTCTCGTAGATGTCACCGCCTTGGCCAGACCACGAACGCAGGAAGTTCAGCAGGAAGCCGTAGCGGCCGGCGAACGCGTTCTTGTCCTTGCCCTCGTCGGCGACGTCCAGACCGCCGCGCCGCGCGCCGCTCGGCTCGATTCCGAGCTTCAGATGCGCGCCGATCGCCGCCTGCACCCACGCGGACGGGATCACGACGCCCTCGACGGACGCCGCGTAGTTGATGTCGATTTCCTGCGCGACGACGACAGGGTCGAGCTCGGCGCACTGCTTCGCGTACCAGGCGTCGTCCTTGCGCGGGTCGTCGCGCCAGTGGAACGTGAAGACCTTCACCTTGCCGCTGTGCCGGCGCTGCGCGAACGAGTTCCCCATGCCGTTCGGCGTGGAGATGTCCTGCCGGCAGTTCGTCGTCGCCGACAGCGACGCGTCAACCAGTTGCGGCCGCTCGAGGAACGCCGATTCATCGACGATGTAGAAGCTGGCTCGGTCGCCGCGGCCGATGCCGTCGCCCGATTCGCCCGTGATCACTGACCCGGTGTCCGGGAAGATGATCCGCATGTGCGGCGCGTGCGTGCCGATGTCCCATGAGCGGCGGAACTCGGCCGGCAGCAGCCGCAAGAACTCGCGCGCCTTCCAGAACAGGCTTTTGGGCGAACCGATCTTGTCGACGTACTCTTCCTTGCGCGAGCCGAAGCCTGCCGCGACGCCCTCGTGGAACAGGCAGATCGTGTCGGCCAGCCCGACCGTCAGCCACGACATACCCATGTCGCGCGTCTTCTCGGTGATGCCCGGCTCCTGCGCCTTCCAGCGCTCCATGAACCACTGACACCATTCCTCCTGCTTCGGGAATAGCAGGAACGGGATCGTCGCCGGCAGCCCGCGCTCGACGTTACGTGGATCGAACGTCATGCCCCAGTCGATGATGAACTGAGCCGGGTTGTCGCGGTAGAACGTTCGCAGTGCCGGCAGCACGCCGGGGTTCGCGCGGATGCGCTTCAGACGCTCCGCTCGCCATTCGAGCACCTGCACGTAATCTGGTGCGCGGAAGTCGAACGGGAACGGGATGGGCATGCTATGGGTTCATCAACTGCGCGTACAACTTTGCGGCTTCGATCGGATCGTTCGTCACGGTGGAGATCGACTGCACCGGGCCGCCGTCCTTGCCCGTCACCTCGACCTTGTCTTTGAACATGCCCAGATGGCGGCCAAGCAGCTCGAGGTTCTTTACCTTGTCGGGCCACTTGATCTTCTTCAGGATGCCAACCATCTCGCGCGCGTCGCCGGCGCCGTCGAACATTTCAGCCAGATCAAACCCGCTGAGGTATTGCCGCCAGACTTTCGGCCAATCGCTCACGGGCTTGAGCGCCATGTCGTCGGTCATGATGTCGAGCACATCCATCTGATCAATTTCGACCATGCGCTGCAGCACGTAGTCCGCGTCGACCTGCGTGCGCTGACGACGCGCCTTCATGCACTCGGCAAGCGCCGCCGCGACTGAGGTTTTCTGAAGTAGCTCGGCACCAATCCGATATGCCGTCTTCGGGCTGTATCCCGCGCGGATCGCCGCCTGCGTCGCGTTCAGGTCGACCAGATACTCGTCGACAAAGCGCTGCTGCTTGGGGGTGAGTTTCCGCATGTGGTTATGAGAAGCTGTCGCTTCACCTGAAAAATTCTCGCCGGTCTATTCCCGGCTGCCATCCGCGTTGCGCGGCGAGCGGGGAATCACGGCTCCGGAGCGGGCCGCGGCGGGATGTCGAACAACGCTTCGGCCGCACGGCGCGCAGCGCTCGGCTGCGTGCGCTCGGCCTGCCTTCGCTTCTGGCGCGCCTCGGCTTCCTGCTTCGCCTCCAGCACCAGCATCGGATCGCGGTACATGCGGGATTCGAGGATGCGGAAAGGCATGGCGGAACCTCAATGCAAAAAGCCCGCACTGGGCGGGCTTTGGGTGTACTTGCGGTGAGTATGGGCAAATTTTAGGTGCTTTGTCGCAAAACTGCAAGCACTTTTTCCTTCGAAGTCCTTACGCTGCAACGGATTGCGCGAAATCGCACGCAGGACGGTTCGGGGACGGCACCACGCCGTGCAGCACGAACCCAGTCTCGAGGCGCGCAACCGCCAGATTTTCCAGTTCCGCGAAGCGCGTAGCCATCCACTTTGCCGCGCGGAAGGCTCTATCCTTCGTCACCTTGTGCCGCTCAGCAAGATCCCGGATCGACGCCCCTTCCCTCTTCGCGCGCGGCAGGTAGTTCCATGCCGCCAGGTCGCGCAGCAGCGCCACAGCCGTGATGCCGCTCGACTTCCTCGACCAGATCGCCAGCGCGTTGATGCCCGCCACCTTCTCGTCGCCGTGCGCGAAGCGAGCCAGCACCGCGGCATACTCGGGCGAAGGCAGCCGTGTGCGCGCCGCGTCCGTGATCATGGCGCACTGGGCCCGGTATTCCTCGAGCGTCAGCCGGTCCGGGTCGAAATCACCCTGCGGGCCGCGCAGCTCGTTCAACCAGGCTTCCTGCGCCTTGGTCGGGCGATCGATGTCCTCGAGGATCCGGATTAGCATGTTTCGGAACGGCGCTTTCTGCCGCGGCGGTAACGACAGGACGAGGTACGCCACGTGCAGCGCCTGCCGAGTGTCTTGGAATGCTTCATTCATTGGCCTGTTCCCCCGTCAAAAGTGCCAATCCATCACGCCGCTTCCAGCGGCAACTGCTCAACCTGCACCCGCACGCCGGGCGTCAGGCTGTAACGCTTGCTGATGCGGTACTCGACCGCCTGGGCGTCGTCGTTCCAGACGATGCCATTCATCCCGTCCTTGATCGCCTTGAGGACGTTGTCCGCATCGGGTTTCTTTGTCGCGGCGACCTTCCCGGCCACGGCTGCCGCATGCTTCTTCTTCGACCAGCTCGCTGGAATGGCGAGTTCGATGTCGAGCCACAGCTCGACCGGCCCGTCGATAGGCGCGGCGCCCGCCATTGCCTCGCCGGCGGCCAGCTTCACGAGCGTCTCGTAGTTCACGGTCTTCTCGGGCGTGTAAGCGCGCACGAAGCCGCCCTGGCGCGCGAACTTCGGTCGGCCCTTTGCCACGGGCTGGCCGGGCACGGAGAAAACAACCCGGCGCAGGAGCCGGGTGTCGTCGAACAGATGGCGGTTTTCGGTCATGCTTTCCTCGCTGCCCATCGGGCTTTCACTTCGTTCTCAATCTCGGCCGCGGCCGATTCCCCCAACTGCTCGCGCCACCGAGCAAGCGTCTCGCGCCGCATTTCCACCGTCGGCTGCGCCATCAGGTGCCGGACGCGGCAGCACAGCTTCGTGAAGTCGAGCCGGCCGGCGTTGGCTCGGCAGAGCGAGCACTGTTCCATCGTCAGCCCCGCGGCGAGCGCTGCGCGCCCTTCTGTGCCCCTCGCGCATACGCGAGGATCGAGTTCGGGAGCAACTTCGCCACGGCATCGGGCCGATCTGCAACCGGGAGCAACGCCTCGCGCGCGCGAGAGAGCGAGCGTTCCGAGCGCCCCGGGCGGCCTGCCAGAATCGCGGCCAAGTGGGCACGAGCGGTCGCCTTGTCCGTCGTGGCTTTGCCGGGCGTGGGAAGCGCGGCCATAGCGGGCGGCACGGGCGGCACGGTGCCCTCGTCCCGAACCGCATCAAGCGCCGCCGCGAACCGCTTCACGAGCACGTCGCGACCGAGAGTGCGCATCTCGTACCCGCCGACGCGCTGGGCCGCCCAGTAGACCGTGGGATCGGGCCAGACGTCGCCGCCGTCGGTGCTGCGACGATGCAACTGCGCGACGGCGTAGTCGAGCACCTCGCTGACGTGCTGGCGTGGTCGGCACAGCAGGCGGAATTCCGGGCAGGTCGGCACGTAAGGCCGATCGCGTAAAGCGGCGATGCCGCGCTGCCACTCGGACGGCGTCAGGTCCGCCAGGTCGAGCGCCCACTGGCGCTTCACGCCGTCGAGGTGCTTTTGCACCGTCTCGGGCCGCAACGGATCGCCGCCGCGCCACATGTCCGCGAGGCGGGCCCCGTAGCGCTGCCCAAGGATGGCAAACAAGCGCTCAATGAGCCGCTGCGGTGCCGCGTCTTGCGGCCAGTCAGCCGACGATAGTCGCGTCGACGTCGATGGTGCCTGGGTCATGCCCATACTCGTCTCCCAAGGGGTTACCGGCGAGGCCGGCGAGGATCGCTGCGGTCTGGTCACTCCAGCTCGGTTGCGGGGAAGCGCGAGGCGGGCGCCTCACCCGCTCCAGCTTCGTCCGCACGAAGTTCGCGTTGATCGGCCCCGGGTCGTTCGCGTTGTCGCGATCCTCGACGGCCAGCTCGTACGCCTTGCGCAACTCCAACGCCGTTGGCCGGGCCGCAGCGAGATCGATCACCTGCTGCTGGCTTGGCGTGAGGTTGCGCACGGCCTTGCCACGCTCTCGCTCCCACTCCCGGAGCGATGTCGAAATCTCGGCGGCGGACAGCGCGCCTTCGCACGTGCGCGCACGCGAAGCTGTGCGTACGCCGTCGTTAGTACCTTCGGTTTTAGGTTTACTTCCGGTTCCGGTTCCGGTTCCGGTGTCGTGACTCCGGGTGGAGTCCTGAGGTTGTCCACCGTCTGTCCCATGGGACAAATCCGGGACATCGCCGGAAGGGTCGGCGGTCTTTTTCCGTTCGCGCTGGCCTGCTTTCCGAGCACGTTCTTTGTCGCGCGTCTCCAGCATTTCGAGCACGCGTTCAACCATCGTGTTGTGGTACAGGCGGCCATCCTCGGCGGCCCACCAGCCACGCATGAGGCGCTTCTTTGCCGATTGAAATTGCTCGAGATCCATCCCGATGCGCGCGGCGATCAGTTCATCATCGTCGGGCAGGCTGCCGCACGGCGTCTGTTCCCACGCGGTCATCCAGAGCATGAGCAGCCACGGGCGGATTTCGGGCGCAGCGAGGGCCCACGTGTCAGATTGGCGGATGCGCTCGTAGTCGAGCTCGAAACGCCAGCCCTTCGCCCGTGTGTCGGACGGATACGGGATTGCGGCCACGCCTACCTCCGCATGAGCCAAGCGAGCAGCGCGCAGAGCACGACGACGAGCGCGACGTAGGCGACCAGTGCGATCTGGAGCTGGCTCATGACCGCCCCTCCTTGACGCGCTGCTGCTGGCGCGTCTCCAGATACTTGAACGCCATGCTCTCGAGCGCCGTCAGTTCGTGCGCGTCGACGACCATGGAATCGACCGGAACGACCTGCAGGCCGGCGGCGGCCAGAAGCAGCGCCCACCGGTTCAAGTCGTCCAGCGCTCGGCTGATGGTGCTAGCCGACACGCCCATGCAATCAGCCACATGCGCCTGCGTCACGCGTGCAATCGCACGCAAGATCTCGGATTCATTGCGTGCACCGAGCATGCGTGCGTTTTCAATCTCAGAAGCCGAAACTGTTTCCGTACTCATTTTTGTTCGCAGCTCAGCTGCGCCCACTGAAAAGATGCGAACCCCCGCTATGCGAGAATTGAAGCTCTCCACTTCCTCAACCCACTCACAACGGGGTTCGCATGACCACACACAACTTAGGAACCGCTCCAATCCGCTGCCCCGCGTGCGGCGGCACACAATTCATCGAGCACGGGGGAGAACAGCCGGATGGTGTAGACCCGAACATCGCGGCGACCTGCGCCGGTTGTTCGAAGACCCTCACCAAGGGCGAAATCGACGAGCTGGTCAGGAAGATCGGCGATGCGTTTTCGGATGCCATCGGCGACGCGCTCCGGAAGGCGTTGAAGAAGTTCTGACAGCTCGGTCAGACGCGCTTCTATCTGCTCGGTCTCGAAGCGGACCTGCATTTGAATGGGACCGGGCATCACTTATCCGTCGGATGGGGAGCATCTTTCGGGTACAGCGCTCCGTAAATCTTCCGCGCGCCCTCGTTAATTTGTTCGATGGCACTCTCCGCGAAGCGCCGCCACCTTTCGCGCTCGACGCTCGGGCGCGAAAGCCATCGCGTCGACGGCTTATGCTCGGCGCGCACCGGCTTGAACACGCGGGTCTTCTTCACTTCACACCTCCATGCCAAGGCAGCCAATGGATCAACCATGCGAGGCCGCAGAAGCCCAGCACGACGACATGCGCTATCAACAGACCGGCGAGCAACCCAGAAAAAATTGGATATCCGCTCGCCGGGCTGATCCAGCGCTCGATGAATGCCAGGAGGCGTTTCATGCCTCCTCCTTGGTCTGGGCGCAGATCCGCGAGTGGAGCTCGACCAACTTCTGTCCCGGCTCGAAGCGGAACCCACGCTGAGACCCAGCCTTGTCGCTGAGTACCTGGCTGATAGATGCCTGAGTAACGCCGATGTGCTCCGCGATCGCTCGCTGAGTCCAATGGGCATCCAATAGATCGCGGATCAGAGATTTCCAGTTCATGAGGCAGATATTAGCATCCTAATGAATCAAGTCAAGAGCAAACTATTTGAGTTTTCTAATATTCTCGCGTCCATGGAAACTTTAGGATCGCGCGTCAAAGCGGCGCGCCTCGACGCCAAGCTGTCTCAGGAGGCACTCGCTCGCCAAGTCGGCGTATCGCAGGGCCTCATAGGACAGATCGAATCTGGGAAGAACCAGGGATCGAAGCATTTGGCCGCGTTAGCCCGTGCGCTGAGCGTCTCCGCCGACTGGCTCGAGACAGGAAAGGGACCGCGCGAACGCGCCGTCGGACAACACAAAATTCCCGAAGACCAAGGGAACGTCCTGGTGTGGGAGCACCCTGACGACCTGCCGCCTGACGAAAACCGCGTCTGGCTGGACAGGTACGACTACAGATTCAGTGCGGGGACCGGTTTGATTCAGTGGGAAGTACGGCAGAAGAAGGCTTTGCCGTTCGACATCGGCTTTTTCCGGGCTCTAGGGTCGAAGCCCAAGGATTGCAAGCTCGTGTGCGTGCATGGTGACAGCATGGAGCCGTACCTGTTCGATCGCGACATGATCATGGTCGATACGGCGAAGACGCATATACGGGACGGCAAGGTGTACGCGATTTACTTCGAAGGCGAACCGTTGGTGAAGCAAATTTTCAAGCAGGCCGGCGGCTCAATCTGCCTTCACTCCATTAACTCGGGAAAGTATCCAGACAAGATCGTGACGCCCGAACTGATGGAATCGGTGACGATCATGGGGGAAGTCATCTACCGGTCCGGTTCTGGCTGGGCCGGTGGCAACTGATCGCGACGTTCCGCCTCACAAGATAGAAAAATGTAGAAAAATGGATCCGAGCAGCCTTACCGACGATGTGATCGAACACCTGCTGAGGAAATCCAAGCAGGTTGTCAACCCGCGGGCGCGCGAGGTCCCAAAGGCCAAACACCTCGAGAGGAATTTCGACGTCAAGTCGATTGAGGGTGATGACCATTTCACGCTGATAACGCGTCAAAGCACACTGATTCCGGAGAATTTTTCGTGCGGGCTAATTTGGCATGCAGCACCGGGCCAACGCGTAATCCTTACTCGATATAACGGCTACGACCACGAGCATGGGAACCCCATCGAAGGGACCAAGTTTCAGTTCAGCTGCCACATTCATCGGGCAACCCAGCGATACATCCAGGCTGGGCGCAAGGCTGAAATGTATGCTGAAGCGACGGAGCGCTACAGCACATTGCCTGATGCGATTGAATGTCTCTTGATCGATTGCAACATCAGTGGATATCCTCGAGGGCGTGACACTGGCAACGAGCGCCAGCTATCATTGTTGTAATGGAAGCCACGACTCAACTCCTCCAGGCCGAACTTTGCAAAGCGCTCTGCTCTGAAGTGAGCCTTCAGGAGCGCTCAGATGGGCTCGTCCATGTGCGTACGCCATTCCATTTCCCTGATGGCGATTCGTTCTCGATGTATTTGCGAAGGCTGCCTAGCGGGGGCTTTCGTATCAGCGACATGGGCGGCACGCTGATGCATCTGAGCTACGAGCAGGATATCGACAAGCTCAGAGAAGGCACGCGCAGCCGGATCTTTTCCCAGGTGCTAGCGGAAATGGGGCTAGTCGACGAGGATGGCGAGCTTGTCATCGAAGTCCCCGGCGATCAGTTGGGCGCCGGCGTATTTCGCTTCGGGCAAGCGCTCACGCGCGTTCACGACCTTACATTCCTAAATCGGGTGCAGGTCGAGAGCACGTTCTACGATGATCTGTATGAACGAATTGCCGAGGTTGCCGGGGCCGACCGCGTCCAGCGGGACTATGCGGCACCCGGGGTTCCTGATGCGGATCGCTATTTGGCGGATTTCGGCATTGTTACGCCTCGCGCTCCGCTCTTAATTTTTGGTGTTCCCAGCCAAGCAAAGGCCCGATTGGCCACTATTGTGATGCAGCATCTACAGATGCATCACTTCAAGTTTCGCAGCATGGTCGTGTACTCCGATATGGCGTCCATTTCCAGAACGGATGTGTCACGACTGACATCGGTTGCCAATGACCAAGTTCCGTCGCTCTCCGAGGCAGAGGCGCTTGTCCGCAAGATCAAGGAGGCCTTGGAGCCATCCTAAGTAGGAATCCGCTCAAGCCCTCACCCAAGCCCGCCAAGCGCGGGGCTTGTCATTTCTGACTCCGCCCGAATCCCTCCCTCAGCCCGCCTGGCGCGGCTTATGCGCCGTCAAGCCGTCAGCTTGAATTCCATCCGTTTCCCCAAGGCCGTCAACGCACTCGCCAACGTCGTCAGCGTGAGACTCGCATCCTCTTCATCCAGAAGTCGATTGAGCGCAGCGCGGCTCGTGTGCATACGAGCGGCCATAGCGGTCTTGGACAGCTTCTGGGCCTTCATTTCCTGCTCGATCTGCCACGCGATTAGCCGCTTCATGGCAGTCGCCGTAGCTTCTTCGAGCCTACCTTCCTCGGCAAGGAAATCGTCAAAGCTACTTCCGATGTGCTTGTTTGCCATGATGTGACTCCTTCAGTTGCTCAGTACCAGCCGAGTCGCGCAACTGGCGCAGTCTTGTCCGGGCCAGTTTCAGGTCGGTCTGGGGCGTTTCCTGAGACTTCTTGATGAAGCCGTGAAGCAAGACCATCTTGTCCCCGACGACCGTAAACAGTACCCGGGCAATCCGCTGATATAGGTCGACCCGGACTTCCCACAGATCCGCTTCCATCTTCCGAACCAACGGCATCCCGAGCGGCCAGCCAATCTCTACCGTCTTGATGTCGTCGCCAATGGCCTTGCGGTCCTGAACATCCAGCCCGCGAAGCCATTCGCGGACGGGCTCGTTACCGCTCTCGGTCCGAAAGAAATGGACAGAGAGCACGCGACTGACCGGCTCGACCATAGGGGAATAGGATTGGGGAATGCCTCAATCGTACCAAAGTTGGTACAGAAAGCAAGTCGTTTCCCTTCCCGCCAGCCAGGGGCTTCGCCATCCACCAGCCGCCCTCCCACGGGCTTTTTTGCGCCCTGCGTCGCACCGCCCTTCCCACCCTCGGCATCGCGCTCGCAACGCCCTCACGGGCACCGCATTCCCCTCTGTTACAAATTTCTCGAGTGAGAGTATTAGTTTCCTATTGACACGCTTCTATTAGCATCCTAATATTCATCTCAACGCAGCACACATCGCTGCCCGCCCGGCCCCCCGGGTGCTCTCTAAAAATTCGGCGGATAAAAGGTGCCACGCGGCCATAGTGCCGCCGAGCGCACACATCTCCCACACGCGTGGATGAGTAGGTTGGAAACGCGGAAATGGTTGGTCGGCTGGCCCGACTGGCTTCCGCGGCTCATCGCGGCGCCCCTAAACCGTGTCGATGGCGAGGTAATCGGCACAAACCTCGCGCGGCCCGGAGCGGTAGCCAATCCGGTGTAGCCGGGTGGGGACGCTAAGCAATGTATCTGAGGCGGCTTTCTTGCGAGAGCCGCGCCATGTACACGACACAGGAGCAAACGAAATGGACGTATTGAAACAGTCCGTTGTAGTGCGAGGCAAAAAGCACACTCGCACGTGCTTCCCGCGTCATGACGGAAGTCATGGCGTCATCTACACCGTGACGGATTTGAACGGCAATTCGCGCGTTCTACCACCGCATAAGTCTCGAAAAATAATTGCCGAGATTGAAAGCGCTATTGCTCGCACGGCCCAACACCTTCCGGGGCTTCGGCCCCGCGACAACGTAGCGTCACCCTCGCAACACCGCCCCGGTGTTCTTCCGGGGCTTCCCACCTCTTTGGAGGATTCCCCGTGAGCACCCAACTTTCCTGCATCGCGATGCGGGATCTCGGCGCTTTTATGCGCCAACAGAGCGCCGCTGAGGCCCGGGCGAGTGCGCGTGAGCGCGCTGCTGAGTCTGCCGATCCCCTGAACGCGCTGAAGCGTCTCGAAGAAGACAGCTACCCGGCCTATCTCGAACTGCTCGACGCGCTCATCAAGCAGGACACAAAGCGCGCCGGCGAGATCATGCAGGAAGCGTTCGAGGCTGAGGTGAACGTATTTGCCGAGGGCGAGGTGGCTCATGGATAAGCACACGCCGGATCTGCGCATGGACGCCTACTACTACGGTTTCGGTTCAACGGGCGTGTATGCCGTTGATCTTATCCTCTCGGCAGTCGCATGCGCTGGGAAGGCTTACCACCATACGGACTGTTGGTTCGATGAAAGTACGCCCTACGACGGACACACCGGGAGCACTCCCGTTGAGTGGATTCAGAACGCAGGAAATGCGGCTGCTGAGCAATTCGCACAAATCAACGCCATCAACGCGGAACTGCTAGAGGCGTCAGAAATGGCACTCTCCTACATCGAGGCGGTGTGCTTCAACACTCCGAACGAGAAGAAGCGCCGGAATTACGCCGACGCCGCTTCGAAGATCCGCGCCGCCCTCGCCAAAGCACGAGGCGACGACAACCAAGTCGAGTGCCAAGCCTGTTACGGCAAGGGGTTCAACGACGTTGAGCGCCAAGTGGCCGAGCGCAAGTCTGACGTGCAGACGTTCCGCGAGACGTGCGAAGCCTGCGAAGGCACCGGGAAGGTGAATGCAGGGGGTGCAGCATGATCCGCCTTGTCCTTGACTTCTGCGCTCGCATGCTCGCCGTCCTCGCCTTCCTGTTCCTGCTCGTCGGCATCTTCAAGTACAGCGCCGACTCGTATGCCGCCGACGTCCCGTCATACGGGCGCACGCCGCAATGAAAGCCACTGCGCGCACCGCGATCACCGCCGCGCTGATCGCATCGATCCTTGCCTTTCTAGCATGGCGCGAGGCCGAAAGCTGGCGCGCCTGCCGCGCCGTCCATCCTATGACGTACTGCCTGACCACCTGGGAGAACTGACGTGCATATCGAACTGACCTGGGCCGAGTACGTGCGCCTGCAGCGCGCCGCCGGCTACCGCCTCACCGGCCGCTGGCTCGCCAGCGGTCCCGAGTTTGTCCGCATTCACTGAGAGAACCGCCATGCAGAGCATCTACACCGTTCGCGCTTCGAGTTGGGGCGCGCTTTTCGACTGTTCCTACCGCTGGGAAGGCATCCACCTGCTCAAGCTGCGTAACGTCGTCGGCCTGCGCGCGGCGCTGGGCACCGCCATCCATGCGGGCACGGCCGTATTCGACCAGAGCCGCCTGGACGGCGCGGGCCTCACCGCCGACGACGCGGCCGGCGCGTTCGTCGACAAGCTGCGCGACCCCGAGAACGAGTTCGACCCGTCGCAAGACGATCTGACGATGTCCGAGGCCGAGCGCATCGGCATCACGTTGCTGACGAAATACTGTCGCGAAATCTCGCCGCAGTTCGAGTTCGTGGCCGTCGAGATGGAAACGAAGCCGCTCGACATCGATTGCGGAAACGGGATCGTGGTGCGCCTTACCGGCACGATGGACCGCGCTCGCGTGCGCCGCACTGCCGCCGGCGTAGGCATCGCCGATCTGAAAAGCGGGTCCGCCGCGGTGCAAAAAGGCGCGGCCGTGACGAAGGGGCACGGGCCGCAGGTCGGAACCTACGAGATTCTCTACGAGCATTCGACTGGCGACGTCATCGGCGACGACGCCGAAATCATCGGCCTCAAGACGAAAGGCACGCTCGAAATCGCCACCGGCACGATCAAGAACGCCAAGCGCGCCATGCTCGGTTCCGAATCGACGCCTGGCCTGATCGAGTTCGCGGCCGACATGTTCAAGACCGGCCGCTTCTACCCCAACCCTAAATCGTTGCTGTGCTCGGAGAAGTACTGCCCGCGCTACGCCACCTGCCAATTCCACGACTGAGACATCGCAATGAACGCACCGACTACCCTCGACAACCTGCGCTCGCCCGCGCCGCGCGAAGCCAACCTTCCTGCCGTCGCACCCGGATTCAGCAGCCTGCAATCGTTCGAACTGATGCAGCGCGCCGCCAAGTTGCTTTCCAGCTCGACGCTCGTTCCCGTCGCCTACCGTGCGTGGGACGAGAAGAAAGGCGAGAACGCCAACGCACTCGCCAATTGCGTCGTGGCGCTGAACATGTCGCAGCGCATGGGCGCCGACCCGCTGATGGTGATGCAGAACCTGTACATCGTCGAAGGCCGGCCGTCCTGGTCCTCGCAGTGGATCATCGCCGCGATCAACGGCTGCGGCCGTTTCTCGCCGCTGCGCTTCGACCTCAAAGACCTCGGTCCCAAGGAAGTCGAGTACGAGGTCACAAAGTGGGTGGATCGCCAGCGCGTCACCACGAAGCACAAGGCCACGGTGCAGAACCTCGAGTGCATCGCCTGGGCCGTCGAGAAGGAAACGGGCACCCGCATCGACAGCCCGAAGGTGTCCGTCGAAATGGCGGTCAAGGAAGGCTGGTACGGCAAGAGCGGCAGCAAGTGGCAGACCATGCCCGAAGTGATGCTGCGATATCGTACGGCGTCGTTCTTCGGCAAGCTCTACGCGCCCGAGCTACTCATGGGTCTGCAAACCGTCGAGGAAGCGCAGGACATCATCGACCTGAACCCGGACGGTAGCTTTACCGTGCCGTCGACCACCGTCGGCGAAATGCGAACCAACGCAATGCAAACTGCCGCGCGTGCCGAACCGGCCGACGTCGTCGAATCGGCCCAGGGCAGCGGCGCGGCGCAAAAATCCGCCCCCGACGAAAACCAACAGCCGGGGCTCGACATCGGCGACGGCGCTGCTCAGACGGATGCTGGCGACAGCCAACACGACACCGCCGCCGAGTTCTCGCACGTGAACAGCGCCCTGCTCAGCGCCAAGAACGTCGACGAGCTCGACTATGCGCGCAGCCTCATCAAGGACGTTGCTGACGAAAGGCAGCAAGCGACGCTGCACCAGGTCGCCTCGCGCCGTATGCGCGATCTTACGCCGGCCGATGAGGCGACCACAGCAGCCCCGTCGGCCCGCCGCGCGCGCGCCCCTCTCAACACCGACTGAAAACCTCACCCGGTACGGCCCGCGTAGACGGCCAGCGCCGGATGAAGAGCGTCGCCGCGCTGCCGGTATTACCCCGGCGCGGCGGGCAGATAACCCACAGGAAACAGGAGGGATAAAGCCATGCGGCTCACCCACATCCACACCACCAACTTCCTCGGCATCCGATCGGCTGACGTCGAGCTGTGCACCCCGGTCGCTCTGTTCTGCGGCCCGAACGGCGCCGGGAAGTCGAGCATTCAGGACGCCGTGCGCCTCGCCCTCGCTGGCGAAAGCGTTCGTGTCGCACTCAAGAAGGAATACGGCCGCCTGGTGCACGATGGCGCCGAGTCGGGATCCATCGTCGTCGTTGCCGACGGCGGTCGCGCGTACAACGTCGCCCTGCCCGGCGGCAAAATCACGCAGACCATCCCGGCTGACCCGCGCCTTCCCTTCGTGCTTGACGCGCAGCGCTTTGCCAGCCTGGACGCCAAGGCACGACGCACGTTCTTGTTCGGCCTGATGGGCGTCACCATCGGTACCGACGACGTGCGCCAGCGTCTCATCGCCCGCGGCATCACCGGCGACAAGGTCGAAGCGGTCCTGCCGCTGGTGCGCGCAGGATTCGAAGCGGCCGCCGGCGAGGCGCAGACGAAGGCTACGGCGGCCAAAGGCGCATGGCGCGCGGTGACAGGCGAGACGTATGGCGTCGTGAAAGCGAGCAACTGGACGGCCCCGGCGCCCGAAGGCGCTGAGGATCCGGACGACCTCGCCGCCGCTCTCGCCGAAGGCCGCCAGACGATTGAGGACTTCGAACGTGAAGCTGCGGACCTGCAGCGCCAGCTCGGCGAGATCGACGCAGCGGACCGCCAGCGCCAGCAGCGCGAAACGCGCGCGGCCGAACTGCGCGCGCTCGCTGGCAAGCTGCCGAAGGCCGAAGAGTCGCTTGAGCGCGCCCGGGCCGAATTGGCCGAGTTCCTGCCGAAGGTGGAAGCGCTGCGCGCGGCAGCGGGCGGTAAGGTCGAAGGCATGCCGTGCACGTGTCCCGAATGCGGCGCCCTGCTGCGCTACCTCGCCGGGAGGCTGACAGCAGATACGCCGGTCGAGCGCAACGACGAAGCCGCCGCCAGCCTGCCCGAGTACGAGAAGAGCCTGACAGTGCTGCAGAACGCGGTGAAGAGCCGCGAGGCCGAGTTCGATCGCGCTCGCGACGCCGCGGCGCAGCTCGAACTGCTCGCGAAGGAATCGGCGGCTGACGCCGACGACGACGCACCGGCCCGGGCCGACGTCGAGCGAGCACTGACCGAGGCCAAGGACCGCGCTGCGCAGGCCCGGAAGATCGTCGCCGGCATCGAAGCGTCGCAGCGCGCAGTAGCCGAAGCTGCCGAGAAGACGAAACGCGCCGCGCAGCACCATGCGGACGTCGTCGCATGGGACACGCTCGCCGGCGCGCTCGGACCTGATGGCATTCCAGCCGACCTGCTTAGCGAGGCGCTGGCCCCCATCAACGCCCGCATGGCCGCCCAATCCGAGGCAGCAGGCTGGGCGACGGTAGCGATCAGCGCCGAAATGTCGATCACCGCCGCCGGCCGCGATTACGCGCTTCTGTCCGAGTCCGAGAAGTGGCGCACCGACGCCCTGATAGCTGAGGCCATCGCCAACCTGTCGGGCGTGCGCGTGCTGATGCTCGATCGCGCCGACGTCCTGGTCGGCGCCGAGCGCGACAACCTGCTGTATTGGCTCGACGACCTGGCGCACGCCGGCGAAATCGATACCGCCATCGTTTTCATGAGCATGAAGGCGGCGCCCGGCCAGATGCCGGAATCGATCACTCCGTACTGGATCGCTGATCACTGCGTCGGCATGGCCCGAGCAGCCGCATAACGCTCCGTAGACCTGTTCCACAGGGCCCGTCATTTCTTCCGGCTATCGGCAGCCATTCAATCGCCGGATTCCACTCAGGAGATATTCATGACCCAGGTCGTAATCCCGCCGCTCAACGATGGCGAAATCTACCTCTGCGGCATCGTCGATGCCAATGGCGACGTCGAGCATACCGTGATCGTCGCTATCAACAACGAGCGCAGCGAATGGCAGGAACAGATGGAGTGGGCAAAGTCCCTAGGCGCTGACCTCATGACGCGCCCCGAGCAGGCCATCGCCTTCGCGAAGCACAAAGACCGCTTCGAAAAAGCTGGCTACTGGAGCAACGAGGATGCTGGCGACGGCTTCGCCTGGTTTCAGGACTTCGACGATGGTCGCCAGACCTTCAACCACCAGTACTACCGGTTGCGCGCGGTGGCCGTCCGCAGATTCAAAAATTAAGTCATTCAACCATTTGAACGAGGCATGCAATGACGATCACGCTTGAGGCCATCGAGGCCAAACATACCGAGCTCGGCCAACTGATCGAGCGATTCAAGGAACAGGCAAAGGGAACTGAGATTCGCATCCACGAAACGGTGATCCCGCTTGCGGCCGGTGAACGTTTTGCCGGGGCTGTGCTGAACGAAGACGGGACGCTGAGCCACTACCTGATCAAGCTCGCGGGCGAGATTGAGGACGTTGACTTCTCCGGCGCACGCGAATGGGCCGCCAGCAGGGACGGCGAACTGCCGACGCGGCAGGAACAGGCGCTGCTCTACGCCAACCTCAAGGGCGAATTCGCTGCCGAGTATTACTGGTCTGGCGAGGAGCGTGATGGCGGCTTCGCCTGGTATCAGTACTTCTACGATGGTTGCCAGTACTACGACTTCCAGGACAACCGGTTTCGCGCGGTGGCCGTCCGCAGATT